>NZ_JBHZQU010000073.1:0-502 GCF_042867205.1 Sphingomonas sp. NCPPB 2930 | reverse complement strand
AGAAAACGCTTACTTTTCTTCCTTTTTTAGTTGCAAAAATATCTACTACAATTTGAACGTCAAATGTTTTACAATTAAAGTATCAAGAAGGAGGGGAGAAATGAAAGAAAGAACGGCCGCCATATTAAATAAAATTATTATCTCCGAACTTCCTGTGAGTGTTGAAAGATTGAGTGAAGAGTATGATGTGAGTTTTCGCACCATTCGTAATGATATAGGTGAAATCAATGAATACTTGCAAGAACACCAGCTTCCATTTGTCCAACAGAAACGCTCTCAAGGATATTTCATCGAGTTGACAGAGGAAGAAATCTATACCATAAAACAGCTCGCGTTTGAAGTTTCTCTCGACGAATATCTGACAAGAGAAGAAAGGATTTTGGATATTATCCTCGATATCGGTTTAGGAAATCAACCAGTGTTTCTCACGCAAAAGGAAAGAAAATACCATGTTTCCAAATCTTCTATTGATGAGGATATGAGACAGATTCGTCAGAAATTG
>NZ_JBHZQU010000072.1:0-544 GCF_042867205.1 Sphingomonas sp. NCPPB 2930 | reverse complement strand
CCACCCAGTCCTACATCGGCTTCGTTAGCCTCGCCTCAGTCCTGCTCTGGCTACCCTTTGTCCACGATGCCTATTGCATCGCTGAGGCGATTGCCGTGGGCGTCAGCATGGCCACGGCTGCCGGCTGGAACGCCGACGACCGGGCCGAGATCGCCTTCCGATGGACTGCGTTCGAGGGGCGAAACATTCAGGGGTGGGCCAACCCGGTCCGATCGATCGGGCTCGGCTGAGCGGCGACTGCGACGCCGACCGTCGACGCCTTCGTTGAGGTCCCGCTGGACACACCGCATCTGGCGCTCGTACCTTACGTAGCCAAGGCGCTCGCGCCCCTGTTCGCCGTGTTCGGCGGCTACGAAGGCAAGGATCAAATGGTGGAGGAAGCGGTCAAACCGCTAGGTGTTTAGTCCTGGGGAGTGGCGGTACGGATCGATTTTGAATCGGCTCGAGTTTTCTGTCCAGATGCGTGTGACATATTCGTAGGGTGTGAGGCCGCGGAGCGTCTTCAACCGGCGGGCATGGTTGTAGGCGTCGATGAACAGCTGGA
>NZ_JBHZQU010000071.1:0-548 GCF_042867205.1 Sphingomonas sp. NCPPB 2930 | reverse complement strand
ATTAGTTTAGTAACTCTGCATGAATGGGAGCGTTTGGGGTTAACCAGATACTGTCCACCAATAGAAGGAACTCGCAAAGTTTTTTATAAGAAATCAGATGTTATGAAGTTCCTTTCAATTACTAGAAAGGAGTAACTATATTGTATGAAATAATAAAAAATATAGTTGAAAAGTCCTATGATTACATGAAATACATAGGAAGTTGTTGCCATGTTGAATCACAGATTCAATTGCTCAAATACACTATACAGTGTGATGTTTATAAACAAAAGGAACATGAATATGTCAATAATTAAGATTAAAGCGAAAGATTCTGTATTAGAATCAGACTATGAATTTGAAACTTACCCTGAGAGTGCTATTCAATCTTTTGATAACTCTACTCCAATAGATAAATATAAGAATGCATGGCAAACATATAAAAATAAGGTAATTGACTCTAACCCACATATATCCGTTTCAGAAAAAGAGAAGCAGAAAAATAGAAAACCTTCTTTTCATATTATGGCAGAATTCTTAACGGCTCATCTCATTGTGGTTAGTATAGC
>NZ_JBHZQU010000070.1:0-553 GCF_042867205.1 Sphingomonas sp. NCPPB 2930 | reverse complement strand
GGCGGGGCCGTCAAGGATGCCACGCTGGCGACCGTCACGGCGGCGGCCAAGCTGGGCGAGGTGCACCTGATCGTCGCGGGTCAGGGCGTGGACGGTGTCGCGCAGGCCGCCGCGAAGATCGCCGGCGTCGGCAAGGTCCATGTCGCCGACGACGCGGCCTATGCCAACGCGCTCGCCGAGAATGTCGCGCCGCTGATCGCGCAGCTGATGGGCCATCACGACGCCTTCCTCGCGCCGTCGACCACGACGGGCAAGAACATCGCGCCGCGCGTGGCTGCGCTCATCGACGTGATGCAGATTTCGGACATCCTGTCGGTCGAGGGACCGGACAGCTTCACCCGGCCCATCTATGCGGGCAATGCGATTGCGACCGTGAAAACCAGCGACACCAAGCTGGTCCTGACCGTGCGCACCACTGCCTTCGAAAAGGCGGCGGCAGAGGGCGGATCGGGCACCATCGAGGCGGTCGCCTCCATCGGCGATGCGGCCAAGTCCCGCTTCGTCGGCGCGGAGAAGGCCGAGAATGCCCGGCCGGAACTCACCAGCGCCAAGG
>NZ_JBHZQU010000069.1:0-558 GCF_042867205.1 Sphingomonas sp. NCPPB 2930 | reverse complement strand
GTACTAAGTAACCTGTCGCATTGGAAACATACAAACTGATTGTCCAAATAAAATTGGTAATGGCATATAGTCCATACATGACCTGTTTTCCAATCCCGTCCGACCAGTTCCACGGAAGCCAGCCCCAGCTATTATCCACATAAAAATCCAGTTGATAGTTTTCAAGTGGGTATCGGCTGTATTCATTTGCCACATTGACCGTATCATCTACCAAGCCCGCAGCTTGAACCACCGTTCCCAGCATGGCTAAAAGAAAAATGGCAATCACAAGTGTGAAAGCCACTGTCATTGCCACTTTACCTAGACGTTTCAGCGTCCAGTTTGATTTTATTCTGTTTACTATTGATGGTTTCACATTTACACCTCTTTTCGCACAGGTGGTCTGGTATCAAAGGCATGGAGCAGTTCTTCAAATACAGGGTGGAACTGTATCACACCGACACGACCATATAAATCACTGATAAGGCATTGCACGTTTTCCAAATCACGCAATCGCTTCTGATTGTTTTCGTCCTCTGGGTCTACACCAAAAAAGGCTAAGGTCTTTTTAATCTCGTT
>NZ_JBHZQU010000068.1:0-562 GCF_042867205.1 Sphingomonas sp. NCPPB 2930 | reverse complement strand
AGGCGATGATCTCGCGGTCGTGGGCGTCGATGATGAAGGCGCCGCGCACGACCTCGCGGTTCCAGCAGGTGAACTCAAAGCCGTCCGAGCACCAGCGCAGGTTCGAGCGGATCGTCACCACGACGCCGTCATGGCCGTAGTCGGCCCGCTCGGTATAGCGCCGCGCCAGCAGCAGGCGGCCCGCCGCCATGATTCGATAGACGCGCTTGTGGTTGACCGGCGCCGATCCTTCGGCGCGTTGCTGTCGATTGAGGACCGCCGTGATGCGGCGGTAGCCGTATGTTGGCCGCTGCGCGGCGATCTGGCGAATGCGCGGCAGCAGATCGGTATCCTCGGCCTTCGAGTACGCCCCGCGAGCCTTGGTGCTATCGGCCAGGCGGTCGTACACCGTCGAGCGCCCGACGCCGAACGTGCTGGCGACCAGGCTCACCGGATAGTCTCCGGCAACGGCGAGTGCATGAGCAAGCTCGCTTTTTTTGGGCGCGAGCGCTCCAGCGCCTCCTTCATGATCTCGACCTCCAGCGTCTTGCGCCCGAGTTGGCGCTCCAGTTCGCGGATGCGG
>NZ_JBHZQU010000067.1:0-565 GCF_042867205.1 Sphingomonas sp. NCPPB 2930 | reverse complement strand
AGTCACGCGCAATCCGGCGTTCCCATAGAATATCAAAATCTGCTACGAGCCGAATCGTGATAACTTGATAATCAAATTTATTTGCTAAAGTTTCGAGCCTGTCCTTTTGCTTGTATGAAAAAGGATACTCGGTCAAGACAAATTGCTTACCACCACCCATATAAACTTCCAAGGCCTGGTAATAATACTCCCAAACACGCTTTTCCAATGTAACCTTTTCCGTGAGATTGTCAAAACCAACACTCTCTGCCATGTCCTGTTTAAACTCATCAGGCGAAACCGTATAGGTTTGTGGAAGAGCGTCTTGAATCAAATTGGCCAAATAACTTTTCCCTGTTGCTGGCGGCCCAGCTAAGAGCAATAAGTATTTCTTCATAGGCTTACCCCAAATTGGTCGGCTCACCTGTATTCATGAAGAGTCCAATTTTGTGTTTGACGATTTCTTTGACTTTTTGGTTGGCAGGGATGATGTTGTGGCGAAGAGACTTATTGACCTCTGTTGCACCAAAAGCATCCTTGGCTTCTTGTGTCCAGTTGACCAGCAATTCTGTTCCGACATTAAACT
>NZ_JBHZQU010000066.1:0-573 GCF_042867205.1 Sphingomonas sp. NCPPB 2930 | reverse complement strand
TAAAATATTTTTATACTCAATGAAAATCAAAGAGCAAATTAGGAAGCTAGCCGCAGGCTGTACTTGAGTACGGCAAGGCAAAGCTGACGTGATTTGAAGAGATTCTCGAAGAGTATAACCTATTCTTTACGATCTTTTTCGAGAATGCGCAGACTGATATCAAAATCACGCATATCTGTTTCATTGAGTTCTCTCAAGACTTGGTCCAGCTCAAGGTCAAATTGTTCGATGGCTGCTTTAGCTTGTTGCAAGCGTTCTTCTGCCCGATTATAGTTTTTAGGATTGGCCTTAATCTTTAAATAGCCTTCTAAAATCGTTTGAAATTTCTCCATCTTCAAAGTATGGATGGCAGTCAATTCTTCCTTATCACCCTCAGCAGAGGTAGCAATCTTGTCTAAAATGGCTTGATGGTCAATGGCAATATTGGCTAAGGTCTGGGACAATTCTGGAGCTAATTCCTCTGGCTCTGCATTCTCAAGATCTACCTGACTCTCTCTATCCAAACGTTCTAGCTGAACATCGATGTTTGCCCTTACTGTACGAATCTTTTTATCAATACGGTTGTAGACATCA
>NZ_JBHZQU010000065.1:341-597 GCF_042867205.1 Sphingomonas sp. NCPPB 2930 | reverse complement strand
TCTCAAACCAACGCGGACAGAGCCAGTGGACGCAAGGAACAGCAGGAACAAAGGCGAAAAACCATTGCGAAGCGTCGCTCTGAAATGGAACAGGTCAAACAGATAAAACAGCCTGCTTCTTCTGTTCATGAAAGACCGACTACAAGACAAGAACAATATCATGATGAACAGACCTCAAAACAGTCTAATATTCAGACTTCATATAAGGAATCTCAACAAGCCAAACAAGAGCGTCCAGCAGTTAAGTCCGATTTTT
>NZ_JBHZQU010000065.1:0-287 GCF_042867205.1 Sphingomonas sp. NCPPB 2930 | reverse complement strand
ACTGCTTCTGTTTGTTGCCATTTTATTTTCAGATGAACAGGACAGCGGAATTTCCAATATTCATTATGGAGGTGTGAATGTTTCCGCAGAAGTGCTGGCTCATAAGCCTATGGTAGAAAAATATGCCAAAGAATATGGCGTTGAAGAATATGTCAACATACTTCTTGCGATTATACAGGTGGAATCGGGCGGTACTGCGGAAGATGTTATGCAGTCCTCGGAATCCCTCGGTCTTCCACCTAATTCATTGAGTACAGAAGAATCCATTAAGCAAGGTGTGAAGTATT
>NZ_JBHZQU010000064.1:0-597 GCF_042867205.1 Sphingomonas sp. NCPPB 2930 | reverse complement strand
CTAAATGCTCATTAAGCGAAAATGATGTTAGTAATATTATTAATAAGATAATAGGAAAAAAAATAATAGTAAAAAAATCTAGGGCTAGTTATAGGTAATACTTTAAAAATTTTTAAACCAGTATCACTATTGATACTGGTTTTATATTTTTAAGTTTATAAATACATGTTTAATTAGTGCTTAAACATGATATAATAGAAAAAATGTATACTTTAACAATACGATAGGAGTTCCCGCAAATGGCAAGAGGGAAAGCAAAAATTCAGTCGGTTGAGCCTATGGTGGCTGATTTAGTCAATGGTCTGTTGAAATCTTATGATTTAGATTATCAATTAGAACAAGAAACATTAAATTCTGAAATCGATAAGGCATTATTGGAGTATGCTTCAAAGAATGGTGGTAAAGGTGGGAATCTTCCCGATGCAAAATTATTACTACAAGATAAGCACACAGATTATTGACCGGTTTTAATTGAGTATAAAGGTTATAAAGATAAATTAGAGAAGCTTGATAGCGATGGTCAGGTAGATAATCGAAAGAGTAAGAATGAACCTAATTATTCAAATATCAATTCTTTTGCTATTAATGGGGCAGTAC
>NZ_JBHZQU010000063.1:0-607 GCF_042867205.1 Sphingomonas sp. NCPPB 2930 | reverse complement strand
TAATAGGAATACAAATATGGAAATCCCAATATTGAAGACAAATAGGAAGAAGACTGTACCTAAACGGTTAATGGTCTTTGTAATGGTTAGATTGGTATTGCTTCTGTCTTCAATTTCTACCGCAACAATTTTTTCTCTGTCTTCGCCATTGTTGGAATCTGGGCTGGTGGAGAGCAGGCTTTCCACACGGTCAATACCGATACTTTCAATGTCTGAACTGTTGTATTGAAGCAGTAGCCACGGTTGCTGAACCTGTATGGAAAACAGGCTATCTCTGATTAAGTCCACGCTGTCCTTGCCTTGACTATCGGAATGGGGCATGACAATCTTCGTGCCAAGTGATAAACTGGCATTACTGATGTCTGATGAAAAGTCATTGATTTTTTTAATGTAGTCGGGAGCGTAGGCAATAAAGGAAGCCGATAGGATAAACACCAGCACAAAATTCATAATGGCATGAATTGCCTTTGTGGTTTCTCTCTTTATCAGTCCCGTATAGGCAACATAAACCCCAAGAACCAAAATCAAGAGTAAGAGGAATCCAACATAGAAACCCTCTGTTGAAAATCCGTTTGCACTCACACCTGCTAAGGTCTGCATATTCTTA
>NZ_JBHZQU010000062.1:0-610 GCF_042867205.1 Sphingomonas sp. NCPPB 2930 | reverse complement strand
TCCCGCAGGTCATGCTCCCGCTGCCCGGCATCCTCGCGTTGCAGCAGTAGGTACGGTGCAACCAGCAACCATTCCTCGTCGCTGACGTCAGATGGATACGGCTTGCCGCAAATGCTCATCCCACCTTGGATGAATCAGCAAACCTCTCAAGTCCATAACAGACTCTAGTACCAACCCGAATCGGTCTATCGCCAAGCCCATGCGCGCCAAGCGATTGGCACGATCCTGAGCCATCGTCATTGGATGGTCCGGGCTGAAATCTTCCTCGAAATGCCCGTAAGCATCTACGTCGATGAAAACCTGATCAGCGCCTTGGTCCATATGGTCCTTGAAGCGAGACTCCGGGCTGGGTGCGTCAGGGTGGCGGGCTTGCGCCTCGCTCGACAGATCGCAGCCGCGACCGGCATCAGCTGGCTGGATTTCGCCATTGGCCTTCCTGATGCAGCCCGATGGATAAAGGTCGCCCCAGATCGACGTTGGAGTGTCGGCAGCGGCCTTGGGTTGCCCATTATCAAACTCATCATAGGGTCCGGCAACCTAGGTATCGTGGACAAAGCTTGACGTCGTGGTGCGCCACTGATTCAAGGCTGCCTTTTGGAGGCAGACTTGG
>NZ_JBHZQU010000061.1:0-623 GCF_042867205.1 Sphingomonas sp. NCPPB 2930 | reverse complement strand
CCTTGACATACCAAGTTTAGAGGCTTTGGAAATACTAATGAAGGAGTACACCGGAACTATCGTGTTTATCACCCACGATAAACGATTACTCGAAAATGTAGCAGATGTAGTTTATGAAATTAGAGATAAGAAAATAAATCTGAAACATTAAATTTAAGGTAGTCGCTGGTCAGTATAGTCTGTTCTGGTTGGCGACTCCATTGTTAAAGAGTATAAAGACTTTAGATTTTATGAATATTAAAAATAGGAACAGTCAATTGAACTGCTCCTATTTTTCTGCTAAATATATTGTAGTTTTCTTATATGTATAATGATAGATTAGCGGATTCTCATCTACGGTACTTACTTCAAATATGAAGAAGTGATCGCGGTTATCTCTGGACTTTTCCTTATTGAGGACAAAGTAATTCTTACGTGAAGTCGCCATTGTTTTTAGGATATCATCAGTTAGGAAGGTCAATGGAATATTCATGTTAGAGTAGCGGTAGAAGTCACGTTCAAAATCTTGGTAGCTCTCGCTATAATAGTCCATTTGTAGGTGATTACGCTGAAACTCAAGCTGATTCATAGAGCACCTCCTCGACAAGTTCAATACTAATAATGTCTTTTAATTTCAAATTGAT
>NZ_JBHZQU010000060.1:337-623 GCF_042867205.1 Sphingomonas sp. NCPPB 2930 | reverse complement strand
ATTATCATCTCCAATAACTAAGTGTTTACCTATTAACTGTGAAGTGGCAAAACGGTTTTTGCCATCTAATTCAATTAGTTTCATGGAGGCTGTATTACTCCTACCTACTAAGTTAATTAACAACTCCTGGAAACTACCCTTACCTGTTCCTCCTTTTCCAATCAGCCAAATAATTCTCTCGTCAGCATATCCACTTATCACTGCCAAAATTGTTTGCCATGCTAAGCGAATTAGTTCAGCATCATTATTAAACAACTCAGTTAACCAAGAATCAATAGACCAATCG
>NZ_JBHZQU010000060.1:0-285 GCF_042867205.1 Sphingomonas sp. NCPPB 2930 | reverse complement strand
CTTATGTGTAAACACAATTGAAGGACTGTATTTCATTCCATACCGATAATAAGTATCATAAATACAATTCCCTAAAGCTATGTAACGTAAACCTTGATATATACTTACATTTTTACAGCTACAACTTAGTGCACAAATAGTCTCGTATATATCAGCACTCCTAAAAGAAGGTTCTAATCTTCTTACTAATTTAGGAACTATATCCCAAGCAGGTTGATAAATCCCCTCTTTTGGATTGTACACAAATAAGCTACCTTCCCCAGCATCCTCTATTTCAGCTATACT
>NZ_JBHZQU010000059.1:0-632 GCF_042867205.1 Sphingomonas sp. NCPPB 2930 | reverse complement strand
AAGTACTCATAATCTAATAATAGAAAATAATCGTCCAAAAACACTAACTGCCGAAAATGAAGTTGACAAACTTTCGTATAAAGTTAAGTATGAAACCATGGTTCGACTGCTTTCTAGAAAAGGAAAAATAGCCCAAAATAGAGTTCAAAGCCTAATTGACGAATTTTCAAATATAAGAGCAACAGAGCATTTAAATACATTAATGCATGATGCTCATAATTTTCCTCAATTTGATACCTTAAAAACAATATGGAATGCTGTAGCTCCTCAACTTCTTGCTGCGTTTGATCTTTTGTAACTAAAAAAATCAACATATGTTCATCGTTTAGAAATTGAACATATGTTGATTTTTATTTAAATTCCAATGTCAAAATCGCATCAGCCATCTTTTTACTAAAAATTGGAGGAACTGCATTACCAATTTGAGTAAGAGCACTGGTTCTAGAATCTAAAAAATAGTAATTATCTGGAAATCCCTGTAATCTAGCTGCTTCTCTCACAGTAATTGATCTATTTTGTTTTGTATCTGGATGAATATAATGATGACCATCTTTTGAAATATGTGCAACTACTGTATGCGATGGAGAATCCCATGAAAGAGCTTTGAATCTGTCCAAAAATTTATCCGTATG
>NZ_JBHZQU010000058.1:339-647 GCF_042867205.1 Sphingomonas sp. NCPPB 2930 | reverse complement strand
ACTTTGAACACCTATGACGAGCCTACTTCGTTTGAGCGAGAAATGAATAGTATTTCGTGGCTCTTGATTCGTTTGATGCTGGTCATGGTGCCCATCGTTTTCTTGTCCAATGGTTTAACAGATGGCGACTGGTTGGAAGCTGGCGTATTTGCTTTGAGTGTTGGTGTTGGGCTTACACCTGAGATGCTTCCTATGATTATCACGGCCAGTCTAGCAAAAGGCTCCATCATTATGGCCAAGGAAAAAGTGGTTATCAAGAAACTCAATGCCATACAGGACTTAGGGGCGATTGATATTTTGTGTACAGA
>NZ_JBHZQU010000058.1:0-329 GCF_042867205.1 Sphingomonas sp. NCPPB 2930 | reverse complement strand
GGATTTGACCGTCTTGAGACGAGCTTATCTCAATTCTTATTTTCAAACGGGCTTGAAAAATTTGATGGACAGAGCCATCATCAAACGGACTGAAAAGGAAGCAAAAGAACACGCCCTCTTGCAAAATCTGGCTCAAACTTTTCAAAAAATAGATGAGCTTCCCTTTGATTTTGAACGTAGACGGATGAGTGTTATCGTTAAGGATGAACACGAAGTTGTTAGTTTGGTAACCAAGGGTGCCCTAGAGGAGATGTTGACGATTTCCAGTTATGCGGAATACCAAGGAGTGATTACTCCCTTGACAGATGTTATTAGAGAAGAAATTTTAG
>NZ_JBHZQU010000057.1:0-695 GCF_042867205.1 Sphingomonas sp. NCPPB 2930 | reverse complement strand
AATATACCCCAATGATTTCTGAGAACATCTCCAATATATTTTAAATCTTCACGGTTTGCATAATCTTTGTCTGCAATTAATTTTTCTCTATACTCAGCTTCTTTTCTTTTTTCTTCTTCTGACCTGTTTCTTCTTTCTTCTTTAAGTTGTTCTATGTATTCTTTATGTCTCTTTGCTTGTTCCTCTTTGTCTTTATCAAACTCTTTTTTGATTTTATCAAAACTATCATATCCTCTAAGGCGGTTTGTTTCAGCAATATAGACACTCCAGGCTAAAACAGCATCATAAAAAGGGGAACCATAATGTATTTTCTCATATTCGATTACATTGAAAGGGTCTAATATAATTTCATCTTCAGGTTGATACCAAGCAAGTTCTCCATTTTTCCCCCAATAAAATACTCCACTATTTCGTGCAACTTTAAAACCACTAAATTGTTCATCATAAGTGTCTTTTTGATACTTTGTAATACCATTTATTAGTTTACTAATTCTTTCGGTCTCAGTTTTATTAATTACATGGTCTGCTGACACAGACTCTACACCAGTAAAGAATATAAACAGTGCTATAAGCGCCGTAATAATTGTGTTTTTCTTTTTCACTTTAAATACTCCTTTATTTTATAATTTACTTTAAGCAATAAAAAGTCATTTAAACTTCATTACATAAATATAAATCGTAGATAATTATACCAT
>NZ_JBHZQU010000056.1:267-714 GCF_042867205.1 Sphingomonas sp. NCPPB 2930 | reverse complement strand
AAAATCTCCAGTAGTAAATGGTGTATACGCTAAGTTAGGGTCAACATCGTTATAGATAGTAAAATCATGCCTAAACAGATGCTCAAAAATCCAGTATGAAATTAATGTTTGGTAACGTTTAATATCAACATTTGATCCCGCAGTATTGTACTTACCTAAGTTGTCAATCCCTCCAATTAGAGTAGTTAAAACGTCTCTTGTTGAAGAAGCCAAGCCCTTAGAATGCAACTTTTTAGATGTAAAAGTTACAGTAGCTGAACTCCCTGATTCATCTAACTTAACATCCTTAATAGAGTAAGAACCAATCTCTTGGAACATTTTTCGTCGTACTTTTAAAAAACCAGTAATTGTTTCTTCTGGTGTTTCAATAGGGAAATCAGCATGCCATTGAACAGAATAGGTAGAGGCTGGTGTAAGACCATCATCTTTTACCTTTTCACTAGTTTG
>NZ_JBHZQU010000056.1:0-257 GCF_042867205.1 Sphingomonas sp. NCPPB 2930 | reverse complement strand
CTTAGCAATATCCGTAGTCAAAACTGCATCTAATAAAGTTTCAGCATCTTTTGTAACTTTTTCTTTGACTGATTCTTCTTTCTTATCAGTTTGTTCGGTTTTGTCAGAATTCGACCCTGACTGACTCGGAACTGAAGAACAAGCACCTAAGACAACTGCTGAGAGCGCTAAAATACCAAGCAACTTAACTTTTTTCATAATACACCTCTTTATAAAATTTACTCTTGGAAAAAGTCCCTAAGAGTGTTTCTTTAGAA
>NZ_JBHZQU010000055.1:0-777 GCF_042867205.1 Sphingomonas sp. NCPPB 2930 | reverse complement strand
AGCACTAAGTGGTACTACTCTTATAGCTCAGGAGCATTAGCAGTTAGCACAACAGTTGACGGTTATACTGTAAATGCTAATGGGGAATGGATTTAGTAACACGTTTTTTAAAGTAATAGATAAGCACTGGATACTTAGATTCAGTGCTTTCTTTTTTCTTTTTGTTTTTTAATCGACTTCTTCAATAAAGAAAAATAATTCTCATTCTTATCTGAATAATGTAACCTCTAATCCTCACAATATACAAAAAGTACAAATAATTTCTAATTACCTGACCCACAGATTACTATTAAAAATTACTTCAAAAGAGACTATAACAATCTGAAGTATGATTGAAATAGCAATAGATACTAAAGTAACTGTCTACGGTTAGGTATATTTCGGATAAATTACACTTTAGTTGCTTTTTATTTTACACTAACTATCTTGGCTTAATTCAAGTATTTCCATAACCTTATGAACAATCATCTTATGCTGTGGGTGTCTCTGAATCTTCAATAATAGTTCCATCATTTCTGTATCTTGTGGCACAGAATAAGGTAAGAAAAAATCACTCAATGGAACTTCCAAAGCATCAACAATCTTCACAAAAGTTTCCAAAGAGATATTTCTGTGATTATTTTCTATCTGACTGATATAAGGAACGCTTAGATTTGTTCTTTCTGCTAATTCTTGCTGTGTAATCTTCTTTGAAGCTCGTAAGTCTCGTATCTGATTACTTATATTTTCTAATATATCATCCATTCCTTCACCCTCTATGTTAAATCTACTATCTAT
>NZ_JBHZQU010000054.1:373-779 GCF_042867205.1 Sphingomonas sp. NCPPB 2930 | reverse complement strand
ATAAAAACATTAATAGATATTTCTTCATCAATAGAGATAGCTTGAATTTGAATACCATTTGGTATTTTGTCAATTTTATTTTTATAAATTAATTTTGATTTGTAAAAAATGTTCTTCCCATTTTCTATGGTTTTTTCAAGTATATTTTCGAAATAAGACTGACTAAAGGTATTAAGACCTTGAGAATTCATGTTACTCCATGCTGTTTGAACAAATAAAATTCTCTTATTTTTATTATAAATTTTTTTCACAAGTTCATTGGCTAATGAATGACCAATAATATGTCCTCTATGAAAATATTTTTTTGCAAATATATCTGAAGCAACACATTCCCAATTGACTGGATCCTTTAATTTCTTTCTCTTCTTGCTTCCAAAAGTATCTAAACTTTCTCTAGTTAGAAATG
>NZ_JBHZQU010000054.1:0-293 GCF_042867205.1 Sphingomonas sp. NCPPB 2930 | reverse complement strand
CAAACATAGGGTTATCTATTTAAACATGCTGATAATTCAATCAACTTATGTTTTTTATTTTCAAATCCGCTACGATCAATCGATGGCATCCCATACTTAGATGTTTCACGATTAATTATAAAATAGTTTTCCTCAGTAATTACATCGGCATATTCAACTGATTTACAATCCAACAAGCTTTCCAATTCAGTTTCATCTGATACTCCTAGTAATCTAAATATTTCTTCTTTTCTCATAGTTCAACTCCACAATTTAGTCAAAATAACATCGTCACTATTCGGTCTAATGACCTC
>NZ_JBHZQU010000053.1:0-793 GCF_042867205.1 Sphingomonas sp. NCPPB 2930 | reverse complement strand
AATTTTATACTAAAAAGGCAAGAAGGTTTTCGTAAATTACGGATTCTTTCTTGTCTTTTTTTGTTTAAGATAGAGTCAGTTTAAAAGATTGGAGAAGTATATGCTAACAGTAGATTATTTACTTGGAGACAATAAAAATCGTTATTTTGGCAGAGGGCATAAGAAGACGACTTATGAAGTTAAGTTGAAAAATATTTTAGAAGGAGTTGGGTCTCTTCATCAAGAAGGTTTGTGGTCTAGTAAACAATCTGAAATCATACAGCAACACCTGAGTACATTAGATGGAATAGTATTAGCTCATTTATTTGGAAGTGAAATACTGAAAAGAATGGGAGTGAGATTAAATCAGTATAGGTTAAGCCATTTTGAGATAAAGTCAGGGATAAAAGCTATAGAAGAATTGGTAAATTTAAAATTAGAATTACAAAATTTCAAAATGACGAACCAAGTGATTGAATTTGATTGCTTGGTAATGGATATGAAAGTTTGTTTAGGATATCAATTATTAGAATGTATGGAAAATGTAGCTGCTATAGGAGAACAAGGTAGAGATTTTTTATCAACGCATTTAAGAGATAGACAACATGATATATACGATGTTGAGTTTTCAGATAGTAGTATATCTTGTAAAGCAGAGCAAGTATTAATCAAAGATATTGAATATAGTGGTGTAGGTAGTCTAGAAAAGAATTATTATAGTTTGTTAGAGCTTCTGATTATTTTTTCTCAAATGGCAGAGATGTTAGCCTACCATATAGAAGAGATATCTCGAGAAGAGAGCAATACCATGTGG
>NZ_JBHZQU010000052.1:0-799 GCF_042867205.1 Sphingomonas sp. NCPPB 2930 | reverse complement strand
CCTCCCCTTGCAGGGGGACTGTTTACACCGGCCGCATTGTGGATTCTTGTCTGTTCCTGTGATTTGAGGCGGGGGGATGGAATGCGTTGCCCAAGGTGTGATGGGACTGACCTGATCAAGCGGGGCCGGAAGGCGGGGCATCAACGCTATGTGTGCCGGGCGTGCGGTCGATACTGCACCGACAGCCAACCCCGGTTCAGTGCCGAGACCAAGGCGCTGGCGATCGAGATGTACATGAACAGCATGGGCATCCGGGCGATCGGCCGGGTGCTGGGAGCATCACCGGCCGCGGTTCTCAAGTGGATCCGCAAGGAACATGCAGCGCTGCAGCAGAAACTGGCATATGCCGCTCCGGTCGACACCGGGGAGCCCGATGTCATCGAGATGGACGAGATCTACGCCTACATCCAAAAAAACGGCAGCGAGCGGTAATCTGGACGGCGTACAGCCGCCGGCATCGACGCGTCGTGGCCTATCATGTGGGCGATAACGGCGTCAGAAGTGCGACTGCCATCTACGCGCTGGCCAAGGCCGCCGTCGGTCAGATCAGCGCCATCTTCACCGACGCCAACTCCTGCTACCACCTCGCCTTCCAGCGGATCGGCGCTCCCGAACCCCACCAGCAGACCAAGGCGCAGACGCATCTGATCGAAGCGTCCAACGCCTCGTTCCGCGACATGCTGGCTCGCTTCAACCGCCGAACCAAGCGCGCCTCCAAGACCCAAAACATGCTCGAGATCACCCTCGACATATTCCTCGCCAGAAAACGCCTGCAGAGTCCGGGGTAAACACTCCCCCT
>NZ_JBHZQU010000051.1:0-802 GCF_042867205.1 Sphingomonas sp. NCPPB 2930 | reverse complement strand
GCCGTTGGTCCAGGGATGGTTTGGCTTGGTGAGCCGATGCTCGATCTCATGCCGCCAGCAGGCGCGATCGAAGGGATGGCCGCGCAGGCGTGCCGTGGGTCCGTCACGGTTCTTCGGCAGGTCTGCGAACTGGATGCCGTTGTCGGTCAGCACGGTGTGGATGTCATAGGGCACCGCCTCGACCAGCTCGTCGAGGAAGGCGACGGCCCCGGCAACGTTGGCCTTGTCCTTGAGCCTGGCAAAAGCGAGCTTCGAAGTCCGGTCGATCGCGACGAACAGGTAGAGCTTGCCTTCCCCGGTGCGGACCTCTGCGATGTCGATGTGGAAGTAGCCGATCGGGTAGGCCTTGAACTTCTGTCTGGCTGGTTGGTCGCCATCCACCTCGGGCAACCGGCTGATCCCATGCCGCTGCAGGCAACGGTGTAGAGCGGAGCGGGTCAGGTGGGGGATCGTCGGCTGGAGGCCGTAGAGACAGTCCCCCGCCTACGCGGGGGCAGGCTAACGGCCGCAGTGTGTGGCGCCGGAACGCCACGATCATCGCTTCCTCCTCGATCGTGAGGACGGTGGAATGAATGGCCTTCGGCCCCATCGGGGCATCGCTGACGCTCGCTCTCTTGCGCCACTTCTGCACGGTGGTCGGGCTAATCCCGTGTCGTCGCGCCAGCGCCCTTACGCTCTCTTCACTCCGCTGTATCGCTCGACGGACTGCCTCCGTCGTGCGGGCGCTCCGTGTAGAACCTGCGCCATTGCTCCTCCCGCCATGCATGATGGTCAAACGTACCACCACATTGCGGGATCAAAC
>NZ_JBHZQU010000050.1:0-842 GCF_042867205.1 Sphingomonas sp. NCPPB 2930 | reverse complement strand
ATGGCCTTGACCGATGAACCAGGTATCTACATCGAAGGCAAATATGGCGTTCGTATTGAGGATGATATCCTGATTACAGAGACAGGTTGTGAATTGTTGACCCTAGCTCCAAAAGAGTTGATAGTTATCTAAGAATTAAACAACTCAGATGATTGACTTTTAAATTTTAAAGGTTTATACTGAAAGACGAAAACGGTAGGTGAGGCTACCATAGGGATACGGATGACTACCGCAAAGCAGTGGAGACACTACTCGTTGGTCAACAGTCCTGGTCGCGAAGGCCAAGACTAAGCTCATTACATTGCCCTATGGAGTTAAAGCTTGAACGAAAAACAGATAATTAGTTTTTTAATCCTGCCATTTTATGGTGGGATTTTCTACTGTTTAAATCAAAGAAAGGAGATAGACGATGCAAATTGACGATCACCTGGAACCGCACATACACAGCCAATCGCTGATTTGTGTCGTTCTACCCTTATAAAGTGATTGGTCTCTGTGTATGAAACACATCATTCATACAGATAGGAGAAACCAATGAAAACTACAAAAGAAAGATTAGCAACAGCTATTCATACATCTTTAAACGAAACTCTATCTTTTTATAAGACAAGTCTAACAGGCTTGACTGAGGAGCAGGTGGAGAAAAATCGTGACCTATATGGCGAAAATACCATCACAAAGGGTCAAGAAGACAGTATCCTCAAAAAGATTTACGAATCCATTATCAATCCTTTTACCATCATCTTGCTGGTCATCGCCATGATTTCCTTGGTGACCAATGTCTGGTTGGCAAAACCAGGTCAAGAAGATCCGACAACTTCCATTATCATCGTTGTCCTAGT
>NZ_JBHZQU010000049.1:0-848 GCF_042867205.1 Sphingomonas sp. NCPPB 2930 | reverse complement strand
CATCGTGGACAAAGGGTAGCCAGAGCAGGACTGAGGCGAGGCTAACGAAGCCGATGTAGGACTGGGTGGTTTTGTCGTAGCGTGTGGCGACACGTCGCCAGTTCTTGAGCTTGTTGAACAAGCGCTCGATCTGGTTACGCCAGCGATACTTGACCCGATCATGCGCCGCCGGGTTGCGGCGGTTGCGCCTGGCCGGGATCACGGCCTCGACGTTCATGCTGGCCAGGGTGTCGCGAACCGCGTCGCTGTCATAGCCTTTATCCGCAAGTAGCGCGTCGATGCGGTCGGCGATCATGCGCATCAATGGGCCAAAGCCTTGCGTGTCATGCGCCTGACCCGGCGTCAGGACGAAGGCGAGCGGACGACCTCTGACATCGCAGCGGGCGTGGAGTTTGGTGGTAAAGCCGCCGCAGGATCGACCGAGCGCCTCGGCCGCACCAGTCCCTTTTTTATGCCCACGGCACAGTGGTGTGCCCGGACGACCGTACTGTCGATCATGTCGGCGCGGCCATCGCGTTCCACCGCACCGGCCAGCGTCTCCAGCATGGCGTCGAACACACCCGTCGTCGTCCAGCGACGGTAGCGGCGGAACACGCTATTCCACTTGCCATATTCCTCCGGCAGATGCCGCCACTGCGCACCCGTCCGCGCAATCCACATCATGCCTTCGAAATAGGGCCGATTGTCACCAGCGGGACGACAGCCTCGTCCACGCTCGGCCGGTAGCAGCGGCCCGATCAGCGACCATTCCTCATCCGACAAACCGATCCGTTCGCCCAAGTCTGCCTCCAAAAGGCAGCCTTGAATCAGTGGCGCACCACGACGTCAAGCTTTGTCCACGATACCTA
>NZ_JBHZQU010000048.1:387-1010 GCF_042867205.1 Sphingomonas sp. NCPPB 2930 | reverse complement strand
AGGCATACCAATTCCAGCAATCAGTAACATCATACTTCCTGCAACTCCCACGATTCCCATCAAAACTCGAATACGATTAAACGAGGCATCCCGAATTGCCCATCTTGAAGGATAAGAAATTCGTTGCCAGATAGAGGAAAATCTTTCTACAAAGACAGATTTAGCAACTTTTTCTTTACCTCTTAAAAATATTGCTGGTAAGCCTCTAGCTGACTCTCTAGAAGCTAAATAGGCAGCTAAAACACAAATAATAATGACTACAATACCAACGACTATTGATGAAGATGAATAAGAGATTTGCCAATTTGGAAGTGTAAACATTGACTTTTGAGTTTCTAGTACAAACCATGACATCAAGGGAGAAATAGCAAAGCCTGCAAAACTTCCTAATAAACTTACTACTAAGCCAAATAAAATATAATGTAAACTGATAGCCTGATTTGAAAAACCTAAAGCCTTTAATACAGCAATCTCTTTTGTTTGGCCATCAATCAAACGCTGAATGGTTGTAAACATAGCCAAAATAGCTAACAAAATAAAGATAAAAGAAAATAAGTAAGATAAGTTTCTAATTTGCCCAACTCGATCGGTAGCTTCTGATATTTCAGTTAAACTTTTTTGAT
>NZ_JBHZQU010000048.1:0-363 GCF_042867205.1 Sphingomonas sp. NCPPB 2930 | reverse complement strand
AGAATTCCTTTTGCGATTTCATTATCTGCAATATAACCATAGGCATCATTGTCATGATTTGGAGCTATATATTCCATGCTACCTGTAAAATAAATCTTATCTGTCGCCTGAACAAATCCTACAATTTCTAAATCTATCTGTTTCCCCCTTGATGAAATAGAAATTGAATCTCCAATCTGTAATTGATTCTTCTTAGCATAATTCCCATCAATCCAAATCGAATCTTGTTTTCCTTCAGAAAAAGGACTTCCTTCTGTTACTGTAACCAGTTGATTATCTGTAATCGTTTCAAGATTGATTCGTCCGTCAGTTTTGTCTAAACGAACAATATTAGCAAATCCTTTCTTTTTACTGATAACTTTT
>NZ_JBHZQU010000047.1:0-1020 GCF_042867205.1 Sphingomonas sp. NCPPB 2930 | reverse complement strand
ACCCGGCCGTTGAACGCCTCCGCGAACGCATTGTCAGTCGGCTTTCCAGGCCTGCTGAAGTCGAGCACCACACCATGCTGATACGCCCACAGGTCGAGATCCTTCGAGATGAACTCCGGGCCATTATCCAAGCGAATGCGCTGCGGACGACCATGTGCCACGGCAATGCGGTCGAGCGTCTCGACCACGTCAGATCCGCGATAGCTTGTCCGTACATCGAGCGCTGGCGACACACGGGTGAAGTTGTCGACGATCGACAGCACCCGGATCTTGCGCCGGTCGAACAACTGGTCCGACAGGAAATCCATCGACCAGCACTCGTTGGGCGCCGTCGCCGGCGTCCGATCATCGCGCAGCTTCGCCTTCACCTTGCGCTTGGGCGTCTTGTTGCGCAGCTGCAGCCCGAGTTCGCGATACAGCCGATGAGTGCGCTTGTGGTTGATCTCCCAGCCCTCCCGCCGGAGCAGCACATGGATGCGTCGATACCCGTAGCGAACACGGGTCGCAGCCAACTCCTTGATCCGCATCTTAAGGCCGGCCTGATCGAGGCGGCGGGACTGATAGCGCTGGGTCGATCGATTGATCGGAAACGCGCCGCAGGCTCGCCGTTCGCTGACCTGGTAGCTCGCCTGCAAATAGCCGACGATCTCCCGGGCTCGACCAGGCCCTACATTTTTCGGCGGATGACGTCCTGCAGCATCTCCTTGTCTAAGCTGAGGTTCGCCACCAGCCGTTTCAGCCGGATGTTCTCCTCCTCCAGCACCTTCAGGCGCTTCATCTCCGACGGCATCAACCCTCCGTATTTGCTACGCCATCGATAGTAGGTCTGGATTGATATGCCGGCCTTCCGGCAAACCTCCTCGACGGTTGTTCCATCCTCGGCCTGCTTGAGGATGAACGCTATCTGCTGCTCGCTGAACCTCGACTTCTTCATCGGCGGATTCCCTCGTCCGGCACCTGCCAAACCTAACCGGGAATTTCTCACAAAGAATGGACCAATCCGAAGGGCTCAGGTCACTT
>NZ_JBHZQU010000046.1:0-1042 GCF_042867205.1 Sphingomonas sp. NCPPB 2930 | reverse complement strand
GCTTCACCTGCGCTCTTGCGCGACAACACCGGTCGGTCTCTGGTTGCCGCTGGTTGAAAGACTGGGGTCACGTCAATCGGGATGCAGCTCAAAGGCCAACAACCGTAATGCGCGCAGCAGGGCTTCATGCTGAGGTTCCAGCAATACCATCTGCTCGAACGTGCCGATTACTTCTCCCATGCGGAGGAAATGCCAAGCTATTGCCGCGCCTGCAATCGGTCTCGTTCGTCTCCTCGAAAACGATGGTTAATAGGGGATATGGATCGCTTTCTCGAAACTCATCTGGTTATTGTTTCAAGAAGGCGATGACCTCGCTCTCATTGGAAAAGCTGGCATCTCTGCCGCGCCCACGCTTCGATGCTGGTGGGTGTGAAGCCTGGCAGCGCTCCCGGCTCCTGCGCCGTGGCGAGTATCTGGTTGGCATCGGCCGGGTGCTCGCGGAAGTAACGGAACTTGGATGCGATACGCCGCCCCCATGCCTGGCCCCATCGCTGCGTCCACATCGCGCTCGAACACGTCGAGCGGCTCGGCATGATAGGTGATCGGCTTTCCTAGCCCGGCCGACAGCCGTGCCGCCAATTCGTCGCCCGTGACGCTTTCGGGGCCACTCACGAGATGATCGCCGCCATAGAGATCCTGCTCCAGCAGCAAGATCGTTGCCAGCGCACAGTCGTCGGTGCTGGTCCATGCAATCCGCTGGTTGCTCGCAATCGGTGGGGAGAAAACGCCGCGCTCCGCTATTTCGGCGCGGGCAGAGGGCTTCAGGAGGTTGTCGAGATACATGGTCGGGCGCACGATGGCGAAGGGAATGCCGGAACGTCGGATCAGCGCCTCGATCGCGGCATTGGCGACGAAACTCGGCTCGCCACAGGGTGCGGGGCGACTGGCGCTCGCCAGCTTCAGCACGATCGAGCGCACGCTGACATGAAGCAGCGCGTGAAGCGCATTCTCGACCTGGCGGACCATAGGTATCGTGGACAAAGCTTGACGTCGTGGTGCGCCACTGATTCAAGGCTGCCTTTTGGAGGCAGACTTGGGCGAA
>NZ_JBHZQU010000045.1:0-1053 GCF_042867205.1 Sphingomonas sp. NCPPB 2930 | reverse complement strand
CCCTGTCGTGCCGTCATAGGTCTTGGCCGCGATGCTCGGCGCGGTGATCGTCAGCGCCTTGGCATTCACCAGCGCCGACACGCCCGTCGTCGTCGCCAGCGTATAGTTCGACGCCAGGCCGCCATTGGTCCCGTTGGCCAGCGTATAGCTGACATCGGCCGTACGGCTCCCGGCATTCGCGCTCGACAAGGCACCCGCCGTGCCGGTCGCCGTCACCGTCTCGCTGCCCACGAAGCCCGACAGCGTACCCTGCGTCAGCGCCCCCGCCCCTGTCGTCCCGTCATAGGTTTTCACCGCGATGCTCGGCGCGGTGATCGTCAGCGCCTTGGCATTCACCAGCGCCGTCACACCCGTCGTCGTCGCCAGCGTGTAGTTCGACGCCAGGCCGCCATTGGTCCCGTTCGCCAGCGTGTAGCTGACATCGGCCGTACGGCTCCCGGCATTGGCGCTCGACAAGGCACCCGCCGTCCCGGTCGCCGTTACCGTCTCGCTGCCCACAAAGCCCGACAGCGTACCCAGCGTCAGCGCCCCCGCATTGGTCGTGCCGTCATAGGTCTTGGCCGCGATGCTCGGCGCGGTGATCGTCAGCGCCTTGGCATTGATCGTACCCGTCAGCCCTGTCGGCTGCGTAAGGATGTAGTTGCCCTCATCCGAGCCGCCCAGCACATAGGCCGTCGTCACGCTCTTGCCGGAACCCGCATTTTTGTCGGCAAAAGCTCCGCCACCGCTCAGCGTCACGTTGTCCTGCCCGATCACGCCAGACAATATGCCGTTCGCCAGGGCCGCGGCGGTGGTGCCGTCATAGGTCTTCGCGCTGACGATCGCACCCGACACCGTCAATGTCGCGGGCGTGATCGTCGCCATCGTCGTCGGAGCGCTGGCTGAGAAGATGTAGTTGCTCGCATCCGCGCCGCTCAGCGAGCCCGACGTGCTCAGCGTCACTGTCTGGGCAGTAACTGCACCATTGGCGTCGCGAGCCACGTTCCGGCTCGCAAAGCTGCCCGTCGCGCCCGAGACGTTCAGGGTGACGACGTCGCCGCTGATCTTGCCCGA
>NZ_JBHZQU010000044.1:0-1086 GCF_042867205.1 Sphingomonas sp. NCPPB 2930 | reverse complement strand
TTGCTTTTTGACCTAGAAGCTGAATACAACGGTAAAAAAGTACAACCAGGGGTTGTTATGACATCTGGAGAACAACAAGTACGTAATGAGGTAGAGGTTTATACGACTAACGGTACACCATGGGAACTAGCTGGGATTGTAGGTAAAGCAGGTAAAGCGAATGCGTATCAACCGGGTACTATATTTAATAGTTTTGCTAGTATGAAGGGAATAGAATCATGGCTTTCACCAGAAGTCATTGCTGCCATTAAAGCGAAACAATTTATCACACCTGACTCGGCAACAGCAGGTTTAGGATCTCAAGTTTTTGGACCATATGTTAATGATACTGATAAGGCTACACCAATCGTATCATCGGCTAATGTATCTGAATTAGGATTTTATATTATGACTTCTGGTGTCCAATCTTCGATGATTGGTATTAAGTTCTCAGACTTCGGAGATCTTCCAGAATCATATGGAGTTGCAGAGCACTTTCTGAAAACACAAACTACAGACTGGACAACAAAAGTTGTTCGACAAATCCAACAACCATATTTAGGAACTGTTAAAGCAGATATTGACTCTGTATCTGGTAAACGTGTCCGTGGAATTGGTTCAGATGATCAATCTGATACTGGTGATGAAGGTGTTAAACAATTAATCGATGCAAAAGATGTACATGATAATGTAGATACTGGGGAACCAGAAGTTAAATTAGTAAAAGCTGCAGATGATACTTATGAAGTAAATATCACAGCGTCTGTGAATGGTAATGATAATTTCACAGATACTCCAGAGCCTGCATATGTTCGCGGATTTATTGACTTTAACCACAATGGGAAATTTGATGCGGATGAAGCTTCAGAAATCGTAAAAGTTACTGAAAAGAATCAAAAAGTAACACTTAAATTCCGTAATACACAAATCATCGATACAACAAAAGAAGCGGTTAACTTCCGTGTACGTATTGCAACAGATGAAAGTCAAGTAGAAAAACCTATAGGAATTGCTTACTCTGGGGAAGTAGAAGACAACCAGATCCAAGTAGCTCTTCCACCACGCGGTGATAAAGAAGAGACTACAGGTGCTCAAGGTGAAAAACAA
>NZ_JBHZQU010000043.1:0-1176 GCF_042867205.1 Sphingomonas sp. NCPPB 2930 | reverse complement strand
TTGACGTGACCCCAGTCTTTCAACCAGCGGCAACCAGAGACCGACCGGTGTTGTCGCGCAAGAGCGCAGGTGAAGCAACGGGCGGGGTTAACCCCGCCCGTTGCTGTTCGAGCCCGGCAGCGAATGCGGCCGGGGTAGCGTAGCCGAGCGACGAGTGCGGCCGCTCGGTGTTGTAGTCGTCGACCCAGCGGGCCAGGATCGAGCGGGCTTGGCCAATGGTGAAGAACAGCGTCTCGTTGAGCAGCTCGTCGCGCATGCGACCGTTGAAGCTCTCGACGAACCCGTTCTGCGTCGGTTTGCCTGGCGCGATGTAATGCCACTCGATGCTGGCATCGGCGGACCAGGCGAGCACCGCATTGGAGGTCAGTTCGGTCCCGTTGTCGCTGACGATCATCTTCGGCCTGCCACGCTCGGCGATCAGATCGGCCAGTTCGCGCACGACCCGCCGGCCCGAAATTGACGTGTCGACTACCGCCCGGAGGCATTTGCGCGTCACGTCGTCGACGATGTTGAGCACACGGAACCGCCGCCCGGTGACAAGCTGGTCGTGGACGAAGTCGAGGCTCCAGCGCTGGTTGGGGAGCGCCAGCACCGGTGAAGGTGCCCGCGCGCCCACGGCGCGCCTTCGTCCTTTCCGGCGCCTGACCGTCAGACCTTCCTCCCGGTAGAGCCGCTGGGTCTTCTTGCGGTTGATCGTGATGCCGTCCCGGCGCAGCAGGATGTGCAACCGTCGATAGCCGAACCGCCGACGCTGCTGTGCCAACTCGCACAGCCGCGACCGCAGGTCGCCATCATCTGCCCGGCACGAGCGATACCGCATGCTCGTGCGATCCGCTCCGACAACCGCGCATGCCCGCCGCTCGCTCATCCCCAGGGTCGCCTGGAGATGCGCGACCGCTTGCCGCTTCGCGGCGGGCGTCACCACTTTTTTGACAGCAGGTCTTTCAACCCCGCGTTGTCTAGCATCGTATCCGCGAGCAGCCGCTTGAGCCGGGCGTTCTCCTCCTCGAGCGACCGCAGGCGCTTCGCGTCGGACACCTCCAGGCCGCCGAACTTCGCCTTCCACGCGTAATAGGTCGCGCTCGACATCCCGTGCTTGCGGCACAACTCCGTCACCACTGCGCCCGCCTCGGCCTCCTTCAGGATGCCGATGATCTGCTCTTCCGAGAATTGCTT
>NZ_JBHZQU010000042.1:0-1299 GCF_042867205.1 Sphingomonas sp. NCPPB 2930 | reverse complement strand
ATACAAAATCCCTGCAATGAGTAATTGCAGGGATTTTCAGGTAACTAGAAAAACTTTGTAAGTATAGGGAATGTTGTTTTAGTCTATTTTGTAGTAGACAGCTTTTTCATCAGATGGATGTGTTTGAGTAATGATAATTCTAGTTTTACTTTTATCAGTTGGGTCTTCGATTGATACCATTTGGTTATTCTCAAATCGTTTCATAGGTATACTTGTTCCAGGGGGATATATTCCCATTGCAGCTCCTATAGGTCCTGAGCTGACACTAAAACCTATGTGTCCATCGCTTCCCATGCCTGACTGAGCTATCTGTCCTCCTTTTGTTAACCCATTCTTATTAAACACTATTTCATATCCTAGTTCATTCCTCCAAGTACCAGCTATGCTAGAGTAGTCTCCATGTAGAATAGCTTGTGTATCAATTTCTTGTGTTGTATTTTCTGTGTGCTTTTCTTCTGTGGGAGTCGTGATAAGTGTGGCATCAGTAGCAACCCAGAATTGAAATTTTTCAGAGTCTTCCATGATTTTGACTGTGAAAGTAACGGTTGCTCCTTCTTGCCATCCCTCAATCATAGATTTCTTAATTTGTACTTGTACACCAGTCATAGGAGCATTACTAGCTTTTACCCAAATAGTATGGTATGTATCTAGAGCTTTAAAATGTCCTACGTACGATTCCCAAAACTTTTGGCGTGTTAGTTCTGCTGTGAAGCGGTATAGTTGACCAGTATTTAATCTACCATCATTCTCCATATCTCGAAGCTCTTCGGCTGTCGTATCTATTATACTATCTTCAGTTGAGCTAGAGCTTGTGGTAGATGTGCTGGATGAAGAGCTGGATGATGCAGAGGAACTAGAAGTAGTAGAGGAGCTTTGTTGTGAAGATTGATTATCTACTGTTTCTATATTCCTATCTGACTGTCTAAAGAACAAAAATGTAACTCCTATAATGGTAAGAAGTAGAAGTGTAATTGAGGTTACAAGAATCCAAAGATTGTTGTTCTGTGGTAGAGGACAAACTACTACATGATTCTGATTCTGGTAAACTTCAACAATATCGTTTACTTTAGGGTGAAAAGTTAACTCATTGATAGGAACATTTAGAGTCTCATTTGTGTGGAGTCGAATGATAATATGTGTTTCTGAAACGTGAATAATTTGGTTATGTTTTTTATTTTTCATGTAGTATTAGTTCTCGTACATATAGGCAACCATGAGAGGTAGTGTTTTTGTGGATTTAAAGACCGTTTCATAACTTTGTCTTCCTTTTACTAGTCCGTACAATGTTATATGGTCATC
>NZ_JBHZQU010000041.1:0-1457 GCF_042867205.1 Sphingomonas sp. NCPPB 2930 | reverse complement strand
CAACTCATTAGAAAGATTCATATGGAACCATTACATTTTATCATAAAACTGCTCGATATCAAAGACCCTAATGTCCAAATTATGGATGTTGTTAATAGAGATACCCACAAGGAAATCATCGCTAAACTGGATTATGAGGCCCCATCTTGTCCTGAATGTGGAAGTCAAATGAAGAAATATGACTTCCAAAAACCATCGAAAATTCCTTACCTTGAAACAACTGGTATGCCTACCAGAATCCTCCTTAAAAAGCGTCGTTTCAAGTGCTATCATTGCTCTAAAATGATGGTCTCACAGACCTCTCTCGTCAAGAAAAATCACCAAATTCCTCGTATCATCAACCAAAAAATTGCGCAAAAGTTGATTGAGAAGATTTCTATGACCGATATTGCTCATCAGCTGGCCATTTCAACTTCAACTGTCATTCGCAAGCTTAATGACTTCCGTTTTAAGCATGATTTTTCTCGTCTTCCAGAGATTATGTCTTGGGACGAGTATGCCTTTACCAAGGGAAAGATGAGTTTCATTGCACAAGATTTTGATAATCTTAACATCATCACTGTTCTTGAAGGCAGAACACAGGCTATCATACGAAATCACTTTCTGCGCTACGATAGAGTCGTTCGTTGTCAGGTGAAAATCATTACTATGGATATGTTTAGCCCTTACTATGACTTGGCTAAACAGCTTTTTCCGTGTGCTAAAATCGTTCTAGATCGTTTCCATATTGTACAACATTTAAGCCGTGCTATGAGTCGTATGCGTGTCCAAATCATGAATCAGTTTGAACGAAAATCTCATGAATACAAGGCTATCAAGCGATACTGGAAACTCATCCAACAAGATAGTCGGAAACTCAGCGATAAACGTTTTTATCGCCCTACTTTACGTATGCACTTTACGAATAAAGAGATTCTAGACAAGCTTTTGAGCTATTCAGAAGACTTGAAACACCACTATAATCTCTATCAGCTCTTACTCTTTCACTTTCAGAACAAGGAGCCAGACAAATTTTTCGGACTCATTGAGGACAATCTAAAGCAGGTTCATCCTCTTTTTCAGACTGTCTTTAAAACCTTCCTCAAGGATAAAGAAAAGATTGTCAATGCTCTTCAACTACCCTACTCCAACGCCAAATTGGAAGCGACCAATAATCTCATTAAACTCATCAAACGCAATGCCTTTGGTTTTCGGAACTTTGAAAACTTCAAAAAACGGATTTTTATCGCTCTGAATATCAAAAAAGAAAGGACGAAATGTGTCCTTTCTCGAGCTTAGCTTTTCATCAACCCACTACAGTTGACAAAGAGCCATAAAAGCGAACATGACTTCCTAGAAAACGAAGCTGTTCGCTTTTTCGTTTTACTCTGTCAACTAGTTTATTTCACAACAGAAACATTGCCAGTTGAACTGTCGTATCGAACAGTTTCTCCATAAAAACCGGAAATTCCTTTTTC
>NZ_JBHZQU010000040.1:0-1604 GCF_042867205.1 Sphingomonas sp. NCPPB 2930 | reverse complement strand
CCACCGAGGCTGTGTAAAAACGCTGTTTTGTGATAGAGTTTGCCGCGATGTCGGGAGGCTTGTCGATGGGCCGTTTCGTAGAAGAACAAGACCGTCGGCAGGATTTTTTGCTGCCAGCATCGCTCGATGATTATGTCGCCGAAGATAACCCGGTTAGGGTCGTCGAGGCGTTTATCGACGAGCTGGATCTGGTGGCAGTTGGCTTTGCCGGAGCGACGCCGGCGCATACCGGGCGCCCGGCCTATCATCCGTCGACGATGCTCAAGATCTATCTCTACGGCTATTTGAACCGGATCCAGTCGAGCCGGCGCCTGGAGCGCGAAGCCCAGCGCAATATCGAATTGATGTGGCTGACCGGTCGACTGGCACCGGACTTCAAGACGATCGCTAACTTTCGACGGGACAATGGTGCAGCGATCCGGGCGGTCTGCAGCCAGTTTGTGGTGCTGTGCCGACAGTTGAGCCTGTTCGGACAGGCGACCGTCGCGATCGACGGCAGCAAGTTCAAAGCGGTGAACAACCGGGATCGCAACTACACAGAACACAAGGTGACCAAGCGGATCGAGCAGGTCGAGGCCAGCATCGAGCGCTACCTTGCGACCCTTGATCGTGCCGATCGTGAGGCCAGCGACGTTCCGCAAGCGCGGGTCGAACAGATCCGTGAGAAGATCGCGGGCTTGCGCGGCCAGATGCGGTTCCTGAAGGAAATGGCCGCACAGCTTGAAGCAGTGCCCGATCATCAGGTTTCACTGACCGATCCAGACGCCAGGTCCATGAACAGCAGTGGTCGCGGTACTGGCATTGTCGGCTACAACCTGCAGGCAGCGGTGGATGCCGAACATCACCTCATCGTCGCGCATGACGTGGTGAACGAGGGCAATGACCGGGCGCAACTCGCGCCGATGGGCCGGCAAGCGCAAGCGGCCATTGCGGCACCCAAGATCACCATTCTGGCGGATCGCGGTTATATGAACGGCGAACAGGTGCTGGAATGCGAAGGCACCGGCATTTTGCCCTGCGTGCCCAGAACCGACACGTCCGGCAAGGCCCAGCGCGGTTTATTCACCAAGGCCGACTTCGTGTACGACGCCGGCCACGACCGATATACCTGCCCGGCCGGAGAATATCTGACCAAGGCACGTACGCGGTCGGACCATCACGGCGACATCGACCATTACCGCAACCTGAGCGCCTGCCATGGCTGTGCACTACGAGCACGCTGCACCACCGAAAAAGTGAAGCGCGTCAAACGATGGAAGCATGAGGCGGTCATCGATGCCATGCAAAAGCGGCTGGACCTGTTGCCCAATGCCATGGGTATCCGTCGCCGGACCGTCGAGCATGTCTTTGGCACGCTCAAATTCTGGATGGGCAGCACCCACTTTCTGACCAAGACCCTCAGAAACGTCAGAACCGAGATGAGTTTGTGCGTGCTGGCATATAATATGAAGCGAATGATCCAGATCATGGGCATTCAACCACTCATTGCAGCGATCCGCACCTGAAAGGCCGGCGCGAAAGCCCGGCACTCGGTCATCGCGGCCTTCCGATCATCACCACGCGCCTTTCATCTCGGGAGCGTTTCTACACAGCCTCCACCCAAC
>NZ_JBHZQU010000039.1:1026-2190 GCF_042867205.1 Sphingomonas sp. NCPPB 2930 | reverse complement strand
TCATTTGCTGATACCCTTACCACATAAGACAGCTTGTACATAGATTCCTTGCTTTGGTCTAAATTGGTTTCCAGCTCATTCACACTTTCCAGAGCTTCCGCCACATTGGAGCTGGTTTCATTATCACTTTGCCAAGCGTGGTTATCCAAGTCTTTCAGTTCTTTCTTTTTATTGCGGACAGTAGATAGGGCTTTACGATTCGCTACAATTTCCACATTCATTGACGTATCAATCGGGAATGTAAATTGCTGTTGCTGGTAGTAGAAGATTTCAGAGGACGGGAAGTCCAGTTCTCCGACAATGCTGTTAATGGTAAAGTAAGCTACATAGACGGTTTCATCTTCCTGCTGGATTTTCAAATATCGCTGTTTTTCTTCCACCAAACAGCGAGTAGGCTTAATCAAGTCATAGTATTTAATCAGCGTTTCATTATCCAGCTTTTTCTTTGATAGATGGTACTCATACTCTTCATAGGCAGTGCCTGTCTGTCCGTAAAGGTGTTCAATCAGATAGCCGAAGTCGTCCTTATCTAACCTGCGGATTTTGAAACGACGAGAGATTTTATTTTCTAAGAGCTTTTCCATCTTCTGAAAACGCAGGATTTCATCATTACTCATACTAACAAAATCGCCCATCAGCTTATGGTTCACATCATAGACAAAATCAGACAAAGCATTTTTTGCTTCAACGGTAAGACTTTTCATAGAAAACTCCTGATCGTTGAGAAGCAACTTAAAGCCGATAAAGAAACGGTAGTTCACTTGATTTTCGCCAATCATGGATATTAAAGCGTCTGTCTGTTGGTCGATTTTGTCATAGGCAACCGCTTTGAGCTTGCCAGTGACTTCATTTTTGGAACGCTCTTGTGCAGAACGTATGCTGGATTCTGTACTGATTTGTAAAGCATGAATTTTGCCATCACGATTTTGTGCGATAAGCTGTCTGAAAGAATCATGCACTTGTATTTTCTGTTCTGGACTTAGAAATGAGTAATTGTAAGGAACAAGCTCATAGTAAGCATAACATTCCCCGTCTTTATTCCAGACGAGATTGTTTTCAATGTATTTAATTGGATATGCCATAAAATTCACTCCTAACTGCTGTAATGGCTTCTTGTGGCTGGTTTCTGCCAAGCGTTACTTTTTTTCCTGCATAGGTCAGCTT
>NZ_JBHZQU010000039.1:0-1016 GCF_042867205.1 Sphingomonas sp. NCPPB 2930 | reverse complement strand
ACAGACTTCAAAAATCCATAAGGCTTTTTACCATCAAAAGTTTTTGTAGACATAAACCATGTGAAAGCCACAGGAATCCCAAAGTATTTGAGAAATGCTCCCTCTATCATGGAAAGAGGGGGCAAGTTGCCAAGTATCATCACTGCAAAGAGTGACACGACAAACCATGTCATTTGCGTAAAGGTTATGGGAAACGGAAGTCTAAAATCATTGATAGAATACAGTACCTTTTCCACAGACCAGATACTGGTATAGCTTCGTATTTTCTTCATGTAATCAATCCTTTCATAAAAAATAGGGGTAGCTGATTGAGCCACCCCGTAAAATAGAAAATCTGCCAGTAGTAATGTACCGACAGATTTAATAGACGATTTCAAAAATCCCATGATTGGTTGAGATAAACGTTCCTGAAAGGTCTAAATCCCGACCATAGGCTTGATAATCAATATAGTTTTGAAGACTAGCTGGTACTTCGCCTAAAGCACCCGTTTCTTCAATGTAGTAGCGTGCCACGTCATACATATCATCACAATCGGAATGAATGATAATATCCTCTTGATGTTCGCTTAGTTCTTCAATGCTTGAAAAATGAGTGAGCAGAGCAGATAGCTCCGATTGTAATTCTTCGGGTAATTCCGATACCATTTCCCATAGTCGATTGAGTTCGCCAATGGAAGTGTATTCGTCAACCGTAAAGGGTAACTCGTAGTCATGAATGGCGTATTCCTCATATTCATCATTCAAGCCGATTTTCTCTTTGACTTCCTCAAAGTCAATGGGAAAGGTAAACCACGCACCGACCAATTCGCCCTCATTGTATTTGCCTAAATTCGCAATATAGACTTGCATATCGTCCATATATTCACGTCCTTTCTTTGTAGAGATTCAAAAATCCCTACCGCACTTCGTTTGGTGTACCATTCCTTTGCGGAACATAAGAAAACCACTTATATTCCACAAAAGAACGGTTTTATTTAAGAACCAATAATGCGATTGAATAGCTCTAGTAAAATGTC
>NZ_JBHZQU010000038.1:0-2379 GCF_042867205.1 Sphingomonas sp. NCPPB 2930 | reverse complement strand
CGTAAGCGTCCGGTGAAGGCGTCGCGTCAGGCGGGACGGTAGTTCCACGGCAGCAGTTCATTGATCTGGCGGGCCGGATGGTCGGCGATGCGGCTGATGGTGTCGGCCAGCCAAGCCTCAGGGTCGATGCCGTTGAGCCTGGCGGTTTCCACGAGGCTGTAGATGCTGGCGGCGCCGTGGCCGCCCTGGTCGGA
This sequence comes from Sphingomonas sp. NCPPB 2930, assembly GCF_042867205.1. Taxonomy (NCBI): domain Bacteria; kingdom Pseudomonadati; phylum Pseudomonadota; class Alphaproteobacteria; order Sphingomonadales; family Sphingomonadaceae; genus Sphingomonas; species Sphingomonas sp. NCPPB 2930. The sequence continues at coordinate 2,185 of NZ_JBHZQU010000038.1, read as the reverse complement.
GCCGGCGAACAGCCAGTTCTTACGCCCGACGGCAATACCGCGCAGCGAGCGCTCGGCGGCATTGTTGTCGATCTCCAGGCGACCATCGTCGGCATAGCGGGTCAGCGCCGTCCAGCGGGTGAGCGCATAGCGGATGGCGACTGCGAGGTCTGAGCGCCGGGACAGCTTCGGTTCGGTCGCGTCGAGCCACTGGCGAAACGCATCGAGTAGCGGTCCGGCCCTGGTCTGGCGCGCGTGTCGTCGCTCGTCAGGAGGCTGACCGCGCACATCCCGTTCGACCGCATAGAGCCCGGCGATATGGTCCAGCGCCTCACGGGCCGTGGCGGAGCCGGTTGCGGCATGGACGTCGAAGAACTTGCGCCTGACGTGCGCCCAGCAGGCCACCTCACGGATGCGTTCACCATAGAGCCGGTCGAACCCGGCATAGCCATCGGCGTGAAGATCGCCCTGGAACGCCCGCAAGTGCCCGGCGGGGCGTTCGCCCTTGCGATCGGGCGCGTAGCGGAACAGCACGGCGGGTGAGGCCTTGCCGCCAGCCCCGCGCTCGTCGCGCACATAGGTCCACAGCCGGCCCGTCCTGGTACGACCGGCACCGGGGGCCAGCACCGGCACCGGCGTGTCGTCGGCATGGAGGGTCGCGCCGCCCATGACGTGGCGCTCGAGCGCGTCGACCAGCGGGTCGAGGAGCGCGGCCGAGCGCCCGACCCAGTCGGCGAGGGTGGAGCGGGCAAGGTCGACGCCTTGGCGCTCGTAGATGCCCGACTGGCGATAGAGCGGCAGATGGTCGGCGTATTTGGACACCAGCACATGTGCGAGCAGCCCGGCACCGGGCCGACCCCGCTCGATGGGCATGGACGGCAGCGGCGCCTGCACGATGCGCTCGCATGACCGACAGCTCAGCCGCGGCCGGACGTGGCGCACGACCCGGAACGAAGCAGGCACATAGTCGAGCTGCTCGGTGACGTCCTCGCCCATGCGCCGCATGGCACCACCGCAGTCGGGGCAGACGCACGGTGCCTCATGTACGACGTCCGTGCGGGGCAAATGGTCGGGCAGCGGCTGTCGATACGGCTTGGCGGTCTCCCGTCTCCGGGTGGCCACCGGCATCGCCGCCGTGGCGGCTTCCGCCTCGCGTTCCTCCAACCCTAGTTCCAGCTGGTCAGCCTGGTTCGTGAGTTTCTCCGACGAACGGCCGAAGGCCATCCGCCGCAGCCGCGCGACCTGCATCCGCAACTGCTCCAGTTCGGCGCCGGCAGCAATGAGCATGGCCTTCAGGACGGCGATATCGTCAGGCAGCGAGGCGGCATCGGGCGACACGCCCGCTTATACCAGAACCCCCGTGCCGATACACGCGAAAGCCGCAGGAAACCGTGCTTTTCTACCAGGCCAATGTCGGCTGCGAGGACCGGATCGGATGCCGCCAGTCCACCCCTTCGAGCAGCATCGACAACTGCGCCGGGGTTAGTACCGCAACGCCGTCCGCGGTCGCTGGCCAGGTGAACCGGCCCCGCTCCAGGCGCTTGGCATGAAGGATGAGACCCTGGCCGTCCCACCACAGCAGCTTGACCAGATCGCCGCGCCTGCCCCGGAAGGCGTACACCGCACCGCCAAACGGATCCTGGCGCAGCCGCTGCTGCACCAGCGCCGCCAGTCCGTCGAACCCCTTGCGCATGTCCGTGACCCCGGCTGCAAGATACACCCGGACGCCGCTTGGCGGCCCGATCAAGCGAACCCGGCCAGCACGGTCTTGAGCACCCGCGCGTCGATGGGAGGCGCCAGGCGGATGCGCTGCCCGGCCGGGCCGACTACTTCCACCACACCCGGTCCGAGCGGCTCCGGCTGCGGCACCATGGGCGCGCCCGCCACCTCGACGGGCACGAACGACGCGCCCGGCAAGGGCAATGCTTCGTTCGCGACCCCGGCGCGCAGCAGCGTGCGTCGCCAGCGGTACACCAGCGACGTGCACACCCGGTGACGCCGCGCCACGTCCAGCACGCTCGCGCCCGGCATCATCGCCTCCGACACGATCCGCGCCTTGTCATCGTCGCTGAACCGTCGACGCGGCTCTGCCCCAACCATCTCGATAATTCGCGTCGCCATGATGCCGCACCAGTGTCTGCCACAGTGCTGCACCTGTGGCTTGCGCATCACCTCGTCAGCAAGGCGGGGAACACCGGACGCTTAC
>NZ_JBHZQU010000037.1:0-2500 GCF_042867205.1 Sphingomonas sp. NCPPB 2930 | reverse complement strand
GCGATCTATGCATGACCAGGATGAAGGTGCGGTAACACGCACTGGAGGTCCGAACCGATTAACGTTGAAAAGTTACCGGATGAGTTGTGCTTAGGGGTGAAAGGCCAATCAAGCCGGGAAATAGCTGGTTCTCCGCGAAAACTATTGAGGTAGTGCCTCGAGCGGACACCATAGGGGGTAGAGCACTGGATGGTTGCGGGGGTCGCGAGATCTACCAATACTAACCAAACTCCGAATACCTATGAGTGATACTCGGGAGACAGACGGCGGGTGCTAAGGTCCGTCGTCAAAAGGGAAACAGCCCTGACCTACAGCTAAGGTCCCCAAGTCGTGTCTAAGTGGGAAAGCATGTGGAAATCCCAAAACAACCAGGAGGTTGGCTTAGAAGCAGCCATCCTTTAAAGAAAGCGTAACAGCTCACTGGTCTAAACAAGGGTTTCTGCGGCGAAGATGTAACGGGGCTCAAGACACGCACCGAAGCTTAGGGTGTGCACGCAAGTGCACGCGGTAGCGGAGCGTTCCGTAAGCCTGCGAAGCGATCTGGTAATGGGTCGTGGAGGTATCGGAAGTGCGAATGCAGACATGAGTAGCGATAAAGAGGGTGAGATGCCCTCTCGCCGAAAGACCAAGGGTTCCTGCGCAAGGCTAATCCGCGCAGGGTGAGCCGGCCCCTAAGACGAGCCCGAAGGGGGTAGTCGATGGGAACCACGTTAATATTCGTGGGCCTGGTGGTGTGTGACGGATCTCGTGTGTTGTACGTCCTTATCGGATTGGACGTGCCTCGAAGAGGTCCCGGGAAATAGCCCCACCGTATAGACCGTACCCGAAACCGACACAGGTGGTCAGGTAGAGTATACCAAGGCGCTTGAGAGAAGTGTCCTGAAGGAACTCGGCAAATTGCCTCCGTACCTTCGGAAGAAGGAGGCCCCATGTAAGCGCAAGCTCTCATGGGGGGCACAGGCCAGGGGGTAGCGACTGTTTAGCAAAAACACAGGGCTCTGCTAAGTCGGCTTCAAGACGACGTATAGGGCCTGACGCCTGCCCGGTGCCTGAAGGTTAAGTGGAGGAGTGCAAGCTCTGAAATGAAGCCCAGGTAAACGGCGGCCGTAACTATAACGGTCCTAAGGTAGCGAAATTCCTTGTCGGGTAAGTTCCGACCTGCACGAATGGCGTAACGACTTCCCCACTGTCTCCAGGACATGCTCAGCGAAATTGAATTCTCCGTGAAGATGCGGAGTACCCGCGGTTAGACGGAAAGACCCCGTGCACCTTTACTGCAGCTTCAGAGTGGCATTGGACAAGAACTGTGTAGCATAGGTGGGAGGCTTTGAAGCATTGGCGCCAGCCGATGTGGAGCCATAGGTGAAATACCACCCTGTTGTTGTTTAATGTCTAACCTCGTACCGTGAAACCGGTACAGGGACCCTCTGTGGCGGGTAGTTTGACTGGGGCGGTCGCCTCCTAAAGAGTAACGGAGGCGCGCGAAGGTTGGCTCAGGCCGGTTGGAAACCGGCTGTTAGAGTGCAATGGCATAAGCCAGCCTGACTGCGAGACTGACAAGTCGAGCAGAGACGAAAGTCGGTCATAGTGATCCGGTGGTCCCTCGTGGAAGGGCCATCGCTCAACGGATAAAAGGTACGCCGGGGATAACAGGCTGATAACCCCCAAGAGCTCATATCGACGGGGTTGTTTGGCACCTCGATGTCGGCTCATCACATCCTGGGGCTGGAGCAGGTCCCAAGGGTTTGGCTGTTCGCCAATTAAAGTGGTACGTGAGCTGGGTTCAGAACGTCGCGAGACAGTTTGGTCCCTATCTGCCGTGGGCGTCGAAATTTGAGAGGAGTTGACCCTAGTACGAGAGGACCGGGTTGAACGTACCTCTGGTGTACCTGTCGTCGTGCCAACGGCGCAGCAGGGTAGCTATGTACGGACGGGATAACCGCTGAAAGCATCTAAGCGGGAAGCCTCCCTCAAGATAAGATTTCTCAGGACGGTCGAAGACCACGACCTCGATAGATCGGATGTGGAAGTGCGGTAACGCATGGAGCTAACCGATACTAATTGTCCTATTCGCGCTTGAGAGCTCCACACCCCCACCATCAGCCCTGGGCTAGATGGCAGGGTGCGGTCATCAATACAGCCAGTGCACGCATCGATTTTATACCCAATCCCCCGAAGCGAGGTCTCCTCCCCTCGGGGCCCCCGCCAAGTACCACTTGGTGGGGATTGTTATTCGCGGACTCTATTGCCTGGTGGCCATAGCGTCGGTGTCCCACCCGATCCCATCCCGAACTCGGCCGTGAAACCCGACTGCGCCAATGGTACTACTGCTCAAGCAGTGGAAGAGTAGGGCGTCGCCAGGCATTATAGTCCGCGTATACACACAAAACCCATTCACTTGTCCTTGCCCCTATACCCAGTGTCGCGGGGTGGAGCAGCCCGGTAGCTCGTCAGGCTCATAACCTGAAGGCCGCAGGTTCAAATCCTGCCCCCGCAACCA
>NZ_JBHZQU010000036.1:0-6206 GCF_042867205.1 Sphingomonas sp. NCPPB 2930 | reverse complement strand
AAAACCACCCAGTCCTACATCGGCTTCGTTAGCCTCGCCTCAGTCCTGCTCTGGCTACCCTTTGTCCACGATGCCTATTGCGCCGTGGACCGACAATGCCGCGATCAAGGCCGCGCTGCCCGCGATCGGCCGCACGCTTGCTCAGCCCACGGCAGAGGCGACCGATACGCTCATGCTCACGAACAAGGGCTGGCAGCACCAGCGCGCCTTGCGAAGGTAGATCCCGCACGGCTTTGACAGCGATTTCCGGCAATTAACCACATATCGCGAGAGACGGGCGGCCGCCGATCCTGCCATGTCCGCATCGTGCCGACATTCGCCCCGCACAATTCGGGGCCGTGGCGCGAGGCCCGCCCGTAACGCCTGGCGATGGTGCGCGGCCCACAGGGAGAGGATCATGGCAAGGACCATCCGGGCGGATGCCGCATCCGCATGGCGCAACCGCGCGCGCTACGACCATCTGCTGGGTTTCGACAAGGTGACATGGGCATGGGAATGTCTGCGCCGCGCGCTTGGCCGCGACGCCGCCTTGCCCTGCATGCCGTCATGGACGCTGCTCCGCGCGCGTCCGCCGCTCTGCGTCCTCACTATCCATGATTCCGATCGCGCGTGCAGCCGCGTCGTGCCGCTGGCGGCGATCGGCGGCATGGACGAGTTCGCCGGGCATGTATTCTGGTGCGGCGAACTGCCCGCGCCGGTGCTGGCGGTCGATGCATCGCCTGCTGCGCCCGATATGCCCGACGCCTTCGACCTTTGCGCGCTTCCCTATCCCATCGTCGTCTTGCGCCATGTGGGCGGCGGCGAGCATGTGCTGATAGCCGATGGCCCGCGCTGTATTCGCGTCGAGGTCCGATCCGGCACGCTGCTCAATGGCCCTGTCCGGCTCGATTTCCATGTCCCCGGCAACAGTCATGCAGGCGCGAAGATCATGACGCTGCGCCGGCTGAACGCTTTATGCCGCCTTGGGCGCTTTCCGGTGACGCTGTTCCCACCCGAACGACGGGCGCGGCGATGGGCGATGGCCCTCCAGGCATGGGATGGACGACAGGCCGGAGCAAGCCACCGGGAGATCGCCATCGTCCTGCACGGTGAAGCGACCTTGAGCGATCAATGGTATGGCAGGTCCGATCATATGCGGACGCACATCAAGCGATTGTTGCGAACGGCGAACGGCCTGACCGACGGCGGCTGGCGGCATCTGCTGCGATAGCCTGCCGATGTTCTACATCATGTCCGTCACAGGCTGCGCACAAACCGCAGCAATTCGTCGCCCATCAGGAAGCCGCAAGGCCAATAGGCATCCCCGCCCATATGCTCAATCGGCTCGACGACGCGCGCCGCCACGAGATAGGCCGCAGCGGAATTGAACCGCCGCGCTTCCCAGCCAAGCGCGCTACCGACTTCGCTGCTATCCGCCTGATCGCTGTCGAGATTGAGCAAATGCACGGCGAGATCGCGAGCGTCGTTTTCCGGGTTCCATTCCATGAAATCAGCGTCGAACGTCGCGAACAGGTCGGCCTTGGGCCAGATGTGGGACTCCCCACCGATATAATCCTGCTTTTCGAGTAGCCCGGCGCCGACAAGATCGAGCACCCCGATCCGCACGTCCGGCATGGGCAGGCCGGTGGCCTGCTGGATCGTCGCATAGTCGGCCTGCGGGTCCATCGACTGCGCATGTTCGCTGTTCCGCACGAAATATTCGGCAACCACACGCGCCGATGAGGACCAGGCGGACCCCGCCTCATGAGACTGGACATATCGCGGCTTCTCACCGAGCGGGGGCTTTCGGCTGATCCCGAAGATTTCGGCGGCGAGCGCATCCAGCCCTTCATCGCCCGGCTGGAACTCGGGAGTCAGTCTGGTCTTGAGGAACGGCGATACCGCAGACAGCGGCAGATCGCGGCGCAGGCCGATAAACTTGGCGCTGCCTTCGACCGAGCGCATCAGCCCTGCGTCAATTTCCTCGTTCACCCACGGCTTCTGGATCGAGGTTTCCGTCAGAAGCACGACGAAATGCGTGCAGCCACCTAACCCTTCCTCCATCTTCCGGCGAAGACTGTCTCCGTATCCGATTTCCCAATTGTCATACCAGACTTCGATTCCACGCTGCATCAACCCTTCGGCCAGCGGCTTGACGATGGGCTTATCTTCGGACGCATGGGCGAGATAAACCAGTCGCTCGCGGTTCGCCGGTTCATTCATGCCGTGGACTTCTCCCTTGTTCAAACCCAGTCGCTGTTCCAGCGCCCGCGCGAAAGCGGGCGATCCGCTGGTATGGACGGTCCAGCCCCGTTTACCGACGCGCCGCACGAAAACCGGCACATGCTTCCCCGTTTCGGGATCGACGAGCGAAGCGGCCTTGCCATGCAGTTCGGCGGCATAGCTGGTCATGGCCTGCTCAAGCACATCGTCCATCATGCCGCTGAAGAAATCGCCACTGGACACTTTACGGCCCCCGCGCCGGAATTCGATCGCCATATATCCTCCCATGCTTCGTGCCGGTGCGGACTTGCCTGACCTACATATGGCAGAGCCTAGAGGATATTTCGATTCTCATTTTGTTCCGATTTCCGGCGCTCATGATGGTCAGACCGGTGCGACGGCTTTCTGCCGCTGGACCACCGAATCAACCCACGCTTTTAGTGCCGTGATTTCCGCCTGGACCGCCTCGGCTGTTGGTAGCGGCGCATTGAGTTCCCGCGCTTCGCTGTGCAGCAAGGCCGAACACCTGCCGTAGGCGTCGCGCATGTCCTCGCAGTCCTGACGCGTGATCGCGGTCATTCGGACAAGGCCGGGCGTCGTGACCTTATGCGAGAGGCGGCGCAACACTGGCGCGACAGTATCCTCAACCGCACGCTCCCAGCAGGTCCGAAGCTGCTCCTGCAACGAGCGCACCGTGACTTCCCACTGTGCATGATTGCCGCGATCATGGTGGACACGCTCATTGTCGAGCCGGGATTGCATGGCGCCGATCACGTCGGCCAGCGGCCGCGCCTTGAACGGCGGATCGGTGTTGCAGAAGCCCGCCGCGTCACGGCCGCGGCTGATCGAACGGATCGCCAGTTGGGGTTTCGGGTCCGCCTCGCGGCACGCTTCATCCAGCAGGAACAGGAAAGCAATGTCGTGGGTGAACACGATCACCTGCCGGTCCACCGCTTCCTCGATCAACCGTTTGGCGACCGCCTCCCGGTGCATATGGTCGAGCGAGGATACGGGATCATCGAACACGATGGCGGATTTGCTGTCGCTGGTGGCGAGTTCCGCGAGGAAGGCGGCAAGCGCCACGCAGCGATGCTCGCCCTCGCTCAGCACATCACCGACCCCGGCGGCCGGATTGCGCGTCAGCGCCACCTTGAAGCGGGGGATGCCGTAAGCGCTCTTTTCCTGCTTTAGTTCTATCGCCAGCCCGGTTACGCCTATCCGGCCGACTTCGATCGCGAACTGCGCGCGAAGTGCATTGGTCACAAGCGCCTCGGCGACCTCCGTGCTCTTGCCGGTGATCCTGTTGGTCCGGGTATCCTGTTCCGCTTTCTTGAGCACCGCGATCTTCTTGATGCGCTCGATCTCAGCCAAAACGTCGTCGAGTATCGTTCCTAGCCATTGACGATCGGCCAGTCCGTCTCGCTCGGCAATCAGCGCTTTGCGCTCCGGCGTATCCGCTTCAGCGGTCAGCCCTGCGGCCCGGTTGGACAGATCGGTGGCATGGGCGCTGAACCTTTCGGCCGGAGGCGCTACCGGATCGCGATATATAGGCCGAGTCTGCTCCCCGTGACGGCGTTCCATCTGCCTAAGCCGCCAGAGATTGATGACGACGCTGCGGCGAAGATCCTGCCCCAACGCATCATCGGAAAGGTCATCGACCGCGCAGCGGACCATCGCCTTGAGGTCCGCCCGTGAAATCTTCGCGGCGCGCAGGCTCGCAAGGGCTGCATCATATATGTCTTTCGCCTCGTTCTCGCGCCGCTTGCTGTCATCCCTGATGAATGCCTCGAACCGATTGAGGCGGACGCCAGCCTCGGGTGCGATGTCCTGCTGGCACAAGACACAGACCGATGGTGGCTGCGTGACCGGGAACGGCCGGTCAGGATAGGCGTCGGCTTCGGAATAGCGCCGGGCGGCCTCCCATAGCGCCCGCCAGGTCTCCGAACCGATGTGGGGCAATGGTTCGTCCACGAACAGAGCGGTGGACGCAGCCTGCGCCGCCGCCCGCGCCGTGGCATAATCATCGGCTGCCCTGTGCAGTTCATCGGCACGGATCGGAGCAACAGCACCGGCAAGCGCGACTATGCGCGATGCGATGCCTTCCACCTTGACCTTGAGTGTCGCGAGCTGGCGCCCGGCCCTGACCGGATCGCTCGCCAGATCGCGATTGAGCTGGCCCAGCCGGTCTGCTTCCTCCTGGCTCAGCGCTGCCAGCGCCTGCACCTTTTCCGGCGTGGCTTTCGCCAGACGCGCGAACAACCTGCCGACATCGGTGTGTGGCTTGCAATTGGGCTGTTTGATCGCTTGCGGTGTCTGCGCTTCGATCGTTTTGATTTCCGCGTTGAGCCTTTCCTTGAGCGACTGGCAGGCTTGGGCAAGCTGACCCAGTATCTTCAAGGGGAACGGCGTGTAGGCGACGTCGTTGACCTGACTGACGTGGACGCTGGCGGTGCGGCTGTCGAACACGTTGACCGCCGACAGCGCCGGATCGGAGACTTGATCGAGCGCCCAGTTTGCCGAACTGTTCTGGCTGTTTATGGCGAAGTCTATCGACGCCGTGGGCGTGCCGGGATTGGCGTCATAGATGTTCGGCAGGATCGCTTCGCTTTTGCCTGCGACACGGGCGCGGCACATTTTCTTGAGAATGCGGGCATAGCCTGACTTCCCGGAACCATTGTCTCCATAGACAACGGTAAGGCCGCTGCGTGCGAAGGTCAGACGTTCCCCGGCCGCGAGCGCGTTGACATGCTGGGTGCCATGAAGCTGCTTGAGCGTGACGACAGATTGCGATGCCGAAGCCGCGCGAACATGGTCTCCGGTCAACGGTGTAGCGGCCGCTTCGCCCTTGCAGATGGCGAGCAGAGCGGCCGTATCATCATTGTCGAGGGCGGACGTGAGGCAAAGGCGGCGCAGGGCGTCGCGCTGCCAGTTCGGGCAGTCCTGCGACCATGCGACCAGCGAGCCGAGAACCGCCGCTTCCGAAGTATTTGCCGTCTGATTCACAAAGATGATTCCCCCTTCGAATAGCATAGTGGATGACGATTTTTTGGGGAGACTTATTCAGCCCGAGCCGAGGAAAGTTGCTTCCATAGTGGTGATTATGGCATCCCGCCCGCGAGCGAGGGACCGCGCTCTACTCCGCTAGGGTCAGGACCCATTGATGTGAGCGTCGGGATCTGATTCAGGCTCCGCGAGGAGACCGGGATGAGCGACCTGTTTTGGCTGACGGACGAGCAGATCGAGCGGCTGCGGCCGTTCTTTCCCAAGAGCTACGGTAAGCCGCGGGTCGATGACCGGCGGGTGCTGAGCGGCATCGTGTTCGTGAACCGCAACGGCCTGCGCTGGCGCGATGCACCCAGCGCCTACGGGCCCTACAAGACGCTCTACAACCGCTGGAAGCGTTGGGGCGAGGCGGGCGTGTTCACGCGGATGATGGAGGGTCTGGCTGCGGTCGGTGGCGAGCCGAAGACGGTCATGATCGACGCGACCTACCTCAAGGCGCACCGCACGGCATCGAGCCTGCGGGTTAAAAAGGGGATCTCGGCCGCCTGATTGGGCGCACCAAAGGTGGCATGAACACCAAACTCCACGCCTTGGCCGATGCGAACGGACGCCCTTTGAGCTTCTTCATGACCGCAGGCCAAGTCAGCGACTACATCGGCGCGGCAGCGCTGCTGGACGACCTGCCGAAAGCGCAGTGGCTGCTCGGCGACCGGGGCTACGACGCCGATTGGTTCAGGGACGCTCTCCAGGCCAAGGGCATCCAGCCCTGCATCCCAGGCCGGCGATCGCGCAACGAGCCGGTCAGATATGACAAGCGCCGCTACCAGCACCGCAGCCGCATCGAGGTCATGTTCGGCCGTCTCAAAGACTGGCGGCGCGTTGCCACTCGCTACGATCGCTGCCCCACGACGTTCTTCGCTGCCGTTGACGTGACCCCAGTCTTTCAACCAGCGGCAACCAGAGACCGACCGGTGTTGTCGCGCAAGAGCGCAGGTGAAGCA
>NZ_JBHZQU010000035.1:0-6736 GCF_042867205.1 Sphingomonas sp. NCPPB 2930 | reverse complement strand
ACCAGTGTCTGCCACAGTGCTGCACCTGTGGCTTGCGCATCACCTCGTCAGCAAGGCGGGGAACACCGGACGCTTACTCGAAGGCCTCCGAAATGCCGTTGGACTGTAGGATGCGAAAGGGGTGAAGCGGGGTTTCAGCACCAGCTGACGGGCAGCAATCCGTGTTTCGCGGGCGGTACAGGCCGAACCGTTGTCTGGCAGCATCTCGAGCGGCATAGTCCCGCGTCGGGCGGTCGTCGCCATGATAGGGTAGGCCCGTTTCTAATTGACCGGCATCAGCCCTTTTGCGCGCTGTTGTCGATGGAGGGCCGCCGCAATGCGCGCGGTAGCTGTAAAGCCTGCCCCAGCTCAGGCCGGAGTCGAATTCGTCCATCAATGCCGCTTTAGGAAACCCAGGCCACGGCACGGTGCGCCGACTTCAAGTATGTCGAGGGCCATTGCAATCGACACCGCATGCGGGCGGCCCTCGGGTACCTTACGCCCCAATATGCCGAACGGCGCATGATCGCCTTACCAAGCGTCCCTCCTCGCTCGCGTTCGACATCCCGTGCTTGCTGCACAACTCCGTCACAACCGCGCTCCCCCCGGACTCTTTCGGGAAGCCGATCGTCCGCTCCTGTGTAAACTGCTTCCGCTTCCTTCCGTCCGTCCCTTTCCGGGGCCGATCTCTACTTCCAAGTGGGTGAAGAGACGGGGGGTACGGCACTGTCAGCCAGCTTGATATCCGGTGAGATGGCAGTTTCCTCAGCTTGCGATTTTGGCTAACAAGCCATTGTTTGATCCGGCTCAGCATTGCCTCCCTCTGCGCTTTGATGAGGGCTGGGGTGCATAACGCCGTACGGGAGCCGATAGCTAGTGAAGCCTGTATTTTTCCTTTTGACAACATGCGGCATTTCGCCATGCCTGCTTGCAACCGTCGCGCTGACGGTGCCGATCGAAGCAGCCGCGCAAGCTAGCGATCAGCAGGATCGCGCATTGCAGCAACTTTCGCAGGATCAGGCTAATTCAAGTCGCCTAGCCGCAGCGAGCCAGAACAGGGCCGCCGAATCCGCTCGTTATGTACCTGATCAAATCAGTGTCTCTACAGAGCGTGGTGAGATCAACTCTGTCAGAGATGACAGGTCAAATGCTAATGCCGTATCAGGGGAGCAGGCAGTTACTCGCCGGGCTTCGCCGCCAAGCGAGTTCGAGCAGTTCGCGTCGGATATCGTTGACGCACCGTTGCGACGATTCGGCAGTAACCTCCTGATACCGACGGCGCGTGATTTCACCGCGCCCCCGACCACCACCGTTCCGCCAGACTACAAGATCAATCCCGGCGATGAGTTGGCCGTTGGCCTGACTGGCTCGATCCAATCGAGTAACATGCTGCTCACCGTAGACAGCAATGGCCGGATTTTTGTGCCTCGCGTGGGTGCGATTTCGGTTGGTGGGGTGCGCTATGGCGACATCCAGCAGGTGATAGCAGGGCAAGTTTCGCGGCAATACCGCGATTTTCGGGTCTCGGTGTCAACTGCGAGGCTGCATGGCATCACCGTCTACGTTACCGGTTTTGCGCAAGTGCCAGGCTCCTACTCGGTCAGTAGCCTTTCCACGCTGGTAAACGCCGTATTGGCAGCAGGTGGCCCCTCTGCTGGAGGTAGCTTCCGTTCGATCCAGTTGCGCCGCGGTGGGCAATTGATCGCCGATTTCGACCTCTACGATCTTTTGCTTAAGGGCGACAAGCGGGCCGACGCTGTACTCGAAAACGGTGATGTCCTTTACATCGCTCCCGTCGGTGCCCAGGTTGCAGTCATCGGCAGCGTGAACAATCAGTCGATTTTCGAGACACGGGCGAACGATACGCTAGAAGATGTTTTGCTCTATGCGGGCGGGGTCAATACGGTTGCTGACGATCAACGACTGCTGCTGCTCGATCCTCTTAAGCCCGATAGCGGTTGGCAGGAGCTGAGCGCGCAGGACGTGCGCGGGACGGTGGCGCGCCGTGCCCAGGTGATCCGTGTATTGTCCGCTATCGGTATAGCTCGACCACTGATGCAGCAGCCGGTCCTCGTTACGGTGAACGGAGAGGTGACCAAACCGGGTCGATACTATGTTCAGCCTGGTACCTCGTTGGGCGAGGTGGTGGCTTTGGCTGGCGGGCTGACACCACAATCCTATGTGTTTGGTACTGTATTCACGCGTGAACGTTTGCGCATCCAGCAACGTGTGAGCTTCGACCGCGCCCTGACCGATACCTCGGTGACGTTGACGGCCGAGGCATTGACGTCAGCTTTGCGCCCTAGCACTGACGCCGTCCAGCGAGCGACGGCCCTGAACAGAGTCATCTCGGAACTCAGGCAGCGCAAGCCTGATGGGCGACTGGTACTTGACATAACGCCTGATGCCGCTCAGCTCCCGGCTAACGTAACGTTGGAGAACAACGACGCCCTCTATATCCCGCCTGTGCCCGTGGCAGTGGGCGTTTTTGGTTCGGTCCCCAGCCCTGCTAATTTTCGCTTCACCCCAGGGCGCAAAATCCGAGATTATATCGAGCAGGCGGGCGGTGTGCAGAAGATCGGTGATCGCCGTCACGTATTTGTCATACGAGCAAATGGTAGCGTGATCGAACAAGGTCAGGGAGCCCTGAAGGCGGATGCGCTTCCGGGTGATCTCATTTTCGTGCCGATCAACGGATCGCGCGGTGAAACTTGGGCAAAATTGCGTGAAGTCACGCAGGGCTTGCTTACCGCAGGGCTGACGGCAGCTACCATTGCCACGGTGTCAAAGTGACCGCTGTGCATCGCTGGATTCTGGAACCGCGCTGGCGCCGGATTGGCTATCTTGCAATCGCGCTCGTGCTTGCCGTGCTGTGTGTCGTACCGCGACCATGGGTCGCGCGTGCCAAACTACTGCCACAGGATGCCAATAGTGCGGGTCTAGGGCAGGTGCTCAATTCGCTTGGTGGTCAGTTGGCGACTTTTGCGAACCTATTCTCGGGGGGGAAGCCACCCAACGACCTTTATGTCGTCATCGGGCGTAGCATGGCGGTCACGGATCGCGTGATCAATTCGTTGAAGCTTGTCGGTCCGGACCGCCAATATGCCACGGTGCGCGATGCGCGTATCGCACTTGCCAAGGAGGTTGACATTCACCTGCTGCTTGGCGGTGTATTGGAAGTAGAGACGCGTACATACGACGCCGATACGTCGATGCGCATTACAACGGCCTATGTGGATGCGATTAGCGATCGTATCGCGGCATTGACCCGCAACACGATCGCTCACAAGAGCAAGATCGTGCACCAGCGCTTCCGTGAGGCGGGTGAGCGTGTTGTAAGGGCGGAGCAAGCACTGGATGCGTTCCGGCGGGCGAACCATCTCGCTTCGCCGGAACAGGAATTAGGTAGCGCAATCGCTTTAAGGGCGTCGCTTCAGGCTCAACTCGCAGCCAAACAGGTAGAGCTTCGATCCGTCGAACAGGTCGCAGGTCCCGAAAACCCGCAGCTTGCCGCAGTGCGTGCGCAGGTTGCGGCGTTACAGGGGCAAGTTGCCAGCACGGGTCGACCTACGAGCGGCGCCAGCGGTCCCAATGTTGCAGGATTGGGGGCCGTATCCAGCCGCTATCTTGATCTCTACCGCGACTATCGTTTTGCTGAAGCGCTGTATGAGGTTTATTCTCGAGCGACGGAGCAAGTAGAAGTTGAAAATCTTTCTGCAGAGAGTGCTAGTTACATCCAAACCATCGAACCCGTGAATGTTGATGCGGAGCGTCATTATAATGTATCCGCCGTTGCGTTGCTTATCCTGACAATTTTAATGGCAGTTTTTACTGAGCTTTATGCGCCGCTTACCGGTTTGGAGTGGAAACATATTTTTAGTCGCGAGCATAATAATACCTAAAACGCGGGTTATGAACTGATATTTTTACCAATCGAACTATGCTTGAGGAAATTGCGCTTGATGCAGTCCCCATTAGATATTCCCCGGTCAATGTTCTCCCTGCAGATTGTACTATAAATATTGATTTCGCTTGGTTGATGGACGGTTCTGGGTAATAAGTGAAAGGATATATCAGGTGCAACTATCGAGTGCAGAAGGATGTAGTTGCTTATTAGCAATCAAAGGCGCCTTGTTGCATTGTGCTTCCATTCATCTAGCCGGGTCTGCTTAAGTGAAACCCTCGCGCGTACTCGGTGAGTCCCGCCGACGTATCCCCGAACTGTTTTTGATGCTGTCGGTGCTCGCTGGGTTGGCTTGGTGCGTCAATTATTTTTCGGTGTATGGACGGCTTCCGCAGCCATTCGTTTTCGATCCCAATGACACATTCATGGACTGGTTCAACACGGCTTACTGGGCCCACCACCGTGGCGCTTTCGACGTGTGGAAGACGGTCTATCCTCCACTGTCATTCGTATTTCTCAAGCTGGCTGGCGATCCATCATGTTACGTCAGCGATGCTTTTGCTGCGCGCGATTGTGACGTTTACGGTCGTATTGCCATCCTGTCCTGCTGGGCAATCGGTAGTGCGGTGGCAACCTATGCTTTTTGGAAGGCGGATCCGCGTACGGCATTGTTCCGCGGCGTTGGTTTTACTTTCGGACTGCCATGGCTGTTTACGCTAGAGCGTGGCAACCTCATCCTTGTCTGCTTTATATTTTTTGCGTTTGCATTTGGCGGGATCGCTCGGTCAAATTGGACTCGTGCGATAGCAAGCGCCTTTTTGATCAATTTCAAGCCATACTTGCTCGTTCCTGTTGTCGCGACTGCAATAAGTCGCCGATGGCGTAACCTGGAATTAGCTGGCTTTGCGACGCTTGGCCTATATCTACTCACGGTAGCGTTACTGGGTGACGGCACCTTGGGCCAACTCATCGCTGGCGCTGCGGCCTTTATCAAGCTCACTGGAAACCAAGTTTGGGAAAGCGTCTTCTACTCTACGAGTTACGCGCCATTTCTCGGCTTTGATACGTATCGTTTCCCAACACGAGACTTTTTACCGTCACGTACAGTTGACCTTATCATGACGGCTATTCCTATTATTATCAACGTAAGCCGATTGATCAGCATCGTTACCATAATAGGTAGTTTTTTGCAGCCGGGTATTGTAAATGAACGGCGGATCGCGCTAATTCTTTTGAGCACCTATCTTGTCGGTTCATCTCCTGGTGGCTACACTGCAACTTTCATAGTTTTCTTAGTATTCTTGGAGCCGTGGCGTCGGCCGGGCCCAATAATCGCGATTGTAGCTGCTTATGTGTCTTGCATTCCTTACGATAACGTACTTTCGACATTCATCGAGATATCCAGTCCGGCTTGGCTCTCTCAACGCCCCGTCACCGAGCAAATCGGCATCTCGCTTGGAATTTTCCTCCGGCCAGGATTAATGTGCTTTATGCTATGGGGAATAGCACTCGATAGCCTAGCGCAAATCATAGCGGCGCACCGCTTTCAACGACCAACAATTGATCCGCATCCGCGCGTTCTGCAGTCGTAGACAGTAGCAATGACCGGTATGGGCCCGGGCGGTCTCGCGGCTTCTCCCATTATTCGATGGCATGCAGCCCCGAGCAATAGGACGACGCCAGCTTACGGTTTGAGGCTTAGCATTATAGTTGCGTTCTTTATAGAATATGTGCGCGTCGAGCGGCGGCTTGATGGGCGCCGCATTGGCGCGGGTGCAGAACGGGGTCATCGCAGAATGTCTTTCCAGACGTACGCTAAGCAGCCCGACCGGCCGGGTAGGTGCGTTCATACAGGTCTGTAATCAAGGAGGATGACTCCTCAGACGGTGAGCTGGCCCCCGTTTCGACCGGACAGATTTAAGCCTAGGTTGTATCGACATTCAGCGTAGCCAGATCATGGCGGCGGCGAGATGGATGAAGCCGGTGAAATGAATGGTGCGTCGGTCGTAGCGGGCGAAGCGTCGGAAGTGCTTGAGACGACTGAAGCATCGCTCGATCTGGTTGCAATGTTTGTAGATGCGGGGATCGTGCGGGATCGAGACCCTTCTGTTGCGCCTGGAGGGGATGACTGCCGTGGCGTTCATGGCCGCGATCTGGTCCCGCAAGGCATTAGCATCATACGCTTTATCGGCGAGAACTGCCTTGGCGCACTGGCCTTCGAGCAGATCGGGGGCAGAGGCGATGTCGCTCGCTTGCCCGGGCGTGATTCGGAACCGCAAGGGCCGGCCAAGCGTGTCGGCAAGCATGTGGACCTTGGTGGTCAGTCCACCTCTGGAACGCCCCAGCGCCTGGTCCTTTGCCCCCCTTTTCCGGCTGCTGCCTGCTGATGGGCGCGAACGATGGTGCTGTCGATCATCAGATACTGGTTGTCCCGATCCGCCGTCAGCGCCTCGAACACCCGCTCCCAGACACCGGCATGGCACCAGCGGTTAAAGCGCCGGTGTACGGTCTTCCATTTGCCATAGCGCTCCGGAAGATCGCACCAGTGTGCGCCAGAGTGCAGCACCCACAAACATCCGTTCACGAACAAACGGTTATCCACACCCGTCCGGCCAGGATCAGCCACCTTGCCAGGAACCAGCGATGCAATCTGCGACCACTGCGCCTCGCTCAACTCGTACCGCTTGATCCCTATCGCTCGCTCCGCGCCTCTACACGGATGCCTATGAACCAGCCTTCACCCCGTTTGGGAATCCTGAATGTCGATCCGGCCTAGGAAGGAGGCTTGGGGCTATCCCCTAAGCATAGGCTTATGTCCGTGTCCGAGATCATCACCGACGGCGGTCGTCGCCG
>NZ_JBHZQU010000034.1:0-6934 GCF_042867205.1 Sphingomonas sp. NCPPB 2930 | reverse complement strand
ACGCCCGTCCCGTCCGCCTTCACACGCGGCTTCACGTTATAATCCAACACCCGCTTCACGGGCACGACGATCTTCATCGCGATTCCTTCCCGGCTGGATAGCCCATCATGCCGCCGTCTTTGGCGGGCTTGCGACCGCATCGCAAGAGTTACGCCCGACCAACGAGAAAGGGGCCCGGACGTTTCCGCCCGAGCCCCCCTATATCGGTCCGTCAGGGCCGAAGGTGCGGTTTAGGCGACCTTCTGAACCTCGGCGACGATCTTCTTGGCGGCGTCGCCCAGATCGTTGGCGGGGACGATGGCGAGACCCGAATTGGCGAGGATTTCCTTGCCCTTCTCGACATTCGTACCCTCGAGGCGGACGACCAGCGGAACCTGCAGGTTCACTTCCTTCGCCGCCGCGACGATGCCGTCGGCGATGATGTCGCAACGCATGATGCCGCCGAAGATGTTGACCAGGATGCCCTTCACGGCGGGATCGCTCAGGATGATCTTGAACGCCGCGGTGACCTTCTCCTTGTTCGCGCCGCCGCCGACGTCGAGGAAGTTGGCCGGGAACATGCCGTTCAGCTTGATGATGTCCATCGTCGCCATGGCGAGGCCGGCGCCGTTGACCATGCAGCCGATGTCACCGTCGAGCTTGATGTAGGCCAGGTCGTACTTCGACGCCTCCAGCTCCATCGCGTCTTCTTCGGTGGTGTCGCGCAGTTCCATCAGGTCCTTGTGACGGAACATGGCGTTGCCGTCGAAGCCGACCTTGGCATCAAGCACCATCAGCTTGCCGTCCTCGGTGACGGCGAGCGGGTTGATCTCGATCTGCTCGGCATCGGTGCCCAGGAAAGCGGCGTACAGCTTCGACGCGACATTGGCGGCCTGCTTGGCGAGGTCGCCGGTCAGCTCCAGCGCGGCGGCGACGGCGCGGCCGTGATGCGGCATGAAGCCGGTCGCGGTGTCGATGTCGATCGAGTGGATCTTCTCGGGCGTGTCATGCGCCACGGTCTCGATGTCCATGCCGCCCTCGGTCGAGGCGACCATCGAGACGCGGCCGGTCGCGCGGTTGACGAGCAGCGCGAGGTAGAATTCCTTGGCGATGTCGACGCCGTCGGTCACGTACAGGCGGTTGACCTGCTTGCCCGCTTCGCCGGTCTGGATGGTGACCAGCGTGTTGCCCAGCATGTCGGTGGCGTGCGCACGGACTTCCTCGGCGGTCTTGGCCAGGCGAACACCGCCCTTGGCGTCGGGGCCGAGTTCCTTGAACTTGCCCTTGCCGCGGCCGCCCGCATGGATCTGCGCCTTGACGACGTAGAGCGGTCCGGGGAGCTTGGACGACGCCTCGACGGCCTCCTCAACGGTCATCGCGGCGAAGCCGGCGGGGACGGGCACGCCGAACTTGGCGAGCAATTCCTTGGCCTGATATTCGTGGATGTTCATGCGCTAGCCTTCCGCCTCTCGGGTGGTTCTAGGGAAATTGCTTCGCGCTAAAGCACAGGCCGGGCCACAAATCCACCCCGAAAGCATTCTATTGCAATTGCATCGCAAGTGCGAAATGCGGTGCGTCATGCCGTTCGATCCGCGCGATGTATGGAAATGCGAGCAAATTCCGTGCGACTGTTCTATATCGGTCCAATGCATTGGGCTCTCGGCATTCTCCTGTTCCTCGGCACCGTGATCTTCATGGAGGGATTCGCCTATGCGGCGCATCGCTGGATCATGCATGGGCCGGGCTGGTTCCTGCACGAAAGCCATCATCGTCCGCGCACCGGCAATTGGGAGCTGAACGACCTGTACGCGGCGATCTTCGCGGTGCCGTCCTTCGTGATGATCCTGGGCGGCGCGCAGCTGGGCTGGTGGAGCGGTTTCACCTGGATCGGGGCGGGGATCGCGGCCTATGGTGCGATCTATTTCGGGTTCCACGACGTGATCGTGCACAAGCGACTGCCGACCCGCTATCTGCCCAAGTCCGATTACATGAAGCGGATCATCCAGGCGCATCGGCTGCACCATGTCGTGGAAACCAAGCAGGGCACGGTCAGTTTCGGTTTCCTGGTCGCGCCGCGCCCCGAGGCGTTGAAGGCGGAGTTGAAGCGCCGGGCGCATGCCGGGGTGCGGCGACCGGCCGGTGCGGCGGACGTCCGGGATGCCGCGTTGACGGAAAAGTAACCTTGTTTGGCCATAGCGGGAGCGTCATGGAAAAACCGGTCTTCACACCGCCCTTCGAGCCCGTCCAAGGCCAGGAACTTCGCCGCTCGCTTCGGCAGGCGGTGCGGATGCGGGCCCATCTGCGCGACAAGGGGCAGACCCGGTTCGAGATCGACGTGGTCGACCTGTCGCAAGAGGGCTTCCGGGCCGAGACCAGCTTCACCCTGTGGCCGGGCACGATCGTCTGGCTGACCCTGCCGGGGCTCGCCCCGCTGGAGGCGGTGATCGCCTGGCGCGACCGGTTCAAATATGGCTGCGCCTTTTCCAAGCCGCTTCACCCGGCGGTGTTCGATCATATCGTCGCGCTGGGGAATCGCTGACTCTTTCTAGAGCGGGCGCCGTGATCGTCTCGCCTAGACCCGACCCTCCCCCATCCCCTCCCGCCTGCGGGAGGGGCGTGCCTGGTTCGACCGGCTTGCGCGTATTCTAAGCCCCTCCTCCCGGTAGGGGGGAGGGGTTTGGGGTGGGGGCCAGCCGCGCACGAAACGCCTACGACTTGCGCCCGTCAAAGACTCAATCGAACAGGCTCGACACGCTGGTCTCGTCCGCGATGCGCTTGATCGCCTCGCCCAGCAGCGGGGCGATGGGCAGGTGCCGGATCTTGGCGGTGGTGCCGATCGACTCGTGGTTGCCGATCGAGTCGGTGATGACCAGCTCGCGCAGTTCCGAACCATCGACGCGCGCCACCGCGCCGCCCGACAGGACGCCGTGGGTGACATAGGCGACGACATCCTGCGCCCCCGCCTGGCGCAAAGCGGCCGCCGCGTTGCACAGCGTGCCCGCCGAGTCGACGATATCGTCGATCAGGATGCAGAAGCGCCCTTCGACGTCGCCGATGATGTTCATCACCTCCGACTCGCCCGCGCGCTCGCGACGCTTGTCGACGATGGCGAGGGGGGCGTTGTTCAGCCGCTTGGCGAGCTGGCGCGCGCGGACCACGCCGCCGACGTCGGGCGACACGACCATGAGGTTGTCGTTCTTGAACCGCGCCAGGATGTCCGCCGACATGACCGGCGCGGCATAGAGATTGTCGGTCGGGATATCGAAGAATCCCTGGATCTGCCCGGCGTGCAGGTCGACCGACAGGACGCGGTCGGCGCCCGCCACGGTGATCAGGTTCGCCACCAGCTTGGCCGAGATCGGCGTACGGGGCCCGGGCTTCCGGTCCTGGCGGGCATAGCCGAAATAGGGGATCACCGCCGTGATGCGGCTGGCCGACGCGCGCTTCAGCGCGTCGATCATGATGAGGAGTTCCATGAGGTTGTCGTTGACCGGATAGCCGGTCGACTGGATCACGAACACGTCCTCGCCGCGCACATTCTCCTGGATCTCGACGAAGATTTCCTCATCGGCGAAGCGGCGCACCAGCGCTTCCGTCAGCGGCACCTCCAGATAGGAGGAGATCGCCTTCGCCAGCGGCAGGTTCGAATTGCCGGTCATCAATTTCATGGTGTCACCCGTCCCCGCAGACAGCCCGTTACTCGCGGCCCCTTTAATCGCGCTGTCACAATAGCGCAAAGGCGATTCCCGGATTATGGCGCGAGGCATGACCGTGACCCGTTTCGCTCCCTCGCCCACCGGGCGGCTGCATGTCGGCAATATCCGCACCGCGCTGCACAACTGGATATATGCGCGAAAGGCCGGCGGGCGCTTCCTGCTGCGCATCGACGACACCGATGCCGAGCGGAGCGAGGAACGCTATGTCGATGCGATCCGGGCGGATTTGCAGTGGCTGGGGCTGATCCCGGATGCGGAGGTCCGCCAGTCGCAGCGTTTCGCGCTGTACGAGGCGCGCTTCGCCGAACTGGTCGCGAGCGGCCATGTCTATCCGGCCTATGAAAGCGCGCAGGAACTCGACCTGAAGCGCAAGATTCAGCTCGGGCGCGGCCTGCCCCCGGTGTACGACCGCGCCGCGCTGGCTCTGACCGACGAGGATCGGGCGAAGCTGGAAGGCGAGGGCGTTCGCCCGCACTGGCGGTTCAAGCTCGATCACGGCGCGGCGATCGAATGGGACGATGCGGTGCGCGGGGCCCAGCGCTTCGACCCCGCGACGATGAGCGATCCGGTGATCCGCCGCGCCGACGGCACGTGGCTCTACATGCTCCCCTCGGTCATCGACGATATCGACATGGGCGTGACCCAGGTAGTGCGCGGCGAGGACCATGTCTCCAACACCGCGCTCCAGATCCAGATGTTCCAGGCGCTGGGGGCCGAGCTGCCGCGCTTCGCCCATGCCGCGTTGCTGACCGGCAACGAGGGCAAGCTGTCCAAGCGACTCGGCTCGCTGGGCGTCGATCATTTCCGGGAGATCGGTATCGAGCCGCAGGCGGTGCGCGCGCTCCTCGCACGGATCGGGACCAGCGATCCGGTCGAGCCGGTCGCCGACATGGCGCCGCTGATCGCCGGGTTCGATTTCACGCGCTTCGGCCGGGCGCCCGCGCGCTTCGACGAGGGTGAACTGGCGCAGCTGAATGCGCGTATCCTGCACCAGACGCCCTACGGAGCGGTCGCCGAGCGGCTGCCCACCGGCATGGGCGAGGCGGAATGGGAGGCGGTGCGCCCGAACCTCGCCACCGTCGCCGAGGCGGCGGACTGGTGGCAGGTGATCGAGGGGCCGGTCGATGCGCCGGAGCCCGCCGGAGACGACCGCGCCTATCTGGCGCAGGCGGCGGAGGTCGCCGCGCGGATCGACTGGGCGAACGACCCCTGGCACGCGCTGACCGCCGCGCTGAAGGACGCCACGGGGCGCAAGGGCAAGACGCTGTTCCTGCCGCTGCGCCTCGCGCTGACCGGCCGCGCGCAGGGGCCGGACATGGCCGCGCTCCTGCCGCTGATCGGGCGCGACCGGACGATCGCACGGCTGAACGGCTGATTGCGGCTTCGGCCTTTCATTACCGACCGCCCTCGCCCACATAGGGCGGGCAACACGTAAAGGAGCGTCTTTTGGCCACGTTGGGAATGTCGCCCGCCGAGAAGGAGGCCGTCACCGCCTTCCGCCGCGATGTCGTAGAGCCGTCGATGACCAAGCTGGTCATCCTCGATTTCTGGGCCGAATGGTGCGGGCCGTGCAAGGCGCTGGGCCCGACGCTGGAAAAGGTCGCGGCCGACTATGCCGACAAGGGCGTGGTGCTGGCCAAGATCGACACCGACAAAAACCAGTTCATCGCCAACCAATTCCAGATCCGCTCGATCCCGACCGTCTATGCGATGTTCCAGGGCCAGCTGGTCGCCGACCTGACCAGCGCGCGCACCGAGAGCGCGCTGCGCGCGACGCTGGACCAGCTGCTCAAGCAGTTGCCGATCCAGTCGGAGGCGGCGGACGCGGCGGCCGAGCTGGAACCGCTGATCGCGATGGGCGAGGAAGTGCTGGAGGCCGGTGACGCCGAGCGCGCGGTGTCGATCTTCCAGCAGCTGCTCGACATGGCGCCCGACCATCCCGCCGTGCTGTCGGGGCATATCCGCGCGCTGCTCGGCGCGGGGCGGGTCGAGGAGGCCGAGGCCGCGACCGAGGCGCTGCCGCAGGAGCTGGCCAAAGACCCCGCCATCCACCGCGCGATGGCCGCCGTCGCGCTCGCGCGTTCGGCTCCACCGGCGGCGGATTATGCCGGTCTGGCGGCCGAGGTCGCCGCTGATCCGGACGATCACGAGAAGCGGTTCGCGCTGGCGAACGCGCAGATGGCGGCGGGCGACCGCGACGGCGCGGCGGACAATCTGCTCCACATCGTCGCCGCCGACCGCAGCTGGAACGAGGATGCCGCACGCCAGCAGCTGCTCAAGCTGTTCGAGGTGGTCGGCCTGACCGACCCCTGGGTGTCGCAGCAGCGGCGGCGGCTGTCCGCCATCCTGTTCGGATAACGCCCCGTGGCGCGGCTCTCGATCTTTCCGCTGGCGGGTGCGATCCTCTTTCCGGGGATGCCGCTGCCGCTGCACATCTTCGAGCCGCGCTACCGGGCGCTCGTCTCCGACGCGATGGCGCGCGACCGGCGGATCGGCATGGTCCAGCCATCGGGCGATGGCGATACGCCCAGCCTCTACCAGATGGGCTGTGTCGGCCGCATCGCCGAGGTCGAGGCGATGGAGGATGGCCGCTACAACCTCGTGCTGGAGGGGGTGTCGCTGTTTCGCATCGTCCGCGAGCTGACGGTGACGACGCCCTTCCGCCAGGTCGAGGCGGAGTTGCTGCCGGTGGTGGACGAGGATCTGTTGTCGCTCGGCCGCCGCGCCTCGCTGGAGCAGGAGTCGCGCCGCTTCGCCGAGCTTCAGGGCTATGCGGTCGACTGGGACGCGGTCGGGCGGCTGGATGACGAGAGCCTGGTCAACGGCATCGCACAGATCGCGCCCTTCGACATCGCCGCCAAGCAGGCGCTGCTCGAGGCGCCCGATCTGGAGCAGCGCGCCGAGCTGATCATCCAGCTAATGCAATTTTTCGGTCGCCATGACGGCGAGGATCGGGTGACGCTGCAATGAGCCTGGACCCCTGGCTGCTCGAACGGCTGGTCTGCCCGGTGACGCGGACCCCTTTGCGCTATGACGAGGCCGCGCGCGAACTGGTGTCGGAGGCGGCGGGGCTGGCCTATCCGATCCGCGACGGCGTGCCGGTGATGCTGGTCGAGGAAGCGCGGGAACTCTGATTCCGTGTTCGTCCAGGGGCCGATCGACATTCAACGATGCCTTTCCTTCCCTCGCCCCTCGCAGAGGGGAGAGGGTTGCGCAGACTTGGCCTTTGCGAGAGCAAA
>NZ_JBHZQU010000033.1:0-7862 GCF_042867205.1 Sphingomonas sp. NCPPB 2930 | reverse complement strand
ACTCGGTCATCGCGGCCTTCCGATCATCACCACGCGCCTTTCATCTCGGGAGCGTTTCTACACAGCCTCCACCCAACTCGGTCATTCCTGATATTCGATCCCGATAGGGATTAGATTCTGCGCGGCAGCTGCTTTCATCCATACTGCAAGGCGGCAGCTATCAGGATCGCCACGCCGACACCGGCAAGAGCCAATCGACCCCTTTGATGGCCGACATTGATCGTCCAGCCAAGCGCCTTGACGCGCTTTGGAACAATTACGCGGGGATCGTCGGCATCATGATAAAGCCCGAGTAGATCATACCCCTTGCTCACCGTGCAACCCCCGTCTCGATACCGGATGTTCCATATATCGCAGACGATCACCGTGCGTCGATACTTCGCATTTCCCTATCCGCTGCGGGTTTGGAGAAGCCGCACGCATTCTCCTTTCCCGATCGATTTCGGGAGCGCCCACAGCGTCTCACTCGTCGTTCCCGATCGGGAAGGCTGGTGTATTGAGGCAACCACTCCGTGCCTGATAAACCCGGTGGAATGAAACTATGGCGGCTGACGCGACCACAATATGTCGCCCTCGATGGGGCGGGTGCGGCGAAATCGGGTGGGCGCTATTCATCGCCCGGCGTCCCATTGGTCAACTTCGCAAGTGAGCCGGGATTAGCGGTCTTGGTGGCACTGCGCTATGTCCAGGCCACCCCGGCATTCTCCGACGACGATTTCGTTTTGGGTTGGACGACCATCGATTGTGATGTCGAGCGGGTTCCCCACGCATTGGGCAGCGAGGCAAAGGTCGCTTTCGTCGACGCCTGGGCAAAGCAGCGGCGGTCGCTTGCAATTGCCGTCCAGTCCGCCGTCCTGCCCGAAGCCGACATAATTTTGATGAACCCGCTGCACGCCGACGCGGCCGACATAGCCCCTCTATCCACCCGACCTTTCCGCTTCTCGGAGTGTCTGCATCGACCGCCGATGTTGGAACGATACACCGCAGGCTGACGCTTACCGCCTCTCGGACCGCAAACCCCATATATCCACCGCCAGGCCCGTGCCCAGAAACGCAGCGGCGACAAGACAATCATGGCGGTTCAGAGGCCATCGGCTCAAGCCTGACAACCGGCTCAACAGCCAGGCCAGTCCTGTTGCGGCGATATTCCATGGTGTTCGCCACCGTGGCTTGCGCATCGCTGCGCGACTCAATCGCGAGAGGAGGGATGACATGGCGCGATGCTGATCGATGCGGTTTCCTTCGTCAAACGGGGGCGGGGCCGTTCGACATCACCCTCTTTATCCTTGCCTTTGCCCGCAAAGCGACCCACCCGCGCGTCTCATGAGCAAGGGACAGGGGCAAAGCGGGTGGCGGGGGCAGGCTTTGGTCCTGCTGCTGCTGACGCTGGTCGCGCTGGTGGTGCGGGCGCGGACGTTCGGGAATCCGGTGATCGGGTTCGACGAGCAATATTATCTGCTGGTCGGCGACCGGATGCTGCACGGCGCGATGCCCTATGTCGATATCTTCGACCGCAAGCCGATCGGACTGTTCCTCCTCTATGCGGGGGCGCGGGGGCTCGGGGGGGACGGGTTCCTCGCCTATAAGCTGGTCGCGACCGGCTTCGTCATCGCCACCGCCTTCGGTATCCAGCGTGTCGCGCGGGGCTTTGCGGGGCCGGGGGCGGCGGTCGTGGCGGCGATCCTCTATATCCTCTGGCTGAACCTGATGGAGGGGGAAGGGGGCCAGTCCCCGGTCTTCTACAATGCGCCGATGCTGGTCGCCGCGAGCGCGGTGCTGCGCGCGGTCGAGGGGCGGGGGCGGCTGTTTCCCTGCGGCGCGGTCGCGATGGCGGCAGTGGGGCTGGCGCTCCAGATCAAATATTCGGTGCTGCCCGAGGGGTTTGCGTTCGGCTGCATCCTGCTCTGGCAGGGCTGGCGTGAGCGGGTGCCGCTGGGGCGGCTGGCGGGGATGGCCTTGGTCTGGGTCGCGCTGGCGCTGTTGCCGACGCTGGTCGCCCTGGGCGGCTATGCCGCGATGGGGCAGGGGCAGGCCTGGCTCTTTGCCAATATCGTCTCGCTCGGCGGACAGGCGGCGCGGCCGCTGGCCGACGAGCTGGAGGGGCTGGCCGCCTGTGTCGGCATCCTGGCGCCGCTCGCGCTGGCGATCGGTTTCGGGCGGCCCTGGCGCCATGTCCCGGCGGAGCGGCGCGAGGGCTTTCGCCTGCTGCTCGTCTGGCTGGCGGTCGCGGGCGCGGCGGTCCTGCTCTATGGCCGGTTCGGCAGCCCGCATTATGCGCTGCCCATCGTCCTGCCCGGCGTGCTGGTCGCCGCCCCCGCGCTGGCCCGCTGGCGCCGTGCCGGGATCGCGGCCTTCCTGCTCGCGATCGGCGCGGCGGGGCAGATCGTGCTGCACCTCAGCGAGCGGACCAAGGGCGGCGCGGCCGAGGCGCGGGCCGTCGCCGCTGCCGCGACCCCGGCGCGCGGCTGTCTCTATGTCTATGACGGCTATCCGGCGCTTTACCTGCTGACGCATAGCTGCCTGCCGTCGAAATGGGTGTTTCCGGGGCATCTCGCCACCCGGGACGAGGCGAGCGCGGCCGCGATCGGCGTGGACCCCGTCGCCGAGGTCCGCCGCATCCTGGCCGCGCGGCCCGGCGCGATCGTCGACGATTATCCCCGCTTCGCCTTCGGCAACCCGGCGACCCGCGCGGTGCTGCGCGCGGTGCTGGCGCGCGACTATCACCTGGCCGCCTGCATCCCCACCGGGCCGAGCCGGGTGCGGCTGGTCTATCGGCCGGGCGCGGGCGCGGGGGCGGCGGGGTGTCCGAGTGCGGCGTTGCTGGATCGCTAAGCTAGTCCCCCCCTGCAAGAGAAGGGTGTCCCGCTCTCGAAGGGGGTGACACCCCTCCGTCAGCCCTGCGGACTGCCACCTCCCCTTGCAGGGGAGGAAAAGGAAGAAGGTATACTATATCGACAGACGCGACAGGCTCGGCCACTATGCCCGCCATGATCCCGCTGATCCTCCTCGCCGCCCAGCTCGCTTCCGAAACCGTCCACAGCCGGGGCAATCCGATCCTGGCCGATGGGCGTTACTATTCCACCGACCCCGCGCCGCTGGTCGATGGCGACACGCTGTGGATCCTGGCGGGGCGCGATGAGGCGCCCAAAGGCGTCAACGACTTCATCATGAACGAGTGGCAGCTTCTCTCGACGAAAGACCCCGCCAGCGGCGTGTGGCGGCACTATCCCGCCATCGCCCGGCCCGAGCGCGTCTTCGCCTGGGCCGAGCCGGGCCGCGCTTATGCCGGGCAGATCGTGAAGGGGCGGGACGGGCGCTTCTATCTCTATGCGCCGGTGCTCCAGCGGGACGGCGGGGCGAAGGACCGGTTCGCGATCGGCGTGGCGGTAGCCGACCGCCCGACCGGGCCGTGGCGCGACGCGCACCCCTCGGGCCCGATCATCTCGCAAACGGTGCCGGTGGCCAACGACATCCAGAATATCGACCCGACCGTGCTGATCGATGATGACGGCCGTATCTATATCTATTGGGGCACGTTCGGGCGGCTGCGCGCGATGGAGCTGGCCCCCGACATGGTCACCCCCAAGGGCCCCGAGCAGGTCGTGACCGGCGCGACCGGCTTCTTCGAGGCGCCCTGGATCATGAAGCGGCGCGGCACCTATTATCTGCTCTACGCCGCCAACACGACCGGGCCGGGCAGCGCCTGTACGCCGACGCTCTATCATGCATGCCAGGCCTATGCCTCGGCGCCGAGCCCGATGGGGCCCTGGACCTATCGCGGGGTGGTGCTGCCCCCGGTGTCGTCCACCACCTCGCATGCGGGGGCCGTCCCGTTCAAGGGACGCTGGTATCTGGCCTATCATACCGCCGATGCGAAGGGCGGGGGGCATTTCCGCCGCTCGGTCGCGCTCGATCCGATGGCGTGGGACGACAGCGTCTCGCCCCCCGCGATCCGCCCCGTAAAGCCGAGCAGGGCACCCGCCCCGCCGCCCCCGCCGACGCGCAACCGGGGCTTAAGCGCCTGGGCCACCGCCTCCAACGCGCCCGGCCCGGTGCAATACTGGATCGCCGCGCTGAACGACGGCGTGGTGCGGGCGAACCCGCTGCCGCCCGATATGTGGGGCAACTGGACGAAGGCGAACCCGGCCAGCGCCTGGATCGAATATCGCTGGCCCCGGCCGGTGACGCTGAACGGCGCGCGCATCCGCTTCTTCGCCGACCATCCCGCCGGCGCGGACGAAGGCGTCGCCCCGCCCGCCGCCTGGCATCTGGAATATTGGGGGCAGGGGAGCTGGCGGCGGATCGCGGGGACCTATCCGACCGGGGTGGAGCGATTCCAGGAGGTGCGCTTCGCCCCCGTCACCACCCGCTGCCTGCGCGCGGTGATGGACGCGTCGGGGGCGGGGGACCGCCATGCGGGGCTGGCGGTGGAGGAATGGGAAGCGCTGTCGCCCAGCCCCGCGCCGGTCACGCCGCGACCGGCCGACGCGCCTGCTGCCTGTTCGGGTGCGTGAAGCGGCCGCGCCGCCATCATCGCCAGGAGATGGGGGTGAACAGTCCCGCCCCGGCGCGATGCGCGGGGTCGCTCCACGCGATGAAATCGGCCTGGGTCCTGGCGGGGCGCAGCCGCATCGGCCTGCCATGGAAATAGCCCTGCTGCCATAGGCTCCCCGCGTCCTGGGCGATATCGGCCTGTTCGCGGGTCTCGACCCCTTCGACGATGGTCAAGCCGCCGATCGACCGGGCGATGCCGACCAAATGCCGGAACAGCGCCGCGCCGGTGGCGCTCGCCCCGGCCTGCTGCACGAACGCGCCGTCGATCTTGATGATCGCGGGCTGCAACGCCAGCGCGGTGGCGACGGACGAATGCCCCGCCCCGAAATCGTCCAGCGCGACGCGCACGCCGCAGGCCTGGAGCTGCGCGCAGAATGAGGCAGCCCTGTCGATGTCGGCAAAGGGCGCGGTTTCGGTGATCTCGACGATCAGGCGGCGCGCGATCGCGCGATCGCTCCGCAGCATCGCCACCACATCGCTCCAGCCATCGGGATCGGTACTGGCGGCGGACAGATTGACGCCGAGGACCGCGACGGGATCGGATCGCAACGCTTCGATCACGCGGCGGACGATGAGCCGGTCGAAGGACAGGCTTCCGCCGCAACGCTCGATCATCGCCAGCGTCGCGTGCGGCGCGGCGTCCCAGCCATCGGTCTCGGGGAAGCGCACCAGCCCTTCGTGATACAGGATCGCGCCGCCCGGCCGCACGTCGCGGACGGGTTGCCACACCAGCGCCATCGATGCCGACGGGCACGCCAGCATAGCCCCTCCATCGCCGCGATCGGCCAGCGCCACGCGCTCGGTCCCGGTATCTTCGCGGTCGGCCCATGGCCCGTCGTCGGAATGTCGCGCCACCTTCCCCCCCCCTGTCGTCGCGATCCGCCGCAGATCGCCGCCCGGTGACGCAATAGCCAAAACTGTAACAACCGGGTCGTCAGCCATTGAACAGAATTCAAACCATAATCCCGCTATCTTCGGGACCTTCAAACCGGGGAGAGGCTTCGAACATGCCTTGGTCGATGTACGACGCGAAGGGTCAGCGGAAGTATCTGACGCGGGATGAGCTGCAATCGTTCATCAAGCTGACGCGATGCTATCCTCCCGAGATAGAAATATTCTGCCTGATCGTTGCTTATACCGGATGCCGGATATCCGAAGCGCTGGCGCTGGAGGAAAGCAATATCGACTTCCATCAACAGTGCATCGTAATCAAATGCCTGAAGAAGAGAGATAAAGTCATGTTCCGATCGGTCCCGGTCAAACGATCGATCATCAGCAAGTTGCGCCACGGGCTGGAAAAGGGCCAGCTGCCGCCTGAACGATTATTCCCCTGGTGCCGGATGACCGGCTATCGCCGCATATGCGAGGTCATGCAAGCCGCTGGAATCCGGGGAAGCTATGCGACCCCCAAAGGCTTGCGCCATGCCTTTGGCGTCAACGCCGTGCAGTCCGGCGTGCCCCTGAACATGGTCCAGCGCTGGCTCGGCCATGCCGACATCAAGACGACCGCGATCTACACCCACGCCACGGGGCACGAAGAACGAAACCTCGCCAAACGCATGTGGCACGGAGTCTGAGGCAAGCGGGACGTATCGCCGCCCATGACTGCGCCAGGCAAGTCCTTGGAGGGTCAAGGACTTACACAACCATATTGCGGCATGTTACAGTTTTGGCTATTTTGAAACACATGTTTTCATTGGAAAACAATGGCTTCGCCTGCGTTAGCCATGCTTATTTACAAAATCTTACGAAAAAGAAAACCCAAACCGCGCCAGGCGGTCGGCGGTCGGCGGTCGACTACGACGTTCGGATGGATCCCATTCCTGGGCGTATATTCGGATCCTCATTCGCTGTTCGGTATGGGGCATCCGCAGACGACCTCTGCGTCATAGGGTGATCGCCGGGGAACTTGCGTGGGAGTTTGACGCAGCCGCTTGCAGAGAGGCCTAAAACTGGGTTCGCGCTGCAGCCACGTTGGTATATTCTCTTGATTCTTTTTTTTTGAAGTGCACGGTGTTGGGACCAACAAGCTCAATAGGCTGACCGTATTATCGATTTTACATAACATATATTATCGAGCACTTCGGCAGCCCTCGATCGCTAACATGCCGGCCGCCATTGCCGTTTGGCTTGACTTTAATGGCGCCCCACGAACATCCCTTCTCCCACGTTAATCCGCGTCAGGCGCACGAGGTGATCTGTGCGACCGGTACGCTTGACAAGACCGACCCTGCCGCATGCGCAACGCCAAAAAGCTGCATCACTAGGGCGTGGGGCAGTTCGAAATTGCCCGAGCTATAAAGGTCATGACCAGTCTGCTCGACCCCTAGGCCCTGTCTGCATTTGAGGATTCCCTTTGTCGGCGAGTTCTGATTCAAGGCTGGCGAAGGAGCTGGATCATGAGCAGACGCACGCTGACGGACAAGCAATGGGAGCGGATTGCGGAACATCTTCCTGGGCGGGATGGACTGCGTGGGCGCAGCAGGGTCGATAATCGGCTGTTCGTGGATGCGATTTTGTGGATGGCGGGCAATGCAGCACGCTGGCGTGATCTGCCGGAGCCGTTCGGCAAATGGAGCGGGGTCCATGCGCGGTTCCGTCGTTGGTCGCACGCTGGCGTTTGGGAAAAGCTGTTCCATGCGATGGCCGACACGCCGGACTTCGAATACGTTCTGATCGACAGCACGATCTCGAAGGTCCATGCCGATGCAAGCGGCGCAAAAGGGGGGCTGAAGCTGCCGCGATTAGCCGTTCGCGTGGCGGACTGACGACCAAGCTACACGCGGCCGTCGACGTCATCGGACTGCCGATCTGTATTCACCCGACGCCGGGGCAAAGTGGCGACGCTCCCCAGGCGCTGAATCTGCTGAAAGGCCTGCGTGGCGTAGGTCATGTCATCGCCGATGCTGCCTACGATGCCGATCCGCTACTCATTTTCATTGCCGATGATCTCGGCGCAACGGCGCAGATCAAGGCTAATCCCAGCCGGACCCGAAAGCCGGCAATCGACTGGCGGCTCTACAAAGAGCGCCACCAGATCGAGTGCTTCTTCAACAAACTTAAACGCTTCCGTCGCATGCGCCATGATCTGGATACGATAAATGCAGATGATCTGGCCCCCGTTTCACCGGACGGATTCAAGCGGTTGCAGAAACCAGTGCGCGATGTTCGCGCGGTGAACGCATTTTGAGCCCTGAATGGGGGTGGTTGTCGTTGTAGTCCTCGGTCCATCCGGCCAGCGATGTCAACGCGGTGGGAGCATCAGGCAGCGGCGAGACGCGGACGTAATCGCGCTTGAGGGTATGAAC
>NZ_JBHZQU010000032.1:0-8576 GCF_042867205.1 Sphingomonas sp. NCPPB 2930 | reverse complement strand
AGCTCCGACTAAGCCTTTGCTTTCGCAAAGACCAAGTCTGCGCAACCCTCTCCCCTCTGCGAGGGGCGAGGGAAGGACAGGCATCGCTGAATGGCGACCGGCCCTAGGTCACCAGCCGCTTGAGCGTGTCCACCCGGTCGGCCTCTGCGGCGGGCTTGTCGGTGCGGATGCGGGCGATTCGGGGGAAGCGCATCGCGACGCCGGATTTGTGCCGCTTGGACTCGTGGATCGAATCGAACGCGATCTCCAGCACCAGCGTCTTCTCGACCTCGCGCACGGGGCCGAAGCGCTGCACGGTATGCGCGCGCACGAAACGGTCGAGCTGCCGCAACTCCTCGTCGGTGATCCCCGAATAGGCCTTGCCGACGGGGAGCAGCTCGCCCTCCTCGGTCCAGCAGCCGAAGGTATAGTCGCTATAATAGCTCGACCGGCGGCCATTGCCGCGCTGGGCGTACATCATCACGCAATCGGCGGTCAGCGGATCGCGCTTCCATTTGTACCACAGGCCGACCCGCCGCCCGCCGCTATAGGGCGAATCGCGACGCTTGAGCATCACCCCCTCGATCGCGGCATCGCGGGCGGTGGCGCGCAGGGCCTCCAGCGCGGTGAAGTCCTCCGCCTCGATCACCGCGCTGACGTCGAATCGATCGAGGTCGAGTTTCCCTGCGAACGCCTCCAGCCGCTGGCGGCGCTCGGTCCAGGGGAGGGCACGGACATCCTCGGTCCCATCGACCAATATGTCATAGAGCCGGACGAAGGCGGGGTAGTCGGCCAGCATCCTGGCCGACACCGTCTTGCGCCCCAGCCGCTGTTGCAGCGCGTTGAAGCTGGCCGCGCCGCCGCCATCCTCCAGCGTACCGCCCTGATGCTCGCCCTTGACCAGCAGCTCGCCGTCGACCGCGCCCACTGCGTCGAAGGCGCTCGCCACATCGGGAAAGGCGTGGGTCACATCGTCGCCGGTGCGGCTGTAGAGCCGGGTCTGGCCCGCGACATGGACGATCTGCACCCGGATGCCGTCCCATTTCCACTCGGCGGCATAGTCGGTCAGGTCGACCCGCAGATCCTCCAGCGGATGCGCCAGCATGAAGGGGCGGAAGACCGGCACGTCGGCGGGCGTCGGCTGCGCGCCCTTGCCCTCGCCCCAGGCGAACAGTTCGGCATAGGGCGGCGACAGGCCGTGCCAGACCTCTTCCACCGCGTCGACGTCCAGCCCGAAATGCAGCGCGAAGGCGGTCTTGGCGAGTCGGGCGGACAGGCCGATGCGCAGGCCGCCGGTCGCCATCTTCAGGAGCGCGAACCGTTCCTCCGCACTCGACCGGTCGAGCATGTCGGCCAGCACGGCGGGGGCGTCCGAGCGGGAGAGGTGGCGCAACCGCTCGACCACCGCGCTGACCGAGAGGGGTTCGGGGTCCAGCGGCCGGTCGGGCGCGGGCCAGAGCAGCGCAACCGTCTCGGCGGTGTCGCCGACATAGTCGCGGCTCATGCGAAACAGCACCGGGTCGACCCGCTGCTCGATCAGCGCGCGGATCAGCGCGGGCTTGACGCCGGGCAGGTCGAGATCGCCGGTCAACGCCGCCATCGCCCAGCCCCGGTCGGGGTCGGGCGTGGTGGCGAGGTAATCCGCGACCAGCTTCAGCTTGGCGTTGCGCGACCGGGTATAGATCAACGCATCGAGCAACGCCGCGAATTCGCGCATCGGCGGATCAGTCGATGGCGTTCTTCACCGACTTGCCCGCGACCAGCCCCAGCACGAGGAAGATCACGAACAGCGCGATCGCGATGAAGAACAGGATCTTGGCGATGCCGACAAAGGCGCCCCCGATCCCCCCGAATCCCAGCGCGCCGAGAATCAGTCCGACGACGAGAAAGGTGATGGCGAGCTTGAGCATGGGACGATTCTCCTGACCTGATAAGGGGTCAACCGGCCAGGACGGTTGGTGTTCCGATTACGGATGGGCGAAACCGAAAGGGGGCGGGCGCGCCCGCTAAATGCAAGGATCGGTTGGCAAAAAGGGTGGGGAAATGGAACAAGGCGATCCTATGCCTTATCCGACCCACCGCTATCGTGCCCTGTGCGACCTGACCCCGGCCGAAGAGAATGCGCTGATCAACCTGGGCGATGCCGAGGTGGTGCGCCGTCGCGGCCAGACGTTCCAGCGCGAAGGCGATGTCGTCAGCGGCTTCTACCTGCATATCCGGGGGTGGATCAGTTCCTCGATCGTGCTGCGCAATGGCGATCGGCTAATCCAGAAGGTCCATCTGCCCGGCGATATGCTGGCCACGCCCAGCATGGTCCTGCCGCATGCCGCCGACACGCTGACCGCGATCACCGAGGCGGTGACGGCGTTCGTACCCTATGAACGGATCGGTCAACTGTTGACCGAGATGCCGCGTCTTGGCGCGCTGTTCACCACGGCGGCGCAGATGGAGCGGCTGGCGCTGATGGACATGCTGGCGATCACGGGCAACGCCTCGGCCAAGGAGCAGCTGGCGCGCCTGCTGGTCGATCTCCATGCGCGGCTGACCCCGATCGACATGGTGCAGGACGACAGCTTCCACCTGCCGCTGACCCAGGAGATCATCGGCGATCTGGTCGGCCTGACCGCCGTTCACGTCAACCGGACGATCCGGGCGATGGAAGCCGAGGGGCTGATCTCGCGACAGGGCCATCGCTTCCGCCTGCTCGACCTGCCCGCGCTGCGCCAGCTCTCCCCGCTGCCCCCCCGGCGGCCGCGGTTCGAGGCCCCCTGGCTGCCCGCCGCCGCGGTCTGACGCCCAGACAAAAGGCCCCGGCTTTCGCCGAGGCCCTTCGCATCATGGGGTGGGGTGGGGGAGATCAGCCCTTGCGGCCCGCCTCGAACAGGAACCAGGCGCGTTCCTCGGCCTGGTCGGTCCATTCGTCGACGATGCCGCTGGTGGCATTGTCCTTGGCCTCTTCGGCGGCGTCCTTGACGGTGCGGAACCGCTCGACCAGCTTCAGATTGTCGTCGCGCAGCTCGACCAGCATGTCGGCGGCCGACACGAATTCGCGGTCATTGTCGACGATGGTCTGGCGCCGCGCGATATCGCCGATCGACCGCAGCGTGACATTGCCCGTCTTGCGCACCCGCTCGGCAATCGCGTCGGTCACGCCCAGGATCTGCGTCGCCTGATCGTCAAGCATCAGGTGATAGTCGCGGAAATGCGGGCCCGAGACGTGCCAGTGGAAATTCTTGGTCTTCAGGTACAGCGCATAGCAGTCCGCCAAGGCGCCGTTGAGTGCGTCGGCGACGCTGGCGGTCGCGTTGCGGCTGAGGTCGGTCGGCGTATCGAGCGCCGGATTGATATCGGACATGACATGCTCCCGCTATCTGTCGTTGCTGTCTGGATCGTTGCGTAAACGATCCGATGGCGCAAATGCTCCCCGCCTGTCCATGTACAAAGACCGTGCAGTCTGATCGATCCCCTAGATCAGTCCCCGGATCGACAGGGCGATGGTGATTCCGGCCAGGATCATCGTGCAACCGACGCCGATCCGTATCGCCCGTAGCGGCAGGCGGCGCCACTCCCGCTCGCCCAGCAGCAGCGCGGGCAGGATCGCCCCCGCAAGCCCCAGCATCGCGCCGGGCAGCGCGGCCCAGGGCAGGGGCGATCGCGCCGCCGCCGCCGCGATGACCAGCGTCGTCGAATCGGAAAGCTGGATCGCACCGCTGCCGATCACCGCCGCGACCAGCGGGCTCCAGCGCGGCGGCATCGCGCGCGGCGCGGCCATCCGCCCGAACAGCCCGATCCCCAGGACGAGCAGCGCCAGCGCCAGCAACAAGCTGCGGGTGTCGGGCGTCACCTCGGGTGCCAGCGTTTGGCCGAACGCGATCGCCAGGCCCGCCATGACCGCCTGGACCAGCATCGCCCCCAGGACGACCCGGCCGGGCTGTCGGCTATGCTCGGCCAGATGGACCACGAAGCCGCTCCATCGCCCCGCCGCCTGTGCGCCCAGCACCGCGACCAGCACGATCATCAGCGCATCCATTCAGCCCGCCAGCCGCACCGAACAGACCGTGGCGAAGTGATTCGCCGTCTCGAAATCCTGCCGCTCGCTCGCCACCGCATCGGTCAACATGGTCAGCCAGCCATGCACGGTCGCCGTGCCGCCGCTGCGTGACAGGGCGCGGTCGATGAAATGGGTGACGGTGACCGCCGGGGCCAGGCCATGGGCATGGGCGATTCGGCGAATCGCCTCGACGCCCCCCGCCAGATCCGCGACGGGGGCATAGGGCGCGCGAACGTCGAGTGCGGCGATGCGCGCCCAGAGCTGATCGCGAATCGCGCCGTCCATGCCCTTGTCGCGGGGCGAATCGCCTGTACCCATGGCCTTGCGCCTGTTCCTTCCACCCGTCCCTGTCCGGCGGCCCGCCGGGATCGGGGGGTGTAACCATAGTCGCGGGCGCGTAAAGAGGGGCTTAAATGGCCCGCAATACTTGACTCGGGCGGGCCCATGGGCCATGGGCGGCGCTTATATAGCGGCGGCTCCGGCTGCCGCTTTCGCTTTTTCACGCATACAGGAACCAGGTCATGGCCAAGCCGACCACCGTCAAGATCAAGCTCGTCAGCTCGGCTGATACCGGCTTCTTTTACGTCACGAAGAAGAACCCGCGCACCAAGACCGAGAAGCTGAGCTTCAACAAGTACGACCCGGTCGTGCGCAAGCATGTCGAGTTCAAGGAAGCCAAGATCAAGTAATTTGCGGGCGGCGACCCCCAGGGTCGCCCCGTAATGGCTTGAAGGCGTGAAGCCGCCGTCCTGACGGACGCGCGGCTTTTTGTCGTTGGCATAACGCTCCACCTCCCGCGGGCGAGTTTCAGGTCGGTCATGCCTCCGGCATGACCTAAACGATGCGGGGCATCGTTTACCTGAAACTGGGCTGGGGGGAGGGCTTCTCCACGGGCGACACGGCTTGGGGCTTTCCCTCCCCCATCCCCTCCCGCCTGCGGGAGGGGCGTGCTTGGGGCGTGTGCCTATGCCGCTTCGGGATACAGCGTGCGGATCAGCCAGTCATGGAACAGCCGCACCGACTTCTGCTGGAGCGCGCGGGGGCGGCAGACGAACCAGTGGCTGTACGGGCTGTCCACCTCGATATCGAACAGCCGGACGAGGCGCGGGTCCTGCGCATGTTCGAAATGGCTGGCATGCATGAAGGCGATGCCCAGCCCCTGCGCCGCCGCCTCCAGCATCAGTCCGCCCGAATCGAAATAGTCGATCGCCTTGGGCTTGATATTGGTCAGCCCCGCCACCTGGCACCAGGCGGTGAAGGCGTCGGGCATTTCGCGGTGGAGCAGCGCGGTCATGCCGTTCATCTGCGACGGGCGGACCAGCGGGTTGGGCCCTTCGATCAGCCGCTTCGACCCGATGACATAGACCTTGTTGCGATCCAGCCGCTTGGCATAGAGCGAGGGATCGATGTCGCGGCCCAGCGCGATCACCGCGTCCAGCCCTTCGCCCAGTCGCGCGATACCGTGCCCGGCGGTGTCGATGTCGAGATGCAGTTCGGGATGCGCCGCGCGCAGCATCCCCATATGCGGGAACAACCGCTGCGCCGCATAGAGCGGCAGCACGCCGAGCCGCAGGCGCAGCACCTCGTGCCCGCTGGTCATCGCCTCCACCGCGTCGCTCAACTGGTCGAGCAGCGGCGCGATCTGCTCCATCAGCGTCTGGCCATCCTCATTGGGCACCATCGCCTGATGCCGCCGCGCGAACAGCGGCTTGCCGACGAACCGCTCCAGCGTCTGGACCCGGCGGCTGAGCGCAGGGGCGGACAGCGCCAGTTCCTCGGCGGCGGCCTTGATGGAGCCCAGACGGACGACTTGGACGAATGCTTCGATCGCACCCAGCGGGGGAAGCCTGCGCATCTCGCACCTGTTGTTGTGACATCCTCTCGATCAGAGGATTGCATAAACTGCAACCTTAACCAAGCTTTTCGCACTTGCAACATAGCGTGCTGCGGCGCAAAAGGAACGGGCCTTTCAGGCATCCTCTCCTAAAAACTTTTACGGGCTGGTCGTTTCGATCGGCCCTTTTTTTTGCCTCGCTCCGTCGGGCGGCCCTTTCGCGACCCGGAACCCGCCCCCACGTCCCGCGCTTTCGTGTTGAACACTCAAGCCAAGGGATCATCATGGCCGACAGCGACGCGCCGACCCGCAAGATACAGGTGGCCAATAGCCGTCCCGAGGATTCGGGGCGCGGGCTGGCGCATATGCCGCGCGCGCTGATGGCGGCGCTGGGCATCACCGAGGGCGATGTCGTCGAGATCGTCGGCAAGCAGGCGACCCCGGCGCGCGCCGTCGCCCCCTATCAGGAGGATGAGGGCCTCGACCTGTTGCGCATCGACGGGTTGCAGCGGGCCAATGCCGGCGTCGGCTCGGGCGATTTCGTCGAGGTGCGCAAGGTTGAATCGAAACCCGCGACCCGCGTCGTCTTCGCCCCCGCGCAGGAGAATCTGCGGCTCCAGGGCTCGGCGCAGGCGCTGAAGCGCACCTTCTTCAACCGGCCGCTCTGCCAGGGCGATGTGGTGGCGACGGCGGGGCAGCAGCGTGTGACCAACATGCCGCCGGGCGTCGCGCAGTTCATGAACGCGCCCGCCTATGCGCTCCAGGAAATCCGCCTCGCGGTCGTCGCGGCCAGCCCCAAGGGCGTCGTCCATATCGACGAGAATACCGAGGTCGAGCTGCGCCCCGAATATGAGGAACCGCGCGAAGCCCGCCGCGCCGACGTCACCTATGACGATATCGGCGGCATGGCCTCGACCATCGACCAGCTGCGCGAGATGGTCGAACTGCCGCTGCGCTATCCCGAATTGTTCGAGCGGCTGGGCGTCGAGCCGCCCAAGGGCGTGCTGCTCCATGGCCCGCCCGGCACCGGCAAGACGCGGCTTGCCCGCGCTGTGGCCAATGAATCGGACGCGCAATTCTTCCTGATCAACGGGCCCGAGATCATGGGCTCGGCCTATGGTGAATCCG
The DNA here is from genome assembly GCF_042867205.1 of Sphingomonas sp. NCPPB 2930. NCBI lineage: Bacteria > Pseudomonadati > Pseudomonadota > Alphaproteobacteria > Sphingomonadales > Sphingomonadaceae > Sphingomonas > Sphingomonas sp. NCPPB 2930. The sequence goes on along the minus strand of NZ_JBHZQU010000032.1, from coordinate 1,584 downwards.
AACAGCGCCTGCGCGAGATTTTCGAGGAGGCGACCAAGTCCGCCCCCTCGATCGTCTTCATCGACGAGATCGACTCGATCGCCCCCAAGCGCGACCGGGTGCAGGGCGAGGCGGAGAAGCGGCTCGTCGCGCAGCTCCTGACCCTGATGGACGGGCTGGAGGCGCGCGCGAACCTCGTCATCATCGCCGCCACCAACCGGCCCGAAGCGATCGACGAGGCGCTGCGGCGGCCGGGCCGCTTCGACCGTGAGATCGTGGTGGGCGTCCCCGACGAGCGCGGGCGGCGCGAGATACTCGGCATCCACACGCGCGGCATGCCGCTGGGCGACAAGGTCGACCTGGCCGAGCTGGCGCGCACGACCTTCGGGTTCGTCGGGGCCGATCTGGCCGCGCTGACCCGCGAGGCGGCGATCGAGGCGGTGCGGCGGATCATGCCGCGCCTGAACCTCGAGGAGCGGACGATCCCGGCCGAGGTGCTCGACACGCTGTCGGTGACGCGCGAGGATTTCATGGAGGCGCTCAAGCGCGTCCAGCCCTCGGCGATGCGCGAGGTGATGGTGCAGGCGCCGACCGTCCGCTGGGAGGATGTCGGCGGGCTCGACACCGCGCAGATGAAGCTGAAGGAAGGCGTCGAGCTGCCGCTGAAGGACCCGGATGCCTTTCGGCGGCTGGGTATCCGGCCCGCCAAGGGCTTCCTACTTTACGGCCCGCCCGGCACCGGCAAGACGCTGCTGGCCAAGGCGGTCGCACGCGAGGCGCAGGCCAATTTCATCGCCACCAAGTCGAGCGACCTCCTCTCCAAATGGTATGGCGAGAGCGAGCAGCAGATCACCCGGCTGTTCGCCCGCGCGCGACAGGTGGCGCCGACGGTCATCTTCATCGACGAGCTCGATTCGCTGGTCCCCGCGCGCGGCGGCGGCCTGGGCGAGCCGCAGGTGACCGAGCGGGTGGTCAACACCATCCTGGCGGAGATGGACGGGCTGGAGGAATTGCAATCGGTCGTCGTGATCGGTGCGACCAACCGCCCCAATCTGGTCGACCCCGCGCTATTGCGGCCGGGCCGGTTCGACGAGCTGATCTATGTCGGCGTGCCCGACAAGGCGGGGCGTCGGCGGATCCTGGGCATCCAGACCGCCAAGATGCCGCTCGCACCCGATGTCGATCTGGACGATGTGGCGGCGCGGACCGATCGCTTCACCGGCGCGGACCTGGGCGACGTGGTCCGCCGCGCGGGCCTGATCGCGCTCCGCAAGTCGCTGGGCGCGCAGGAGGTCGACATGGCGGCGTTCGACGAGGCGCTGACTGAGGCGCGGGCCAGCGTGACCCCCGAAATGGAGCGCGATTACGAACAGATCGCCGCCCGGCTGAAACAGGATGCGGCGGCGATCCAGCCGATCGGCTTCATCACGCCGGGAATGCTGACGCCGAGGGGCGACAAGCAGCCTTGAGGGAAAGCCCCTCCTCCCGGCGGGGAGGGGGCTACGGCGGATCGACATTCAGTATTGCTTCTTCTTTCCCTCTCCCCTGGACAGGGGAGAGGGTTAGCGAAGCTTGCCAGCCTGCTGGCTAGCGCAGCTTGGGTGA
>NZ_JBHZQU010000031.1:0-9805 GCF_042867205.1 Sphingomonas sp. NCPPB 2930 | reverse complement strand
CGGCACAACTCCGTCACCACTGCGCCCGCCTCGGCCTCCTTCAGGATGCCGATGATCTGCTCTTCCGAGAATTGCTTTCGCTTCATTCCGTCCGTCCCTTTGAGGGGCCGGTCTCTAGTTCCACCTGGATGAAGAAACGGGGGTCACGTCAGGCGCAACGTGATCGTTTCACGGCCTGGCTCGACAATGACAATTTTGACGAGAATGGCGTCGCCAGGAAGCCGCTGTGAGGGTGATCCGGCCTACCGGTGCTTTTTCATTGGAGCAGCGGCCGGTATAGCCGAGACATTCTCATTGGGATGGGGAAACGAGAAGTCCCCCGCCTTACTCGTCTCTGGCCGGTGTCGCGCTGACGTGCTTTGCGAACGCAATGTTTAGTAAAACTCCTTCAACGTGATCGGGATGGCGCGACCATCGCACATCGTCAGCAGCGCTGTCTTGCCGGCCGGCCCCCAACTCCATTGTCTCAAAGCCGCTGGTGCATTTGCCGTAACCTTCGTCCCATCGATCGCGCAAATACGTTCTCCGGGACGCAGGCCGAGCGCTTCGGCAGGTGAGCCCTTCATGACATGAACGATTCGCATTCCGGCATCTGACCACATGCCCTGAATGCCCGACATCGTCACCGGACCTGGCGACGGGGCGATGGCACGAGGCGACAACACCATCACTCTTTGTCCCAGGTCCAGGAACACGTTGAATCGGTCGAGCAGTTTCATCCCTAATCGCCCTTCGTCTCCGGGAACCAATGGAGCTGGCTCGAATATCACCGGCACCTTGTCGAGCACTTGCCCGCCGAACCGGACACCGTCGACGCGGCCGATCTCCGACAGGATCATATCACCGCTCAATCCGACTGATGCGATGTCCGTCATGTGAAGAGGCGCATCCGATTTGTCCCAAGCGTTCTTTGTGATCGCCAGGCTGGAGTCGTCACCCGTATCGACCATGACAGGTGATAGCGTGCGCTCGCCGATGAGAATCTTCGTGGAAAAACCCCGACCTTTGCCTCGCGGTTCAACCGGCATGACGCTGCCCGCTGGGCGAGGCGATCCGCTTGGCTGGAAGCGGACGCGACGGTGGTCGAAGTCCACCGTTAGAGCATAGGCCGCCAGAAAGTCCGCACCGATCACAGCATCGATCGGTGTCTCTGCCGTGGATGACAGCGGCTTTAGATCGGCAACCTGAATGGCACCCCCTGCTTGATGGAAACCCGCCATCCGCAGCGTTTCTATAGGCGCGATATAGGTTTGCACCGACGTGCCGCCCATCCCAGTAATATTATCATAGGGCTGGTATTTCATGCCGTGGCGTGTTGCCCAACCCGCGTCCACCATGGTCGTAGCAGCCCCGGTGTCGAGCATCGCCATAAGCCGCTGACCGTTCAGCACGATCGGTATGATGACGAGGCCATCGGCGTCGCCTTCCATATCGATCCACTTGTTCTGCGTCTCGGGATCGATCGAAGCCACGCCACGTCCCGATGAGGGCGGTGACGTGCTCGGTCGCTGTTGAGCGGGAGCCGGCATTGCGGTGATGGCGGCCAGCATAACCATGAAGCGATATGCTGAAGTTCGTCCCGGCATGGCGTAGCTCCGTTATGCGCGCGCTCAAGGCTCGTACTCCTGGCAACCTCTCGCCCCTTGTGGCCTCATCCGCCCCTTGTAGTCGGGAACGATCGATAAAGGCACTCCCGTGCGCGCTTCACTCGACTCGACTGGGAACGAGCCGCGAGACGACCGGGGCATTCCCATTGGGATCGGGAAATGGGAAGGGCCAAAGCCCCCCCCCCACATCGTCGATTGTCGCACAAATCAGCTCAAATTCACGATCCGCGTCAGCAAGCCTTGCCTGATCGTCATGAATGATGCGCCTCGCATGGCGATCGGTTCACCGGCCTTCATAGACCCAAGATCGACGGCCGGGGTGCCGGTCCAATCTACCTCCATTGCGACACGATCACCATCAACAACCGCGTTGATGATGGTCTGATGGCGGGTCGTGAACATCGTGGCCGCTTGTTCCGCAAGTTCGGCAAAGGCTGCCCGACCTTCGATCTTCATGCTTTGCCCCGAATTTGATACGTTCTCGAACACAACATCGTCGCCGACACATGCCACCAGCGCGGCTGCGTCCTTCCGATTGTACGCATCGATGTAGCTTTGAATGATTGCAGGTAGCGTCACAGCTATCGCCCTTCTTCCTGAGGCGCGGAGCCTGTCGCCATTACGTTTGGCAAGGCAGCTCCCGCTTCAAACTGACAATGCCTGTCGGCATCGGTTCACTCGGACGGACCCGACCTGACGTATCAGGCCGGGTTATTAAATCGTCCGCTGGTCGCTACCGCGATGTGAACAACGAAGGTCATGCGAGCAGTATGCCTGTCTTTATGAGATTGTCGAGCCGGCAACGTAACCGACTGCCTTTCCTGATTGGGAACGGCCAGCGAGACGACCGGGGCATTCCCATTGGGATAGTAAAACGGGAATCTCCCGGCGCAGCCAGCCCAAACTTGAACCTCAAACGCTTTCTTGCTAATGCGAGCCTATAGCAAAGGGGAACGAAATGGGTTTTGGTGCGCGCGCGCCGGCTTTCCGTCGCCGGGTTGTGTTTGGCCTTCTTCTGGCTGGCGTCGCGGTGCCGTCGATTGCTGCGGCCCAGTCGGCGCCGACGCAGAACGGAGAACAAACGAGCAGCCCGCCCGCCGACGATCAGTCGAAGGAGCGGGAAGATATCACCGTCATCGGCCGCTACACCACCAACGACCGTCTCGACTCCGCCACCGGGCTTGGTCTCACGATCCAGGAAACTCCGCAGTCTGTCACCGTCGTGACCGAACAACGGCTCTACGACCAGCAACTGCGCAGCCTCAGCGACGCGATCAACAATGCGGCCGGTGTTTCCTCGAAGAACTATGACAGCTCGCGCAACGGCTATTCGGCGCGTGGCTTCATCATCGACAACTATCTCGTCGATGGTGTGCCGGTGCAATATGATCCGGGATACAGTGCCGGTGAAAGCGAACTCGACCTCTCCATCTACGATCGGGTCGAGATCGTGCGTGGCGCGACGGGGCTGCTGAGCGGTGCCGGTAATCCTTCGGCGTCGATCAATCTCGTTCGTAAGCACGCGACCAGCGATCATGTCACCGGTTCGCTTGTCGCGTCGGCCGGTCGCTGGAACGATTATCTCGTGCAAGGCGATATCAGCGCGCCCGTCACGTCGGACGGATCGGTCCGGGTCCGTGGCGTTGCGCGCTATCAGGACAGCGATTCCTATGTGGACCTGCTCGGCAATCGCAAGCTCGTCCTCTATGGCGTCGTTGACGCCGATTTGACCCCCTCCACCCGATTGAGCGCGGGCGCGAGCTACCAGGATAACGATCCGCGCGCCACAACCTGGGGCGGCCTGTCGCCGTGGTATGCCGACGGCTCGCGGACGGACTGGCCGCGTTCCAAGACGATCGGCGCGAACTGGACGCGGTGGGCCACCAAGCAGCGGGCGGCGTTCGTCAATCTAGAGCAGGACCTGGGCGCAGACTGGACGCTGCGGCTTTACGGGAACTACACCCGCAACACGGGCGATCTTCATCTGCTGTTCCTCTATGGTCAGCCGGACCGGACCACCGGCATCGGGCTGGGCGCATCCCCGGCGCGATACGACAGCATCCGCGATCAATGGGACACGATGGCGAGGTTGACCGGCACCTACACGCTGTTCGGTCGTCGGCATGAACTCATCGTCGGGGCCAGTTACGCCAAGCAGAAGCTCGACTTCTTAAGCTACGCCACCAATTACGCGAACCTCGCTCCGGTCGGCGATTTTAACGCATGGGACGGCTCCTACCCGGAACCCGTGTGGACCGATCGGTCGCTCGCGCTGAGCTGGAACACCAAGCAGTGGGGCTATTACGCCGCAACCCGCCTGTCACTCGCGGACTCGTTGAAGGTGATCCTCGGCGGTCGCCTCGGCTCGTGGACGCGCGACGGCATGGCGTGGGGCACGCCCACCAACTTTGGCCGGAAGAACCGTTTGGTGCCTTATGCGGGCGTGCTGTATGACTTGACCTCCAATCATACCATCTATGCGAGCTACACCGACATCTTCCAGCCGCAGGACTATCAGGATCGTAATGGTGACTTCCTGGCCCCGGTGAAGGGGAGCAACTATGAGGCGGGCCTGAAGAGCAGCTTCTTCGGCGGCAGGCTGAAGACAGCACTATCCGTCTTCCGGGTCCAGCAGGACAATCTCGGGCAGGAGGATCAAGGCTACTTCATCCCCGGCACGATCAATCCTGCCTACCGCGCCGTCAGCGGCGCAAAGAGCACCGGTTTCGAGGTCGAAGCCAACGGCGAGGTCACTCCGGGCTGGGCGATCAGCATGAACTACACCCAGTTCAAGGCCAAGGATCGCGATGGCGGCCGGGTAAACACCCTTTACCCGCAGAAGCTGTTGCGCCTCTTCACCACATACGAGGTGCGGTCGGGCACGCTGAACGGTCTCACGCTTGGCGGCGGCGTGAACTGGGAAGGTAGCAGCTACACGGATACGACAAACCCCGTCACCAAGGTGCCGGAGCGTTTGCAGGTCAACGGCTACGCCATCGCCAACGTCATGGTTCGCTATCCGATCAGCGAGCGACTTTCGCTTCAGGTCAACGCCGACAATATATTCGACAAGAAGTATTACTCACAGATCGGCTTCTATAATCAGTTGGCCTATGGCCGCCCGGCCGATGTAAAGGCGACGCTACGTTACGCCTTTTAAGGATGCCTGCTGCCATCAGGCAGCTGCGATCAGCGGCATGATGGCACCGACCTTCCCGTAAACGAACGACCAACGAGACGGTTGGGGGCATTCCCGTTGGGATGGTTCATCTAAAATGGTGTGTTAGCCGCGCCAGGCGGTCCACAGCTGCAGAGGCACTCCGTCTCAGAGCGGTGGGTGCGCGTCTAGCAGGTTCCGGCGGCATTGAGGCTGTACTAAACCAACCTTGCGCGCTAATGAGAATCGTTATCATTCATGTTCAGGGGGCAAAGTTGACCGATCGCCGTTTCGTGGCAAGCATCTCCATGGCCTTGCTTCTTGGGGCCGCCATACCGTCCATGGCGGCCGCGCAAACTAGCCCGCCCCATGCCGGGGAGGGGGATATCGTCGTGACGGGCGAGCGGGAGGGCTATACGCCCACGGACACCTCCGCCGCCAAGACCCCGGCACCGTTGCGCGATATTCCGCAGTCGATCGCGGTGGTTCCGGCACAGGTCCTGCTCGACCAACGGGCGCTATCGCTTCAGGATGCGCTCAAGAACGTCCCCGGCGTTAGCTTCGCCGGAGGCGATGGCCAGCGTGATCAGGTGAATATCCGTGGCTTCACCGCCATCGCCGACCAGTTCGTCAACGGCTTTCGCGACGATGCTCTGTATTTTCGTGATCTCTCCAACACGGAACGCGTCGAGGTCATCAAGGGGCCAGCGGCGGTGCTCTATGGCCGTGGTTCATCAGGTGGGCTCATCAACCGGGTGCTCAAGCAACCCGATGTGAACATCACCTCCGCTACTCTCTCGGCCGGATCCTTCGCCACCAAGCGCGGCGAGTGGGATGTGGGTCGCTTCGACCCGAAGAGCGGCGTCGGCTTTCGCCTGACCGGTGCTTATGAGGACGACGGCAGCTTCCGCGACCAGCAGTTCCTCAAGCGCTTCGCGCTCGCGCCCTCGCTGCTGCTCGGGGCTGGCCGGGATACCACGCTGTATGTCGAGGCGGACTACTTACGCGACACGCGTCTGATGGATCTTGGTATACCCGCCATCAATGGACGGCCGGTCGACGTGCCGCGTTCGACCTATTATGGTGCCGCCAATGCCCGCGATGCCGATGCCACGACCAGCAAGGTGCTGTCGCAGACCGTCATACTGACGCACCGCTTCTCGGACACCCTGAGCTTCCGCAACGGCTTTCGCCATTACACCTATCAACTCGATCGCCACAGCACATTGCCCTCTGCGGTGAACGCCGCCGCGTTGACGGTGACGCTCCAGCATGGCCGGCTCAACCGCGACGAGGATGGCTGGACTAACCAATCCGAGCTGACCCAGAAGCTGCACTTCGCCGGGATGGAGCACACGCTACTTTACGGCTTTGAAATCGCTCGGCAGGTAAAGGGTGCGCAAACCTTCGCTTCGCGAATTGTTACCGTTACTTCGCTCTTCCACCCGGTGCTACCCGTCGTGAACGATGCGAGCTTCACTAAGCTGAGCGCTAACAGCAACACGACGTTCGACACGCGTGGCCTCTATGTGCAGGATCTTGCCGACCTCGGGCACGGCTTCAAGGCACTGGTAGGCGCCCGGCACGACTGGTTCATCCAGAAAACCTACCAATTGCTGCCAGGCCAGCCGAATCTCGCCCGCACCGATCGCAGATGGAGCCCACGTGCTGGCCTCGTGTTCCAGCCGAATGCAGCGCAATCCTATTATGTGTCATGGAGCCAGAGCTTTCAGCCCTCGGCCGAAACATTCGCGCTCGCGGCCAACAACGCGGATATCGCGCCAGAGGAGACCACCAACAGGGAGGTGGGCGCCAAATACACGCTGTTCGGCGGAAAGTTGAACATTCAGGCGGCGGGGTTCATCTTGCGCCGCACCGGCATCAAGGGCAGCGATCCGCTGACACCGACAAGGGTGGTGCCGATCGGTACGCAGCGTACCCGCGGCTTGGAACTGTCGGGTCAACTCGACTTGCCATCGGGCTTCCAAGCCATTGCGGGCTATGCCTATCTCGACACGCGCGTCACGGCATCGGCCAATCCCACGTTCGTGAACAAGCGGGCAACGATTACGCCGGAGAACGCCGTCAACGCTTTCCTGACCAAGACCTTCGACGGGCGTTTCGGCATCGGCGGGGGTATGAACTATGTCGGCGATCGATGGGCCGATCCGGCCAACACCACGATATTGCCGCACTATGTCACGGTGGATGCGGTGGCTTGGGTGAATGTCGGCTCGGTGCGCCTCCAGCTCAACGCCTATAATCTGGGCAATGAGAAATACATCATCTCAGGACACGGCACTTCGCCATTGCTCAACATGCCCGGTGCGCCGCGATCTCTCTTGGCTACGGCCAGGGTCAGTTTCTGACACGCCGGAAACGTCAGTCAGGATTGTTTGCCGGCGCAGCGCCTGCGCTGGCTCCAGCAACACATTGGCGGTGGATCGGATCCCTCACCAAGAGCCTTGCCGAGTAGCATATTCCCATCGCAGCCCGCCGGGGCATCATGCTGCTTTCCTTTTGGGGCAGGACTTCCCGATCCGCCCTGTCAACCGCCTGTGGCTCATCAGGCACGCCAAAAAGAGACGATTGGCACCTAGACCAAGGAGAGAGGCGGCGGGGCTTCCTGATCGGGAACGGCCAGCGAGACGGCCGGCACCGTCTCGTCTGGGATGGTGAATTGGGAATGTAGGCGCATTCTCATAAGCCACCGGGCGGCGGCAATCGGGAAGCAGTCAGAGCCACCAGTGATAGCTGACATTTGGGACAAAGTTGGCCGGCGCGGTGGAACGCGACGATCAAGCCGACATGATCGACAGCACCATTGTCCGGGCACACCATTGTGCCGTGGACATAAAAAAAGGATTGGCGAGGCCGAGGCGTCCTTCGACTTCGCTCAGGAGCGCCTTGGCCGATCGCGCGGCGGCTTAACCGCCAAACTCTACGCCCGCTGCGATGTTAGAGGTCGCCCGCTCACCTTCGCCCTGACGCCGGGCCAGGCGCACGACACGCAAGGCTTCGGCCCTCTGATACGCATGATCGCCGACTGGATCGACGCTCTGCTTGCGGATAAAGGCTATGACAGCGACGCGGTTCGCGACACCCTGACCAGCATGAACGTCGAGGCCGTAATCCCGGCTCGGCGCAACCGTCGCAATCCGGCTGCGCATGATCGGGGCAAGTGCCGCTGGCGCAACCAGATCGAGCGACTGTTCAACAAACTCAAGAATTGGCGACGGGTCGCCACCCGATATGATAAAACCGCCGAGTCCTACATCGGCTTCGTCAGCCTCGCATCAGTCCTGCTCCGGCTACCCTTTGTCCACGACGCCTATTCACGCGTCCTAACGTCGGAGTCGGGCTGACGGTTTGTATCATTGTAATGGATGTGATTCATAACGTCTGGATTCAGGCCCACTACTTCCCACCGCTTCTGCAAGATCTAGCTCAGTCTCCGATGGTGATCGAGCAGATCATCTTCATGCTTTTTGTTCTGTTGAGCAGCCCATTCGCATGGACAATGAAGCGACAGACAGCGGCGTAAGCGTCTTTCCCAAAGAGGAAGGGCGCGCGAGACGGCCGCGTCATTCCCACTGGGATGGTAAAATGGGAAATATATTGACGTGCAACGCGGTGATATTGCCATACAGTTAGGCGCCTTATAGGATGGCGGCTAATGGACCCGCTAGACCTCAAGTACTTGGCCTTTCTGGGCGATGCCGAACGCCATGGACGACCGGAAGCGGACGATATGCGCCTGTGTTTCGAAGTGCTGGCGCTGGCTTCCGCCATCGATCGTGCCTGTGCCGCGCGCCTCGCACCGCACCGCCTGTCCGAAGGAAAGTTCGTGTTGCTGCTCCTGCTGCGCGACGCGCCTGACGGCATCGCGCCCCATGAGCTGGCCTCCCGCGCAGGCGTCACACGGGCGACGGTCACCGGTCTGCTCGATGGCCTGGAGCGAGACGGGTTCCTGGTCCGGCATGATGATCGGGATGATCGACGTCGGGTGTCGGTGCGGCTGACCGAGCAGGGACGGACGATTGCGGGCGGTCTATTCGTCGAGCACGGTCAATGGATCGCTTCGCTGTTGGCGGGGGTTACGCCGTCCGAGCGCGAGGGTGTCGGTGCGCTGCTCCGGCGTGTTCGGGATAACCTGGCAACGCCTGCGGAGGACATACCGGTCATGGCCGTCTGCCACGCGCAATGACCGCTGGACGCAAAGGGCACCGCATCGTGGACATCGATCCGGCCCGCCGTGCGCAACTGGACGCCGGCACGATCGAGGCCGCGACGCTGACCGAATGTCTGTCCGTCGACTTCGCGGCGCTGTTGCCCCACGCCGTGCCTGCGATTGGCGAGCAGGCTGTAGCAACGATGCGCCATGCCGCCGGCGACGGTGTAACGCGCCGGATGGCGCTGGCTGCACACCTCGTTCTCGATCATGGCGGCATGGCCGTTATCGATGGATTGCGCGATCATCCCTCCGACACGGTGCGCGGCTGGGCGTGCTTCATGGTGGGAGCGCTCGAGGACCTCACCCTCGCCGACCGCCTGCATCTGATCCGGCCGCTGGCGGACGATCCTCATTTTGGTGTGCGTGAATGGTCGTGGATGGCGGTTCGCGGCCATATCACCGCCAAACTCGACGATGCTATCGAACTACTCGCGGGATGGGCAACCGAGCCGTCCGAGTATCTGCGGCGCTTTGCCAGCGAAGCGACCCGGCCTCGTGGTGTATGGTGCAGCCACATCGGGGCTTTGCGCCAAGCGCCGGAACGGGCTTTACCGATTCTGGAACCGCTGCGATCCGATCCCGCTGCCTATGTTCAGGACTCGGTCGGGAACTGGCTGAACGATGCCGGTAAGGACCAACCGGACTGGGTTCGATCGCTCTGCGCGCGATGGATGGCCGAAAGCACGGCCGCGGCGACTGGCCGCATCTGCAAGCGCGGATTGCGTTCGATCGTAAGCGTCCGGTGAAGGCGTCGCGTCAGGCGGGACGGTAGTTCCACGGCAGCAGTTCATTGATCTGGCGGGCCGG
>NZ_JBHZQU010000030.1:0-10502 GCF_042867205.1 Sphingomonas sp. NCPPB 2930 | reverse complement strand
ATGCCAAGGCGCTGACGATCACCGCGCCGAGCATCGCGGCGAAAACCTATGACGGCACGACGACGGCGGGGACGCTGACGCTGGGAACGCTGTCGGGCTTCGTGGGCAGCGAAACGGTGACGGCGACCGGGACGGCGGGCGCCTTGTCGAGCGCGAATGCCGGGAGCCGCACGGCCGACGTCAGCTATACACTGGCGAACGGGACCAATGGCGGCCTGGCGTCGAACTACACGCTGGCGACGACGACGGGGGTATCGGCGCTGGTGAATGCCAAGGCGCTGACGATCAGCGGTACGAGCCTGGCGAGCCGGGAGTATGACGGGACGACGACGCCGGGGGCGTTGACGCTGGGCGTGGTCAGCGGCTGGGTCGGAAGCGAACGCCTGACGGTGAGCGGGACTGCGGGCGCGCTGTCGAGCAAGAACATCCGCGACACGCCGACATCGACGGTGACTTATGCCTTGTCCGGCGGGACGAATGGCGGGCTGGCGTCGAACTATGTGCTGGCCGACCAGGTGATCGGCATGACCATCACGCCCAAGGCGCTGGCCATCGGCGGCAGCTTCACGGCGACCGACAAGATCTATGACGGCACGACGACGGCGATCATCGATACGAGCGGGCTGACGCTGTCGGGCAAGATCAGCGGCGACGTCGTCACCCTGAACGTCTCGGGCGCGACGGGCAGCTTTGCGAGCCGGAACGTGGCCCGCGACGCCAATGGTGCGGTCACGGCCCAGACAGTGACGCTGAGCACGTCGGGCTCGCTGAGCGGCGCGGATGCGAGCAACTACACCTTCTCCGCCAGCGCTCCGACAGCGAGCGCGACGATCACGCCTGCCGTGCTGACGATCGGCACACCGACGGTGAGCCGCGCCTATGATGGCACGGTAATCCTTGGTTCGGGCGCGGTGACGGCGGGCAGGCTGACGGGGTTGGTCGGGGGCGAGACCTTGAACGTGAGTGGCCGCGGCACCGATCTGTCGAGCCGGAACGCCGGCAGTTACACGACGACGGTGAGCTACACGCTGGCGGACGGCAGTGGCCTGGCATCGAATTACACGCTGGCGGATAGCGTCGGCGTGACCGCGACGGTCACCAAGCGCGCGCTGACGATCGCCGCACCGATCGTGACCCGTGCTTATGACGGCACGGTGACGGTCGGTTCGGGGGCGGTGTCGGTCGGGGCGCTCGGTAATCTGGTGGCGGGCGAGACGCTGCGTGTGACTGGTCAAGGCACCGATCTGTCCGGGACCGATGCTGGTGGCGCTTATATGACGACGGTGAGCTACACGCTGGCCGATGGTGGGGGTCTGGCGTCGAACTACACGCTGGCGGACACCGCCGGTGTGGCGGCCGTGATCACGAAGCGCTTGCTGACGATCGGCGCACCGACGGTGGCCCGTGCCTATGACGGCACGGTGACGGTCGGCTCGCATGCGGTGACGGTGGGGACGCTTGGCAATCTGGTATCAGGCGAGACGTTGGGTGTGACCGCTCGCGGCACCGACCTGTCGGGCAAGGATGTCGGCAGCTATACGACGACGATCAGCTACACGCTGGCGGATGGTGCCCATGGCGGTAAAGCCGCGAACTATACTCTGGCCGATGCCGCGCAAGTCGCGGTGACGATCGCCCGTCGGGCGCTGACGATCACCGCACCGAGCATCGCGGCCAAGACCTATGACGCGACGACCCATGCCGGACCGGTGACGGCGGGAACGCTCGGCAATCTGGCGAGTGGCGAGACGCTGAGGGTCGTGGCAACGGCGGGGGGGCTGTCCAGCAAGGATGTCGGCAATCGCACGGCAAACGTCAGCTATGCGCTGAGCGATGGCACAGGTCTGGCATCGAATTACAGCCTGGCCGACGAGACGATATCGGTGACGGTGAACAAGGCGAACCTGACGGTCGCCGGTGTGACGGTGGCGGACAAGGTCTATGACGCTGGTCTGTCGGCCAGCCTCTCGGGCGGCATGGTGGCGGCCTTGGGCAACGACGTGGTGACGCTGTCGAGTGCGGGGGCGACGGGTATGTTCGCGACGAAGAATGTCGGTACAGCCAAGTCGGTGACCGTGTCGGGCTATACCCTCTCAGGTACAGATTCGGGCAATTACATGCTGGTCCAGCCGACCGGGCTGAGCGCCTCTATCACGCCCGCATCGCTGACGCTGACCGGCAGCCTGACCGCGCTGTCTAAGGTCTATGACGCGACACGTTCGGCCTCTGTGGACACCAGCGGCCTGGCGCTGGCGGGTCTGCTCGGCGCCGATGCGGTCGGTCTCGATCTGTCCGGGGCGACCGGCAGTTTTGCCGACAAGAATGCGGGCACCGGCAAGACCGTGACGCTGAGCACGGCGGGCACGCTGACGGGGGCGGATGCGGGGAATTACGTCCTGGCGTCGACCGCTCCTACCGCGATTGCCGACATCACGCGTGCGACGCTGGCGGTGACCGGGGTGGCCGCCTCCGGCAAGACCTATGACGCTACGCGGACGGCAACCGTGTCGGGCGGCGCGGTGTCGGCGTTCGGAGGTGATCAGGTGACGCTGCTGACGGCTGCGGCGAGCGGGACCTTCGCGGATAAGAACGTCGGTACCGGCAAGGCGGTGACGGCGTCGGGTTACGCCATAATAGGTGCGGATGCAGGCAATTACCTTCTGATCCAGCCGACCGGTCTTACGGCCGATATCACAAAGGCGAGCCTCATGGTCACCGGCGTGACCGTGGCCGACAGGGTCTATGATGCGGGTCTGTCGGCCAGCCTTTCGGGCGGTATGGTCAGCGGGCTGGCCGGCGACATGGTGGTCCTGGGGACGGGCGGCGCGATCGGGCGTTTCGCGGACAAGAATGTCGGCTCGGGCAAGGCGGTGACGGTGTCGGGTTACACCCTCTCGGGGGCGGACGCGGGCAACTATACGCTGGTCCAGCCGGCCGGGCTGAGAGCGTCTATCACGCCCGCATCGCTAACGCTGGCCGGCAGCCTGACCGCACGGAACAAGGTCTATGACGCGACCTGGACGGCGGTGGTGGACACCAGCGGTCTGGCGCTGGCGGGTCTGCTGGGTGGTGATGCGGTCGGTCTCGATACGTCCGGGGCGACGGGCAGCTTTGCCGACAAGAATGCGGGCACCGGCAAGATCGTGATGCTGAGCACGACGGGCACGCTGATGGGAGCGGATGCGGGCAATTACATCCTGGCGTCGACCGCTCCGACCACGACCGCCGACATCACGCGTGCGACGTTGGCGGTGACCGGGGTGACCGCCTCCGGCAAGACCTATGACGCTACGCGGACGGCAACCCTGTCGGGCGGCACGGTGTCGGGGTTCGGGGGTGACCAAGTGACTTTGCTGACGGCTGCGGCGACCGGGACCTTTGCCGACAAGAATGTCGGCACGGCCAAGGTGGTGACGGCATCGGGCTATACCCTCTCGGGTGTGGATGCGAGCAATTACACGCTGGCTCAACCGACGGGCCTGAGCGCCGGCATCACGCCAGCTAGTTTGGTGGTGACCGACATGACGATCGCGAGCAAGACCTATGATGCAGGCGTGGGGGCGACCCTGGCAAGCGGCAGCGTGAGGCCGCTGGGGCAGGACGATGTCCGGCTGGATATGGCAGGTGCCGAAGCGCGCTTTACTGACAAGAACGCCGGCGTCGGCAAGGCGGTGCGGATCAGCGGGCTGACGCTGACCGGCGCGGATGCGGGTAATTATGCGCTGGTCGTACCGACCGGCGTGACCGCCGATATCGCCCCGGCGCGCCTGACCATCACCGGCGCCAGTGTCGAGGCGCGGGCCTATGATGCCACCACGCTCACGGCGATGGCGGGCGGCAGCGTGAAGCCCTTGGGCAACGATGTGGTGATGCTCGATACCGCGCGTGCCATCGGGACGCTCGACAACAAGAATGTGGGAATTGGTAAGGCCGTCACCGTGTCGGGCTATACGCTCGCCGGTCCGGATGCGGCCAATTATGCTTTGGTCCAGCCCCAGGGGCTGACGGTCGACATCGCTCCGGCGCAACTCACCATTTCCGGGGTGAGTGCCTTGACCAAGGTCTATGACGGCAGCACGGCGGTGCCGCTGTCGGGCGGCGTCGTTACCGGACTCGGGCCCGACACGGTGTTCCTGGTGACGACCGGTGCAGTCGCCAACTTCGCCGACAAGAATGTGGGGACGGGCAAGGCGGTGACCGTCAGCGGCTATACCCTGGGCGGGGCGGATGCGGGCAATTACAGGCTGATCCAGCCGACCGGGCTGACCACCAGCGTGACGCGGCTGGCCAGTGTGACCTGGACCGGCAAGGGTGACGGCAAGAGCTGGTTCGACCCGGCCAACTGGGCGGGGGGCGCGATCCCGGACAAGGCCAATGTGGCCGATGTCATCGTGCCGGCCAGCACCACGCTCAGCTTCGACAATGCCCAGACGGTGTTGATCGACCGGCTGATCACTTCGCCAGATGCGGACAAGGTGCCCAGCAGCACCGACACCGTGCTGAACCTGCTCCGTGGCAATCTCGTCGTCGCCAAGGATCTGAGCGTTGACACGCTGGTCCAGCAGGGCGGAACGATCAGCGGCACGGGCAATGTCACGGTACTCGATAGCCTGAAGCAGACGGGTGGCGCGATCGCGGTGACCGGTGACGTCTCGATCCATCAGGGCGCAGGCGTTCTGGAAACGCTGTCCGTTTCGGGTCGCGACGTCACCCTGATCGGCGAGCAGGCGGTTCGCGTGCGTGATACGGTCGCCTCGCGCGACCTGACAATCATTGCGGGCGGCGATGCCATGCTGGGCGGGCCGACAACTGTCGGGCGCAATCTGTCTGTCACGGCGGGCAGGAACGGGGAGGGCGCCATTACGCAGGACCGCTATATCACCGTGGCGGGCGACGCGGTCCTGAACGCGGTGGGCGACATCACGCTGACGAACAGCGGTAACCAGTTCCGCGGATCGGCCACCTGCAACTCCAAGTCCGGCAAGGTGTCCGGTCCCTGTGTCGGTGGTGGTGGTGCGGTCCGGGCGGTCGCTGACGATATCATCGCGCGGGCTGCGGCGATCTCATCGGCATCGGGGGGAGCATTGGGTGGATCGCGGGCCCTTGCTGCGGATCCGTTGGCGGGCGGTGTCCAGATGCCAGCTTTCCTGACCACCACGGCTCCGGTCACCGGTACGGCCGGCACAACCCAGGCGCTTGCGGGCGAACCGGCTAAGCAGGCCGCCGATGGCGGTGCGGCCCGGATGCTCTCCGACACCAGCATCGATGCGCAGGCGGACACCACCTACATTACAGCGGGGTTCGATCAGAAGGATGAGAGCGGCGTCTATCGCCGGGTATTGCCGAAGACCAATCTGGGGAGCTCTGTCTACTATGTTGGCAACTAGGCGTCGGGTGTTCCCCGGGGCCGGTTGGCGCAAGGCGATCGTTCTGACGGGGCGGTTCACCCTCGGGTACGTGATAGCGGTAAAAGCCATGGCGGCTGGGCTTCCGGCAATTCCGGAGGCGGTTGCGGTCCATCGGTCTTGGTCGGTGCAATGCGTCCAACGAGGCCATGGCTGGGCATCGTGCGAGGTGGCGCAGACGGTGCATGATCGCGCGCAGGCAATGGGATCAGTTCTCCGTTTTGCGATGAGCTGTACCGAGATGCCGCAGGCCTGTGCGGTGCATCTCGAAATGCCGCCCGGCACGGATCCCAGAAGCCCAATCCTGCTGCAATCGGGGCGGGACATTCCGCTCGAGCTGCCGCTGATCGACTGCGACCGAAAGCGCTGCTTGGCCGGTGGGGCCATGCCCTGGGGCCTGAGTAACAACATCGCGCGTGCCGAGGAAATCCGGGTGCGCTTCGGTGACCGGATCGCGGGGCCACAGGACATCCCACTGTCCACCGAGGGCTTTGGCGACGCTTTTGCCGACATGGTCGGCCGTAACATCCCCATGGCGGTCGATCGCCGCAACGTTTTTGAAAAAGAGAGGGAAGACACTATGATTTCGCTACTGGCCGCCACGGCACTGGCATCGGCGACCACGCCGTCTCAGGTCAGGACGCCTGCGTCCCCGCCATCCGCTACTGCAGTTTCATCGACGGTACCTCAGCCCGAGCGCTATGGTGATTGGTCGGTGCTGTGCATCGAGCGCGAGGGCCTGCCGCCGTGCGAGGTGGTACAGGGGGTGCAGGCCAAGGATGCCAATACCCAACCACTTCGATTTTCCTTTGCCTATGCGGGGCAGGGAGATCGCTATGGCGTCCAGTTCCAGGTGCCTTTGGGCGTGTTGGTCCAGGTCCAGCCCCTGATCCGGCTCGATGACAAGACCGATCTCACCGACTTCCGCATCACTCGCTGCGAGACCGAGGGGTGCTTCATCGACCGGGTAATGGCCCGGACCGAACTCGAACCGTTCTTCAAGGCCGTCAAGGGCCTGATCGCCGTCGCCGACCGGGCGGGCAAGCCGATCGTGCTGCCCCTGTCGCTGAACGGCTTCGGCCAGGCGATGCAGGCGATGACCGCAAAGAACCAGTCCTGGGCCAAGTCCCACCCGGTCCCGGCGGTCGCCCAGGGGAAGCCGCTTACCCCGGCCATGCCCCGCTAACCCTTCGAGGACTCGATCCATGATCCCGATAACCAGCGCGCCATTGCCGCGCTTCTACCGTTTCGTGACGCCGCTGATCAGCCGCCTTCACCGTCATTTGGCCTATGAGGCGCCCGAGACGCCGGACTATGGCTTTGCCGCACGCGCGGAGACGATCGACCTGACAATCGACGAGTTTCCCTCCGCGATTATGCAGTATCCCATCGTCTTCGGCGGGGGCGAGGCGCTGCGCCCGATGGTGCTGACCGGTCAGCCCGGTCGCCAGCAAAACCAATTCGTCGGCGAGGACGGCGCCTGGCGCGAGGGGGCCTATATTCCGGCCTATGTGCGGCGCTATCCGTTCCTGCTCGCCCGCCTCGACCCCGAAATCGACGAAATGAGCCTGTGCTTCGATGGTCACTGCCCCTGGCTTCGCGACCGCGACGAGGGCAATCTGTTTGGCGAGGACGACAATCCCAGCGAGACGACGCGCCAGATACTCGAATTCTGCCAGAGCTATGAGGCGGCGGTGCGCCGCACGCGTGGGCTGATGGAGGAATTGCTCGAACTCGACCTGCTGGTCGATCTGGTTCGGATCGATGGAGCGGGGCGGTCGGTGCCCGTGCCCGGCTTCCAGATGATTGACGAGGAGCGGCTGCGCCAGCTCCGTGCCGAGCCACTGCGCAAGCTGATGAGCACGGGCGCGCAGGCGGCGATCTTCGCGCACCTCTTCTCGCTGCGGCATCTCGGGCAGCGTCCCGCTTTCGTTCCACCTGAGTCGACCGCGCCCGTCGCCTGATTCCTCAGCTACCATACAAAGTGATCGCCATGACCGAACTGACACCCACCGACATGCTGCCGCAATTCTATCGGGCTGTGACGCCCTTGATGAGCCAGCTCCACCACAAGCTCGTGTTCCAGGACCGTGAGCGGGCCGATTATCGCTATGCTGCGAACAGCCCTGCGATCGTGCTGACCACCGACGAGTTCATTCCCGCCCAGGCCGACTATCCGATCGTCTTTTCCAGCGGCGATACTCCGATGCCAGTGGTACTGACCGGAATGCCGGGCGGCCTTAACTGCCATGTCGACGGCGAGGGGCAGTGGGAGGCGGAGCGCTATGTTCCCGCCTATGTGCGGCGCTATCCGTTCCTGCTCGCCAAGCTGGACGACAAGGCAACGGACCTGACCCTGTGCTTCGACAGCGAAAGCGACCGCTTCGTCGAGGAAGAGGCGGGCAATCTGTTCGCGGACGACGAACCGACCGATCGGGCGCGCGAAATCCTGTCCTTTTGCGAACAATTCGAAGGGGCTGTCCGGCGGACCGAAAGCTTCGTGAACGAACTGCGCGACCTCGATCTGCTTGTCGAGGCGGAGGCGAGCATGCCTGGCGAAGACGGTACGCCCCGCATACTGCGTGGCTTCCAGATGGTGTCGGAGGACAAGCTCAAGGCCTTGCGCGGCGATCAGTATCGCAAGCTTGTCCAGTCGGGCGCACTCGCCTTGATTTTTGCCCACCTCTTCTCATTGCGCCGCATCGGGGCGCTCTTCGCGGACAAGCCTGGGCGCTAAGAATCGGGGGGCATCGCTGCCGTCTAGCCATGCCTCCCCATTCCAATCCGCTACCTGAGGAATCGGTGCGATGGTCGAGCGTTACAAAGAGAAGAGTGATGAATTCCGTGAGCTGGCAGTGTTGCTGGAAAAAGGAGTCGAAGCCCTTTCGGCAGCCGTTGCACTGTTGGCTGAGTTTAGTCCGGACGAGTATGCGATAAGATCGCAAGCCCTGCCTCACGATCTCGAACGCTTGACGTCGATATCCTCTCGCGCTCTCCGATACGGTAATGACGAAGACTATCGGGCTTGGTCTCGCGCCCAGGAAGCATGCGTTTCCGTTATGCCACGCATTGGGCGCAATGGGGCAGCAATGCTTCTGCGCCTTTTAAGGGAACCAGGTGTAGATATCTCAACCGCCGAATTGTCTCACGCGGCTGGCATCCGATCGCCCGGCGTTAAAGCGGTCAAGGTCTATATCTGTCATCTTCGTCGAGCATTACAGGAGCGGCATTTTCCGGCCGATGCTATCGAAACGGGACGATGCAGCTATCGCTTGAGCGTTGCAGCCGCACCTGGAATCCGAAAGATGTTAGATATGTAGTCCTCGCGCGGTTACAATATTTCGTCAAATGTTGTTATTGTCAATTTCCAAGGGTTGTGCGGAAGTTCTTCGATTATCGAATCTTCACATAAAATGAAACGAATGCCATCAATCTTCATAACGCTGAAGGTTTTATGCATAATTTTATCTTTTAGAACATATCCGGAGCCAAAATGGCTAACCGAAAATATCTCTCCTGATGGTTTTGTCATATCAACAAAGCATTCTTGTAAGGATTGCTTGAGGCAGTCTGGCATGAGATCGGTTATGTAGGAATCTTGCACCAGAGAAACCTTTCTGCCGAGGGTTTTTCTCATACCTTGTGAAAATTCAACAAATTTCATATCCTTGTCAACCAAGGATTTTGCAAATTGTGATTGTTTCAATGTAGGAAGTATCAGGCGATCTAGTGTGATTGGATCGTTTTCGATAAGCTGTGCAAGTAGCCAGGATCGATATATGGCTTCAGGCTTTTGTAGTCCATTTTCCCATCGAGAGATTGTGGTCTGAGATGAGCCAAGTATGCAGGCGAGGGATTCCTGCGTCCAATATTTTGATTTTCGTACTTGCTTTACGATAAATGGCCAATTCATCTGAATCCACCAAAAGTTGTTTTATCTGTTGACAGAATCGGAAGGCAAAGAACTGCGCCGTATGTGTTGTAGCGAACTGATCGGTAGCTGGGTTCGGCTGACGGGCACGCGGATATTGGCGCATATTCCTGAATAATGACGATATAAAAGTAGGTTAATAAATAGCCTATGCACGTTTCGTCAGGGTGCGTACGCGGTGCTTCGGCTTCGCTGTAATGATCGGCCTCCCTGATTGAAGGATCCTCAGGAGTTGTCCCGGGTATGCATAGGAGGGAGGGGAGTAGATGCTGGTAAGCGCTCGTGGCGAACGGAAATATCTAAATGAAGGGGAAATTTCCGCGTTTGTAATATCATCTCGGAGTTTTGGAAGGAGTGTAAGTTTATTTTGTACTGTTATGGCATATTCCGGCTGTCGAATATCAGAAGTATTGGAGTTTAGAAGAGAAAATTTCGATTTGAGTTATGGTCAGCTTATTGTAAGGTGCCTAAAGAAACGTAAGAAAAATGTATATAGGACTATCCCGCTGCCGAGGAAACTAGTCCAAGAACTTTCAAGGTGGTTCCAGGCATCCTCGTGCCCTGAGGGGCGGCTTTGGCCTTGGTCGCGTATGACGGGCTATCGGCGTATTTGCGAGGTGATGGAAAAAGCTGGTGTCAAAGGCCCCCATGCTACACCGAAAGGCCTGCGACATGGTTTTGGTGTCAGGGCGATGCAAAATGGCGTTCCGCTTCCGTTGGTCCAACGATGGCTGGGGCATGCAGATGTGAAGACGACGACGATTTACACCTGTGCTGTAGGGCCAGAGGAACGTAGCATTGCTAATAAGATGTGGGGTAATGAAGATAGATGCGTTCGGCAGTCAAGGGAGGTTCCATTTCATATTGGCCATAAGTTAAATTATTATAATGAATTTGGAGTAGAGGATTCGCGAATTTTCTCAAGATCACATGTAAATGTTAAAGTTGATTATCGGGCTGCGTAGAATTTCAGATGGAGTTGTGAGCAATAGGGGCTGAGAATCAATAAGAACCGGAAGGCGATCGCAGTGGGGATGGCGAAGCCTGAGGTGGTCCCGCCATCCTGGACAGTTTGGTGGCTGAGCTAGGCATCGTGGACAAAGGGTAGCCAGAGCAGGACTGAGGCGAGGCTAACGAAGCCGATGTAGGACTGGGTGGTTTTGTCG
>NZ_JBHZQU010000029.1:0-12246 GCF_042867205.1 Sphingomonas sp. NCPPB 2930 | reverse complement strand
GCCGCGATGCTCGGCGCGGTGATCGTCAGCGCCTTGGCATTCACCAGCGCCGTCACACCCGTCGTCGTCGCCAGCGTATAGTTCGACGCCAGACCGCCATTGATCCCGTTGGCCAGCGTGTAGCTGACATCGGCCGTACGGCTCCCGGCATTCGCGCTCGACAAGGCACCCGCCGTCCCGCTCGCCGTCACCGTCTCGCTGCCCACAAAGCCCGACAGCGTGCCCAGCGTCAGCGTCCCCGCCGTCGTCGTGCCGTCATAGGTCTTGGCCGCGATGCTCGGCGCGGTGATCGTCAGCGCCTTGGCGTTCACCAGCGCCGTCACGCCCGTCGTCGTCGCCAGCGTGTAGTTACTTGCCAGACCGCCATTGGTCCCGTTGGCCAGCGTGTAGCTGACATCGGCCGTACGGCTCCCGGCATTCGCGCTCGACAAGGCGCCCGCCGTCCCGGTCGCCGTCACCGTCTCGCTGCCCACAAGGCCCGACAGCGTACCCAGCGTCAGCGCCCCCGCCCCTGTCGTGCCGTCATAGGTCTTGGCTGCGATGCTCGGCGCGGTGATCGTCAGTGCCTTTTTCTCGATCGTGCTGGCCGTATTCGTCAGCGCACCCAGCGCCTGATAGCCATAGACCGGCTTGTTGTTCGCATCCTTTGCCGTGATGGTGACAGCGTTCGCCGCGACGGTGACGGTCTTGGTTCCGGCCCCCGCAGCGGTCGTATCATAGGTGCCGCCAGAGGCGGAAAAGGCTGTAAGCGTGTCGCCGTTGATGCCGGTGCAGTTGCTGCACGTGATCGTGCCCGCCGTAGCGGTCGTGGTGCCGTCATAGGTCTTGGTACTGGCCGCCAGTGTCGGCGTGACGGTGGGCGCGACCGAATAATAGAGTGCGTTGCCCGACCCCAGGGTTGTCACCCCGCTGTTGAACGCGGCGTTATATTGCTTGAAGTCATAGGTCAGGCTGCCGAGCGTGTCGTTGACCGGCGTGGTCGACCAGATCTGCCACTTGCCATTGGCCGCCGACAGCGCAGAGGCGCCGGCATTGTTCGTGAAGCTCTTACCCGCCAGAACGATCGCGTTGGAGCCAGTAGCACTTGCCGTCAGACTGGCACCGCTGGAGAGTACGACACCGCTACCTGCCGTGGGCCCCTCGTTAATCGCGGTAACCGTCTTGCCGGTGATCGTGGTCAGTGTGATGTTGCCGCTGGTCGCATTGGTCAGGCCCGCGCCGTTGCGCAGGTTGATATAGACGTCGCCCGTCGTACCCGCATTGATCGACGTGCCCGACGCCATGGTGATCGCCGCCGCGCCGGAATCACGCTGCGCATCGACCACGCCGTTGCTGGCCTTGTCGTTGGCGATCAGGTTCACGCCGCCGCCATTGCTCGTGATGTTGGCGTTGATCAGTACCGAGCGCCCCGCCTGCAGGGTCAACAAATTGCTGCTGCTACCGGTCACCGTGATCGCGCTGTTGACGGTGATGTCGTTCGACGCCTGGAGCGTGACCGTCGTGCCCTGCGCCAGCTGGTTGGCGATGGCCGCCGCGCCGATCGTCACGGTGTCGGCCGCGGTCGTGCCATAGGTCTGGTTCAGCGAAACCCCGGCCGACCCAGCAATGGAGAACAGGTAAATCGCACCCGATCCGGTGGAGACGTTGCCGGCTCCGCCGTCGTAGTTGGCGCCGATGACCATCCGGTTTCCGCGCGCGTTCAGGGCGACGCTAGATCCGAATTTATCCCCCGCCTCCAGCGCTCCGACATCGACCGCGCCGCTTACGCCCCGACCGAATTGCGCGCTGACGCTGCCGCCGGAAAAACTGCTGTCGGAGAAATCGAGGACATAGAGTTGCCCGGGGCCCGTCAGGCTATTGCCGCTGCCATCCGTTCCGGGCGCGCCTGGCGCTCCAATCGCCAGGCGGCTGGCATCGGCGTTCAACGCGATGCCGGCGCCGAAACGTAAACCGGTGCCCACCGCGGCCAGCGGTACGTTCACGTCCTTGGCCATGGATGTATAGCCCAACCCGACGCGTCCGATCAGCGTCGGGTTGAACGGATTGGCGCTGTTCGAATTGTCCAGCCCGAACAGATAGACCGCACCCAGGGGCAGTGAGGCGCTGCCGCTCGCGCCGCGATCGCCCAATGCCGAGACCGCCATCCGGTCCCCCGATGCATTCAGCGCCACGCTGGAGCCGAACGTATAGTTCGTGATCGGGGCGGTCAGGCCATTGCCATGCTGTAGCAACCTCGGGGTGGTGACGGCGGAAATGCCGTTGCTGTCGCTGGTCAGCTTGAACAGATAGACGGCACCATAGTTGTCGCTAGTCGCTCCGGCCCCATACCCGTCGTCTCCGGATGCACCAACGGCGAGCACATCGCCCGCTGCATTCAGTGCAACGCCGACGCCGAACAAGTCACCCGTGTCCAGCCCCGAGGAACTATAGCCCAGGTTGCTGCCGCTGCTGCCGCCGCTATAGCCCTTGCCCAGCGTCGCCAACAAGGTGACGGGCGAAGACGATGCGAAATCGCCGACCTTGAACAGATAGACGGCGCCCGTGTTGCTGCCCGAATTGCCCGCCCCGGCATCGCCGCTCGCGCCGACCGCCAGCCGGTCGCCCGCCGCATTGAACGCGACGGACCGGCCGAAATTGTCCTCATCGTCCAGGGTAGACAGATTATAGTTCTTGCCGCTCGTGTAACCGCTGCCGATGATCGATTGCAGCCTGCCGCCCGAAAAA
This sequence comes from Sphingomonas sp. NCPPB 2930, assembly GCF_042867205.1. Taxonomy (NCBI): domain Bacteria; kingdom Pseudomonadati; phylum Pseudomonadota; class Alphaproteobacteria; order Sphingomonadales; family Sphingomonadaceae; genus Sphingomonas; species Sphingomonas sp. NCPPB 2930. The sequence goes on along the minus strand of NZ_JBHZQU010000029.1, from coordinate 9,522 downwards.
TTGCTGTCGGTGAAACTGAACAGATAGACCGCGCCACGGTTGGTTCCGACATTGCCGAAGCCGCCGTCGCGATAGGCCCCTACGGCCAGCCGCGTGGCATCCGCATTCAGGGCGACCCCAAAACCCAAACCATCGCTGGGATCAAGATAGCCGCCGAGGTCGATATTCTTGTCGTTATACCCCTTGCCGATCGTCCCCGCCTGCGCGCCGCCAGCAAATTTGCCGTCGGTGAAGGTGAACACGCGAACCGTGCCGCTGCCCGCCGTGCCGCCGATCGCGTCCGCGTCGTTGATGGCACCGGTCGCCAGGCGCGTGGCGTCCGCGCTCAGCGCGACGGAACTGCCCAGCAAATTGCTGGCAGTGCCGCCGACGATCGGGATGTTTGGCGTCGAGCCGACGACCCGGCCCACCGTCGCATTCAGCGTGACGCCGTGGAACGCCGACGTGCCATCGAACGCGAACAGATAGACCGCACCACCATTGGTCTGGTCGGATTGCGTCGGCGCGCCGACCGCGAGGCGATCACCCGTCGCGTCTAGAGCGACCGAGGTGGCGAACCGGTCAGATTGCGACAGGATCACGTGGTTGGCGCCGCTTTCGCCATTGCCCAGCTTGCCGATCAACGCGGCGCCAGCGAAGTCGATAGCTGACGAAAAACCAAACAGATAGGCAGCACCGGCCCCGGACACGCCTGCACCGGTTTCGTTGGGCGCACCGACGGCCAGTCGATCGCCGGTCCCATTCAACGCGACGCCGTTGCCGAACCACGCGCCGGAGGGAAGCCCCGACACACTGATACCCAGGTTGTTGCCCGCGCTACCGCTCCCGCCATAGCCGGAGCCGATCGTTGCCAGCAGCGTCGGGCTCTTGAACGGCGTCGTGGCGTCCGACATGTCGAAGCCGTACAGATAGACGGCGCCATAATCCGCGCTGCTGGACCCGGCTCCGAAACCGTCATCGTGCGATGCCCCGATCGCCAGACGATCGGCCGCCGCATTGAATGCGACGCTCGATCCGAAGGAGTCGCCCTTGTCCAATCCCGGCACGGATATCGTGTATCCGCTGCCGATCACGCCCCGTTGCGTACCGCCGGTGAAATTGCCGTCGCTGAAGCTGAACAGATAGACGGCGCCGTAATTGTTGTTCGTGCTCGGAGTGTTGCCGCTGCCATCGTCGCCATAGGCGCCGACCGCCAGCTTGGTGCCGTCCGCGCTGAGCGCAACACCAGTCCCGAAATTGTCCTGCGCCTCGAGTTGAGAAACGTTGACGTTCTTGCCGCCGGTATAGCCTTTGCCGATGATCCCCTGCAGCGTGCCGCCATTGAAGCTGCTGTCGCTGAACGAAAAGAGATAGACCGCGCCGGCGTCCTGGAAGCCGTTGGTTAAGCCGTCGTCGTTGACCGCGCCGACAGCCATGCGCGTCGCATTCGCATTCAGCGCGACCGACCACCCGAAATAGTCGCTTGCGTCCAATGCGGGCGCTGCGCGATTATACCCATTGCCTATAGTAGAAGCTTGAACAAAACCGCCAAAGCCGGTGTCCGAGAAAGTAAACAAGCGGACCGCACCCGAATAGGGTGCGGTCCCCATCGCGCCGCTGTCCCCCAGCGTACCGACGGCCAGTCGTTTTGCATATTGATCCGTGGCGACCGAAATGCCGAAAAAACTGTTGGCTTGAACTCCAATTACGTTGTGACTGTTGCCGCCGCTATATCCGGTGCCCAGCACACCTTGAACGCTACCGGTGCCGAATACGGAAGAACCGCTGGAACCGAAGCTGAACAGATAAACGCTACCGCTGCCCGAGGCGTTGCCCGCCGCCCCGGCCGTGTTGCTGGCCCCGACGAACAGTCGATCGCCCGCGCCGTTCAGCGCAACGCCAGCTCCGAACGCATTGCCGGCATTGATTGGGTAGGCGAACGATGACGTCGGCCCGACATTGATATCGTTGGCACCCGTATACCCTGCACCGATGATACCATCGACATGCGGCGATCCGAAGGAGGTGTTGCCGAAGCTTATGAGATATACGGCGCCCGTGCTCGCGCCCGTGGTCCCGCTGGCTCGCTTGTTGGCGGTTCCCCGATCGCCCCACGCTCCGACGGCCAACCGCGTCCCGTCCGCGTTCAACGAAACGGATTGGCCAAAGCTATCTTTCGCTTCCAGATTGGCGACGCTGAAATTGGTGCCGCTGGTGCCCGAACCGCTGAAACTGATCGCTCCGGCCTTTGTGCCCACGCCGTTTGCAGAGGCCCCGGTCTGTAGCCCAGTGACGAGGTAGACTGCGCCGACATCGGTCGCGCTTCCATCAAAACCGTCGCTGAAAACAGCACCGATCGCCAGCTTGTCACCGGCGCTGTTGAAGGCAACCGATCGACCGAAGCCATCACCGGTACGAAGCTCGTTGAACTTCATGCCATTGGGCGTACCCTTGCCGCTCGATGCATAATAGTTGTAGCCCAGCGTAGCACGCGCATAGGTACTGCCATCACTGTTCAGACGGAATAGATATACGGCTCCATAATTGTTGGAACCACCGTAATTACCGGCACCGTCATCGCCGATCGCCCCGACGGCCAGAGCCATACCTGCCCCATCGAGTGCGACCGAGATGCCGAATTGATCGTTGGCGGACAGGTCCGACAGGTCCCAATTCCCGCCACCGGTATAGCCTTTACCGATCACGCGATTGAGAATGCCACCATTGAAGTTCGAATCCGCGAACTTGAAGATATAGACCGCACCGGCACTCGCGGTTGCGTTCGTCGCGCCCGCGTCACCAGACGCCCCCACCGCCATCACTGTCGCGTCGCTATTCAGCGCGACGGAAATACCGAACAGGTCGCCTGCCTCCAGTTGCGCGATCCCCGGCACGGCATACCATTTGCCGATGATACCCTGATACGCCCAGGACGCTGCCTGCACGGCGTCGCCGATAACGATGTTCTTCGGGTCGAGCAGGAGGTTCCCGCCACCGACAAGCACATGACGGAGCTCGGTGCGGCGCAGGTCCTTTGCCGACGATATCTCGACCGCGCCGCCACTGCCCTTCGCGCCGCTGCCGCGCGCGTCGATCGCGCCCAGGAAGGTGGTCTGCGCGTCCGACCAGATGACGGCCGTACCGCCCTGCCCCCTGGACGATGCGACATTGATCAGCGTGCCGTCGTTGACGAAGGCATGGCCCGCCGCCGCCAGATCGGGCAGCACGCCCCAGCGCCCCAGGAAGCTCTGATAATAGGGCTGCGTCGTGTCCGGCGTCTTGCCGCCCTGGAATGCGCCGCCCAGCCGGACAAGGCCACCGCCGCCGCGCCCGGTCGCCGACACGGTCGCGCTGAGCAACCGCAGGTCGGTGGCGGTCATGTCGATCCGTCCGCCCAGGCCATAGATGCCGTCGGCGAAATAGCGGCCCGAACTCATCGCGTTGTTGGTGATCAGCGAACGGATCGTACCGCCGTCGATCAGGCCCGACACGTCGGTGCGTCCGTCGCTATTCTCGGACAGCCGCGCCGCCTGATAGGTCACGCTGCCGCCCGAGCCCAGCGCAGATACCGCGCGCGTCGTGCCGCCCAGCGACAACAGCCCGTCCGCCCGCACCGCGACGCTGCCGCCCACCTGCCTTATGCCGGTGGAGGACGCGTCGACCAGTCCACCCAGCCCGACGCTGCCGCCGCTGATCGTCACGCTGCCGCCCGTCGCACCCGCCGCCGAGATCACCGAGCCGGCCTCGGTGGTGATCCCGCTCGTGCCCGACAGGGTGATCACCCCGCCCTGCGCCGATACGGAATCCGCGCGCACGATCCCCGCCACGTTGACCGAGGCATTGACGACCTCGCGCGCCGCCGTCGCGGTCAGCAGGATCTTGCCGCCCTGCGCCGCGATGGTGCCGTCATTCTCGACCAGCGCCTTGATCGGCTGGCCCTTGGCATCCTTCAGCGTGCCGGTGATCGCATCCGACGTGGCGAAGCGGACCAGTCCGTCGCCGTACAGGTCGATCCCGAACCCCTTGCCCGCCGCCAGCGACACCCGGCCCATATCGGCCGTGATGAGCCCGGAATGGCGGACATGCGGTGCGACGAACGCCGCCATGCCTGCATCGCGGATGGTGATCCGCCCCTCGACCACGATCTCCGCCTGGTTGTTGCCGCCGTCGTTGAAGCGCAGCAGCGAGTCGCCGCGCATGAATCCTTGCGCGTCGATGTCATGCGTCGAGACGATCAGCCCGGCGGTGTCGACCTTGGAGCCCTTGCCGAACAGCACGCCGTTGCGGTTGATAAGGACGACCTGACCATTGGCCTGGATCGAACCCAGGATGGTCGAGGGGTCGGCACCCGTCACCCGGTTGACGGTGATCGACCTGGCGTCTGGCTGCTGGAACACCGCCATGTCGCCTTCGCGGAGCGAGAAGCGATCCCAGTTGACGATGGCGCGGTCGCTGGTCTGCGTGATCGTCGTCTGCGACGTCCCCTGCCCGCTGATCGTCGCCTGACCGGCGACGACCCGACCGCCCGAAACCTGTGCGAAGGCCGGTGCGGCGTGCAGCAACGCCCCCGCCGCGACCGTCATCGCAATCCCGCTCGTGCCCCCGTACCAGCGCTTGCCCCTGTTCGTCATCCCACTACATCCTGAAAATCGATTGGCCCACACGGCCCGCGGCCGGACTCCCGACGCGGCCGCGGGCGGTCAAAACCGGAAGGAAACGTTGCCGAGCAGCCGCCCGCCACGCTCGCGCTGGCTGCCGTTCGGTGTCCTGATGATGCGGCTCGCCTCGATGCCCCCGCTGATATGATCGGTCAGGCTGAGCCGAAGCCCCAGCCCCGCCGACGCGGCTGAGGCCTGGCGGCGCTCACCGGGCAAAAGCCTTCCCTGCTGCCAGACCTTTCCAGCATCGGCGAAACCGTAAGCCTGCACGCCCACCGGCATGTCGCCGATGTTGGCGGGTGCGCTCCAGCGCAATTCGAGGCTGGAGAGCAGGCAATGATCGCCGACCAACGCGCCCGCGTCGAACCTCCGCCCGAAGCGGCGTCCGCCAAAGCTGCATTCCGCCGAACTGTAGAGCGGCCCCTTTGCCGCCGCCTGACCTTGCCCGGACATGAGCATCGACACCTGGCCGCCCGCCACCCGCGCGATGGGCTGGAGCCGCTGCACCTCCATAGTCAGCAGCAGATAGTCGAGCCGCCCGTTCGCCCGGCTATTGGCGCGCGCATCGAGCTTCTTGATGCCCTGCTCCAACCCCAGCCGTAGCGAATTGGCCGCCAGATGCGCATCGGTTACATCATAGGTCAGCGCCGTCACCACCGAACGCAGCCGGTCGCGCATCTCGGCACGCCCCAGCAGTTCGGAGTCGGTGTTGGCGATGGCGCCCACCACTTCGATCGCGAGATTTTCGGTTCGCGACCGGATGAAAGGATAGCTCAGACCGACCCGCCCGGTCGTCGCACCGCCCTGATAGCCGAGCAGGCGCAGCAACGGCGTGGTCGGGCGGGTGTGCGAATAGCTGCCCGAAACCGCCAGTGACAGCCCGTCCTGATCGAGGATCGAAGCATAGTCGCCCGACAGGCTCCAGTATGCATTGCTGGTGATGCTCTGATACGCACCCAGTCGCAGCCGGTCCCCTCCGGTGAGCAGCGCGTTGCCCTCGACCGTCCCGCCCACGACATGGGTGCCGAGCGTGCGCGGCATGAAGCTGTTATAGCCCACATCCATCGAACGCCGCTTGCGCGCGATGTCGATGGTCAGGATCGAGCCCCCCACCACATCGGATGCCGGTGACAGGGTCGCACGTGCGGTGACGCCGGGCACGTCGTTGATGAGCAGCAGGTAACGTTCGAGATCGGCATTGCGCAGGGGCCGCGACTGGCGGATGCGCTCGGCGATATCGGCGACGGGCCCGCGCCCCAGCAGGCCGCTGGGCAGTTTCGCACCAGTGAAGTCGATCCGGCTGACAAAGCCCTCGACGACGCGCAGCGTGACGATACCGTCCTTGATCTGCTGCTCGGGCACCACCCCGAACGAAATGGCATACCCCTTCTTCGCATAGAGCCGTGTCACGGCATTGGCGAAGCGGAACACGTCCTCGACGCTAACCTCTTCGCCCGGCGCATGCTTCCATTCGCGCATCAGTCGCGCGACGGGGATTACCGTGGCCCCCTCAATGTGCACGTTCTTCCACACGAAGCGGGTGGCCGCCGCCGCTGCCGGCACGGCCTGTTGCGGCGAGGCCTGGATCACCGGCGGGGCTGAGGGCACCGGCTCAGATGGGCGCGAAACATTGTCCTGCACCCGGTTTGGGTCGAGGGTCGGGGGCACGATTTGCGACGGCGCGCCCTGTGCCAGGGCCGCAGGCGCCAGTGCCAGCATCATCGGCATAGCTGCCGCTCCACCCAACCGGATCGAGATACGGCAACTGCTCAGCCGGGAGCGAGTGGGACGCGGAAGGGGTAACATGGCAACCTCAGGCAACAATACCCGCCGATCGGCAGGACGAATAAGACGGGGGAAAGACCGCACGACACCGGGCATGGCGGGAGCAAACCTCATCGCGGCGGCTCCAACCGCTCGGCGCCACCCCAGCCCTGCCACCACAGCCGGGTCAGTGAGGGCATGGCGTGGAGATAGCCCTGCTGCCACACCGAGCCTGCAGCCTCGACGATCTTGGCCTGAGCGCGAGTCTCGATGCCCTCGGCCACCACCTCAGCGCCGAAGGAGCGGGCTAGTTCGACCAGTTGGCGAAAGATCGCCGCGTCGCGCGGACCGAGTACCGCCCGGTCTATGAACAGCCGGTCGATCTTGATGATATCGGGCGAGAAGACCAGCAGCTGGCGGATGGAGGCGAAGCCCACCCCGAAGTCGTCAATCGCAATGCGGCACCCCAGCGCCCGGACCCTCGCGATGAATGCAACCGCGCGATTCATATCGGTAACGAGCGCGGTCTCGGTGATCTCCCAGACCAGGCGCCGAGCGATATCGGGGCGCTGCTCCAGCCGCTCGATCACCTCGTTCCACAGATGCGTACACGACAGGCTTTGCGCCGAGACATTGGCCGCCAGCACCACGCCGGGTGCGGCCTCAAGTTCGTCGACTACCGCCGAGACGACATGCCGGTCGAGCAAACACGCAAAACCCAACCGTTCGAGCGCCAGCAGCAGGGGCTCGGGCGACTGAACCCTGCCATCGGCTCCGCAAGGCCGGCACAGCGCCTCATGATACAGGACGTCACCCTGCCCCCCCACCACCGGCTGCCAGTAAAGAACCAGTCCACTATGCAGGTTGCCCCTTGGCTGAGACAGCAAGGGCAAGAACTCCACCGCCCGGGCCATATCCGAGCGATAGAATCCTTCCCATTCCTTACCTTCGCCAACCGGCCCCCCCTGGAAAGGAAAAACTTTCTCGCCTTCACGCCCTTCAAAGGCCCAATCAGCGGACAGCCAGACACACAACGACCCCGCCTGAGTATCGACCGGATCGACAAGAACACCGGCACAATAAGCTGCAAGCCAAACCGGAAGAACAGCGCCTGCCACCTCGCCCCCCGGCAAGTCGTCACCGTGAAGGTGGGCCACAAACACCCCATTGCCGTCGTTTATGATGCGGCAATTGGCTGGCAGAATATTGAACAGCCGATGGCTAAGTTCCGCCACCACTTCGTCGGCAACAGCAGCGCCATAAGCGCGGCGAATATGCGCGTCGTTGGCCACTCGGAACGACAGGGAAAGCGGCGATGCTTCCATGGATCGCACGACCAACCCTGGCGCGAACGCTGCGGAACGCCCGCGCACCATCATCTCGCGCCCCAACTGAATCATCCGCCACCCCCATGCGAGGCGAATCTCATCGCCCTGCGAGACGGTTTAGCCCAAAGTGTAACAGGCGATCGGGCGGCGAAGTATCAGGAATTACATCACTACAAATCGATTGGCATCAGCCGGCACGCAAGGAGTACCATAATTGACAAACACTATATTCAGCAGCGGCGGCCGCCGCAAATATCTTAACAACTCAGAAATTAATCTTTTTATGAAAGCTTCCGCTTTATTTTCTGACGATATACAGGCATTCTGCCTTATGATAGCCTATACCGGATGCAGAATATCCGAAGCCCTATCGCTTTGCGAAAGAAGCATAGACTTCACATCGCGGTGTGTTATTATACTAAGTCTTAAGAAAAGAGGGAAAATAGTTTACAGATCCGTGCCATTGCCCACGGATTATTTGAGATTTCTTCGCACATGGATGAATTCTAGGAATGATAGCATGGACCACCTGTGGCCCTGGTCTCGGATGACCGGTTACCGTCGCATCCGGGAGGTCATGCAAGCGGCAAATATCGATGGCTATCACGCCTCTCCAAAAGGATTGCGTCATGGATTTGGAGTGCGCGCCATTCAAGCAAGCGTCCCCCTGAACTTAGTTCAGCGCTGGCTTGGTCATGTAAATATTAAAACCACGGCAATATATGCTGATGCCGTCGGCCCTGAAGAGCGCCAGCTAGCTTCAAAAATGTGGAAGAGTCCTTCAAGCCATCTGCGACCTTCACTGCGCAGCGCAAGCATAACCACTTAATTTCAACAGGTTTTTAGAAAATTATGACATCCCTAACAACGCAAGATTTCATTTAATCAATTAACAATCCATTAATTTTTTGCTTATCATTGACTATATTTTTATGCTTAATCGCATTTTGCTAAGCGTGCGCACCTTCTAGAGAAAGGCTGCCTGAAAATGGAAAGATAGCTTGCAGGTTGATACACTTTGGGCTATAGTGTATCATATTTTATTCATATTTTTCATGCCGTTAGGCTGTAGCACACTGGAAAAAATCATCAAATGACGATTTTTTCAGCCATATAAACTAAACTATAACCAGCACATACCAAGAAGGGTTCATAACGACGCTTCTCTCAGAGCCCGACGCATAATCGGATCTCTGAGATACGCTGGGTCGTTCGCCTGATGGCAACGATAACTAACCGAACTTCAGTGGTCGTGATCGACTGGCTACCGATGATGCCAGCGGTGGGGTAGGTCAGGAATTTCCTGTGTGAGCGGCTGAACGTTACGCCGCCATGATCCTGATAAACCGCTCGCCCAAGATGACCGCGAACTGGCCTGAACCGCGCCGGGTTTACCGGAGGCTGTTGGATGTGAGTCACGCTGCCATATCGATGATGTCCGCGGTGACGTGACCCCCGTTTCTTCATCCAGGTGGAACTAGAGACCGGCCCTCGGTGAGCCTCACCCCGTCTTTGGTCCGGTCTTTATGAGAAAACCGGCTCTCTTCTAGTCAGGGCAGGCATGCCTGCCCTGACGAAAAAGCGCGTGCCATCGGGGTCTGGTTGCCGAGGGAGCTATGCGGACGGTGCTCGTTGTAATTGCGCCGCCACGCCTCACATTTTACCCGTGCGTCGTCCAGGCTCAAGAACCAGTATGGGTTGAGGCATTCGGCCCGCACCCGGCCGTTGAACGCCTCCGCGAACGCATTGTCAGTCGGCTTTCCAGGCCTGCTGAAGTCGAGCACCACACCATG
>NZ_JBHZQU010000028.1:0-12572 GCF_042867205.1 Sphingomonas sp. NCPPB 2930 | reverse complement strand
CTCCGTGTAGAACCTGCGCCATTGCTCCTCCCGCCATGCATGATGGTCAAACGTACCACCACATTGCGGGATCAAACGCCTAGCGAACCATTACGGATGCGTACATCCTTTGTGCTTATGGGATGCCGGCGCTCGCCTCATGGCGGGGCCTCATCCGCATCCGTAAGGGCGATGAGAACGCGCACGATCACCTGCTCGACGTCGTTCGCCGTGCAGCCTTGGCGGCTCGCCGCCTCGTCATAATTCAGTCCGTCGATCCGCACGCTGGCGAAGATCGCACGGTCACGGTCCGGCAGTGCCTTCCAGGCGCGCCAGCGCGCTTCGAATTGCCGATCGCGCGTCATGACGGCTGCCCCTCATCCGCCGCAAAGCCGAGCAGATAGTCCGCCGCCTTGCTGGCCGCGCTCGCGGCCCGGAAGATCGCCTTGTCGTCGTGGCGCAGCACCTTGAGCCACGAGCCGATATAGTCGGCATGCCGCACCGTCGGTTTGATCGCCAGCGACGCGCAGGCGAAGGCGCTCGCCATCTCGGCGACAAGCTCTTCGCGGGCATAACTGGCGCTGCCGAATACGCCCGTCTGGTCCCGGTCCAGGCGCGTTGAATGCCCGGTCCAATGGCCGAGTTCATGGAGCGCGGTGCGATACCAGTTGATGGGCTCGCGGAAGGCCGCGACCGGCGGCACCGCGACTAGTCGGCAGCCGGATGGTAATAGGCACGGTCGCCGCCAATCCGCACATCCGCGCCACTGGCGTCGATGAGGACTGCGACCCCGGGCAGGATCTCGATCTCGGGCCGGACCTCTACTGCTTGCGTCAACCTCTCTGGCAGGCCTTCGCACTGGTCGATGTTGAAGACGGTGAAGTGCTTGAGGAACGCGATGGTGCGCACCTCCTGCCCGTTGTCACCAGCCTCATCATCCTTGGTTTTCGGCGTGAAGCGATCGGCATAACAGACGGTGGTGCCGCGCTCGCCTTTGCGGACATTGCCGCCCGCCGCCCGTGCCTGACGGTAGGTCAGCCAGCGCTGCGAACTATAACCGCCCTCGATGACCCTGGCCCACAGGATCAGGACGTTGATCCCGGAATAGCGGCGCCCGGTCACGCCGTTTGCCGGCATGGTGCAGGCACAAGCCGCGCCGTCCCAAGGCTGCACCCAAGGCAGCCGCCCTTCCTCCAGTTCGGCAATCACGCGCGCCGTCACTTCGGCATAGAGGGTCTGACGTTGGTCGATGGTCCTGGACATGATCCTCACTCCTTCAAAACCACCGCAGCCCGGCCGTAATGGCGAGGGTGGGCGGCAGGAGCGGACCGACAGTCCCGCCGATACGAGGCGGGCTGCACCCAATGGGCCGAAACGAAGAGGAGGACCGGCGCAGCCGGTTGCAGCACGCCGCGGCGGGCCTACAGGGCCGTGACGCCCACCCTCGCCAGACGCGCCCGGCGCGTCACGCCAGCGTGGGGGCACCCACGCTGTCCGCTCGACGGTGTGCATCGTGCACCGTCACGCGTCAGGGATCGCAACCCGCATGGGCCGAGACGGCACGGCTCGGCGCCGCGTCAGCGGCGTAAAGCCCGGTCCTGCGGCATCGCAGGAGACGGCATCACTCAGCTTTCTAGATGTCCCCAGACAGTGCCGTCAGGACCCTAGCGAAGCCCTGCTGCCAATGATGCAAAAGCAGGACCTTGGCGGTTCCCCATCTCAGGAACTGCGAGGCAATGCCATGTCCACCAACCCCGACCGCATTCTGCGTCTGAAGGCCGTCCTCGACCAGACCGGGCTTTGCCGCTCAACCCTCTACCGCAAGATGGCCAACGGCACCTTTCCGAAGAACATCCAGCTCAGCACCCGGTGCGTGGGATGGCGGGCATCGGCTGTCGACGAATGGCTGCGCAATCCGATATTCTACCATGTCGATGATCGTCCTGCCGGATGAGCGCTTTCGCGCCCCATCGCGGCGTTCCAACTCGGTTTAGGCGGCTCCCTGAAATCCACCGCCTCGATCTCGAGGACACTTTGCCAATTTTGAATGACGTAACGTGGGACGAAGCCGCCATCCACCGAGGCCTAGCCGAACGGCGGGTTCAACCGAGAGCAGCCGTTCACGAGCGTCCCGATTGGGACCAGCGATCAGACGCCCGGGGCATTCCCAGTGGAATCGTTGGTGAGAAGCGTCAGTTGCTCGGAGCAGGTGCGCGTCGTGAAATCGCACGGAAGGTAGTGCCTCTGGAAGGATCGGCAGTCGCAATTTCCAGCGTTCGGCCGTCGGGGGAGATGGTGAAGGTTCTGATCGCGACCACTTGGCCTGCTTGCTTTATGCGTTCCTCGATCTGAAGTTGGCCGGATCGACGTATCGCGACGGTTGTCCCGTTACTGGCTCCCGATTTGACGGGCACATATTCGCCGCCAATGCGGGCCGTGAACGATGTGCCGAGCGGGGTCGAATAGCTAAAGCGGTCGCCGGTAATTTGCAGCACCGTAGTCCGCACCTCTGGCGGCACCTCGACATACCGGACCCCTTGCCATGTGCCGGAGACAGCGTGCGCGCCCGTGGGGGTCGGGGCCGTTCGTCGAGCAAGGTACACGGTTCGGAGAACGCCGGGGATACCCGGCCGATGATCTAGCGAAATGTAAGTGGCAGTCCGGTCATCGGCGGACACGGTCATGGTGGTGGTGCGATCGAGGAGCGGCCCGACAATGTGCGTCACTATCGTGCGCGGTCCGGTGATCGACACCGATTCGGATACCACGTCAGGGTCGCCAGGGATGGGATGGGGCTTTCCGTCTGCCCGATATGAGCGGGGCGGCTCGCACGTAGCGCAGCTATAATTACCGTCTTTCACCAGGTACACGTCGCTGGCTAGGCCACTCTGCGTATCGAGGTCCGCCACCCACGCACCGTCAAAGGGGTTGTTAGCGTAAGCAGAGGCTTGGACCGAAAGGCAAAGAGCAGCGGCGGGTAAGAGGTAAGGCTTCTTCATTCGAGCGTCCCCAATTCGATCGCATTTCGGGAAAGCGTACTTTCGCATGACGGCCGACGATAGAGGTCGAATCCGACCGTTATCGTAGCCTCTCGATGTCAAGCGCTTGGCGAACGGCGGGACGTGTTCTGATGCGCAGATACCAAGCCTTCAGATTGTCCAGCGTGTTGAAATGGATGTCTGCGCGATAGGTCGGCTCCAGCCATTCCGCCTGCCCCCATTGCATCAGGGAGTAGAGATAGGCGTCCGCAACCGTGAAAGACGCGCCCAGGAGATAGTCGCTTTCAGCAAGAATTCCGTCGAGCCATGCAAAGCGTGCTTCCAGCTTGGGCTTGGCGGTATCGGTGCCGTACGTTCCGGCGAGACGCGCATGACGCGCATAAAGCAGCGGAATGAAGCCCTTGTGGATTTCAGACGTCAGAAAGTTCAGCCACTCCTGCAACCGATAGCGCTCCATCGTGCCGTTCGCGGGAGCCAGGCCCAACTCCGGCTTGAGGTCGGCGAGATATTGAAGGATCGCCGCACCCTCACGGAGATGCGTGCCGTCGTCCAATTCCAGAAGCGGCACATAGCCGAACGGGCTGAGTTCGAGGAAGTCACGGTCATCGTCGGTCCGGTGCGTCTTGTGGTCGACCTGCACCAGGTCGGCGGTAATCCCGAGTTCGCGGAGAATGATATGCGGCGCGAGCGAACAGGCGGCGGGCATGTAGTACAGCTTCACGAAACAGCTCCTTGGAGTGTCGGGCCCATGGCCACCGGTTTTCCAAGATTGACGTGGTCGCGCCATTTTTTGAAGAAGGCAGCATTATGTGGCGTAGCAACAGATTTTATACCGACGGTTCGAGCCTATGAAGCAAAGTGCAACGGGATGCTCGGTGGAAGAGGCCATGCGGCTTCTGGGCGGGCGCTGGCGCTTGCTGATCGTTTCCTATCTTATCGATGGTCCAAAGCGGTTCAGTGAGCTGCGCCGCTGTATTCCTGCCATTTCGCAACGGATGTTGACCCTCGACCTGCGGGCGTTGGAGAAGGCCGGATTCGTTGAGCGGACTGTGTTTCCGACCGTGCCGGTGACCGTCCAATATGCCTTGACCGACGAGGGCGCGCTTCTTGAACCCGTGGTCGAGGTCATGCGCACCTTCGAACTTTGGCTAAAGGCACGGGGCAATCGACATGAGGCTGCCCCCACGGCGGAATAGCGGTGCTGGCTGTCTTCAACCGAGAAGGACGATCGAGACTGAGCGCGGCTTTCTCGTTGGGAACGGCCAACGAGACGACGCGGGCGTTCTCAGAGGGATGGTGTTGCAGGAATCCGCAACTCGACGCTAGTCGTTGACCAGGTATGTCGGCATGGTAGAATAGCTGAGCCTGAATGGCAGGGATTGGTTAGGGCACCGGACCAATCGCGATACAAGATCGGCGGGCGCTGCCATTGACGTAGCGAGTGCTGATGATCCGCATCGATAGACGACGCCTTCTGGTGGGCGGAGCAACTATTCCGCTAACCGCCATTGCTACTGCCGTCTCGGTAAGGCCAAAGGATATCCTTGATCTGCGCCTACGGTCGACGGTGTTTAACGGTGCGGAACGTTGGTCCTTGGGCGATCGCATGACCCATCACGGTGTTCCCGGCGTCGCCGTGGCAGTGATGCGCGCGGGCCGGGTTGAAGCGGTGCAAGGGTTCGGCACACGTATCGCCGGGATGGATGCACCTGTGGATGCCGACACGCTGTTCTCGGTTGGCTCGGTCAGCAAGCTGGTGACCGCAGCCCTCTGTCTCCGATTAGCGGCGAGTGGCGTGCTTGATCTTAACCGGGATGTGAATGGCTATCTGAAGAGATGGCGCGTTCCTGGCGGACCGAAGGGCGACGAACGCGCCGTTACGCTGCGGATGCTGCTGTCGCATACGAGCGGGTTCAACGTCCACGGCTTTGCGGATTATGCTCCAGACGCTCCCCTGCCGACACTCGTCCAGACGCTGAACGGCGAACGCCCTGCAATGAACAAGTCGCTCGCGCGGATCGATCCGGCGGGCAGTCGGTCGCGCTACTCCGGCGGTGGCTACATGATCGTCCAGGCGGCGATCGAGGATGCGACCGGCGAGCGGCTCGATGCCGTTGCCAGGCGGCTGATGTTCGGGCCACTCGGGATGCGGCGCAGCCGGTTCGAGGCCGCCCCCGGCGAGAACACGACCAATATCGCGCATGCGCATGATCAGTTCGGTAAGCCCGTTGCCCTGCCACGCGGCTGGCAGAGCTTTCCCGAACTCGCTGCATCCGGCTTGTGGACGACCGCCAGCGATCTCGCGCGTATGATGGTGGCGCTTGGTACCAGCTATCATGGACGCGGCGAGTTCCTGCCGCAGGAACTGGCGGTGGACATGATGACTGTCGTGTCACCCGGCTTCAATGGACTGGGACCGCGACTCGCGGGGGAAGGGACATCGCGTATCTTCCATCATGCCGGAGCGAACGACAGCTACAAGGCGTATGTGGAGGGCAACCTAGCCTCGGGCGACGGACTGGTGGTGCTCACCAACGGCGAGCGCGGCGACCTCCTTGGCGACGGAATCCGCAACGCCATCTCGGATGCTTTTCGCTGGCCAGGCGACTGGTCGATCCAGTGTCCCGCCGTCCCCGTCGCCACTCTGCTCGACGACTATGTCGGCACCTATCGTCGTCGAGCAAATCAGGACCCGCTCGTCATGGGCTTTCTTGATACCGGCTTCAGCGCAGACACTATCGCGGTCATACGCGCGGACGTCGGCCTAGCGATCAGAGCGAGAGGAAGAGATCGGAAGGTCGTCCCGATCGACACCTCGGATTTCGTGATGCCGGATGGCTATGTGCCTGCCGCCACTCTAATCTTCCGGTTCGCCCGCTCGGCTGACGGAAAAGTCGACCACCTGCGTGCCATCGCGAACGCTGATGTCCTGGTATTCGATAGGGTCTAGTCGCCGATACGGTTCCGCGCTTCCTGGAAAACGAACGGTGGTAGAGACGGCCGGCGCATTCCCATTGGGATGGTACTTTGGAAAAGCGCGGACTTTCTAATTCGCGTGAGGTCACGGATACCGTGGTCAGTAGGTCGAACCCTGCTCTTCATCAAGTTCGATCCGGTCGCCACGGGTCGAGGGGGTAGACACGACAAGGAAACGGATATCGGCGGGACTATCGTTGCGCGCTTGATGACGGGCCTGCGGGGGAATTTCGATGCCTGAGCCTGCTGTAACGACATGGCTTACACCTTCCAGTTCCATCGTCAGCGCCCCGGTCAAGACGTAAAAGAACTGCCGAGCCACCATATGAAGATGCCTGCGTTCGCTCGTTCCGGCCGGCATCCTTTCTTCGATGACCATCATGTCCTGCGAAGGGGCGAGGACCCATCCGTCACAATTATCCCCCCAAGTGTAATGCTCTACGTTGTCGATGTTCCGTTGCAGAGTTATCTCCTGTCGCTGTCGATGTGTGAGTCGAGACGGCTCGATCGTTAGTCGGGTATAGCCACTTTGCGTTCCCGCAAAAGAACGGTGGTCGAGACAGCCAGGGCATTCCCATTGTGATCGAATAATGGGAATTGACTGGCGTGACGCTATGCTGATCCGATGACCGTCCCGACAACGATCAACCCGGATGATTTCCTAGAAACTCCAGAGGGTAGGATTTGGACGGTCGAACGTAACGAGGAAGCATGGCGGCTGTCTTATGCAGCTTTGGAACGCACGCTGGAACTCGCGCCGGCATCGATGCGAGTGGTGGTGGTCTGCGGAATACAAGGAGCCGGCAAATCGACATGGATCGCCTCGCAGCCAGCATCGCCGTTCACGATCTACTTCGACGCCGCGCTGCCCGGCGTCCGCCACAGGGCGAAGATCATTAGCATCGCCCAACGGCTAGGAGCATCTGTCGAAGCGGTGTGGATCGACACGCCGCTTGATGTGGCGATCGAACGAAACGCGGCCCGAACCCCCGACAAGGTAGTACCACCCCCCCGCGATCGTCGCCGTCGCACAGCAGTTTGAGGAACCGACGGCAGCGGAAGGCTTCAATCATGTTGCCGTCTTCGATGGCGGCCGATGGCTGTAGTAGCTACCCACGCCTTACCAATTGCGAACGACCGACGAGACGCCCGGGCCGTTCCCATTGGGATGGAAATACAAGAAACCAGCCCTCGGTCGCGCGCGATCCGCGACCGAGGGCATCGGCCTTAGAACGCCGCGCGCAGGCCCACCGCGACCGCACGTCCGGGCAAGGGTGCCCGTAGCCTGAGGAAGGAGTTGTGCAACCGCGCCTCTGCGTTCGTCAGATTGGCGACATCGACAAACGCCTCGTAACGGGCCGCGCTGCCGAAGCGATAGGCGGCATGGGCGTCGACCAGCGTGAAGCCATTCGAGATCGGCTCGCCTTTCGCCACATCGGCCTGTCGCAGATAGCGCACCGCGCCGATCGACGCGCGCCACGCACCATTTTCCCAGCCGAGGTCGCCACCATAGCGCGACATCGGTGTGCGCGGCAGATAGTCGCCGTCGAGCCGCTGCCGATAATATTGCCGATCCAAGGCGGCGGTCGAACCGCTGTCGAACGGGCTGTAGCCGTCGGGGAGGGTGAAGATCGGGTGGACCTGCACATAATCGCCAAAGCCGTGCAGCGCGAACTGTCCGACGCGCGTGCTAACCCGTAGCGTCGCTTCCCCCTCGATACCGCGGAAACGGGTATCGCCCTGTCGCCATTCGCGTACCGGCAGGGTCCGCGACACGCCGGTATTGCCGAGATAGATATAGTCTACGAACCTCGTGCTGTAGGCGGACAGCGAGGCGGACAGCCAGGACGTGTCGATCCCGCCGCCGACTTCGACCGTCTCGGCGCGCTCTTTGCGCAACCGGGCGTCTCCCTGCTCCTCGGTCAGGATCGAGAAATGGTTGCCGTTGGCGTAGAGTTCGTTGATCCCCGGCGCCCTCTCGGCATGCGACCAGCGTCCCCGCAGATAGAGCGACTTGCATAGCGACAGGCGCGCGCCGACATCGCCGCTCAGCAGGTGGAAGTCGGTATCGCGGGCATAGGCCGCACCCTGTCCACGGCCGGCGCGTACGCTGGCCTCGTCAAGGTCATAGCGCACCTCGTCATATCGGATGCCGCCGCTGAGCGTCAGCGGCGACAGCGCCAACCGCTCGGCTAGGAACGCCGATCGCTCCGCCGTGACGACGCTGGGGAGGTAGGAGGTCGTCTCGGTGGTGCGCAGGCTGCGATCAGCGATCTGCCCGCCGATCGATCCGCTCAGAGGGCCGAGCGGACGTTGGGTGATCTCGATGCGCATTTCTTCGCCATTGCCGTCGAACCGGCTCCAGTCGCGATCGGGCACGCGTTCGCGGTCGCGCGACCGGACATGCGCCGCGCGCAGCGTCACCGCCGCGACACCCGGCAGCGGATCGTACAAGGCGCCCTTCAGGTCGAAGCGCGTCTGCCCGACGGTCACGCCGATCGGACTGGCACCCGTTCTGGACGACGTGATGAGGGTGAAGCCGGGCACGCCATAGCTGTTGTCGTACCGGCCGATCGACAAGCCCAGAAAGCCGCCATCGACGATGATGCTGCCGCCCGCCGTGACGGCCGTCGTTCGGATCGCGCTGTTGGGCAGGCGTCCGTCCGTATTCCCGCCGGAATCAAGGTTCGTGATGATCTGCCCCGACAGCGGCGTCGCATCGACATAGCGTTTGACCGCAGCATCATACACATAGGTCGGCCGCGCCAACCGTACCTGGCACAGCGCCTGAAGCCCGGTGTTTGAGACGAGCGACGACCAGGTCCGGCACGTATCGGCTTTCGCCTGGCCCGGTATCGCCTGATCCCCCTGATACCGATAAAGGCCGTCAAGGTGCCACGCGAACGCACCACGCCCGCCGTCGAGGCGCGTCATGGTGGTCACGCCGACATTGTCGCCGCTGCGGACCTCGGCCCGGCCGGTGGGCGCGCCGTCATGCCGCTGCGTCGGTATACGACCATCGATCACGTTCACGACGCCCCCGATCGCGCCGCCACCATAAGGGACTGCCGCGCTGCCCTTGAGCAGTTCGATCCGGTCGGCGAGGAACGGCTCCACCGCTGCGGCATGTTCCGCCCCTAGCCCGGAGGCGTCCTGCGTCGGCAGGCCGTCGATCAGGATCGCGACGCGGCCGCCGGTCTGGCCTCGGATGGTCGGGCGGCCGACTGCTGGGCCGAAATAGTCATTCTGCACGCCCGGCACCCGTGACACTGTCTCGCCCAGCGTCGGCGCCTTGCGCCGTTCGAGCTCCACGCCGTCGATCGTAGCGCCCGACGCGCTGGACAGATGTTGGACGGCGGAAGAATTATCACGCTGCCCCTCTACGACGATCGTGGAAGGCGTCTTGCCGCGCTCGGGCGGTGCGGCAGTTGGTCCTGCGGCAACCGCCAGCAGGATGAGGTTCGGTAGCATCGGTGTCTTGTTCCCCCTTGATGGAAGGCGCCCTCTGCAATGTTATACCGTATCAATCAACTGTTGCGGTTGATAGGCGGTCGATGTGCAAGCCGGGTGATCCCAAGGCGAAAATAGCGACAATGATTTTAGGGCGCCCGCATCCGGGATGTGCCGGGAGATGGCCGTCGCTTGCCCATAGGGACCGGCCAGTACGATGGCCGGGGATGTCTCGTTTGGGATGGTCGATCGAGAATCGCGCGGCGTTCTCAAATTCATGGCTAGCTGGGTTTTTGAGAAGCGAGGACGGCATCGCCGGCGATGGTTCGCAAGGCTCGCTCGCCGCGTGCCCGGTCACTTTCAGCCTCGGTCGGCAGTACGGGCAGGTCGGGCATGACGCCCGCCTCCTCGTTCGTGCCGTCCGCCCTTAGCCTCATGCAGTTCGGCACGCGGAAGCGTAGACGCGAGTGGTGGAGGACGATCGGGGCGTCCTCCGTCATGAAGCCGCACCCGTCACCGCCCGTCCGGTCGCCGACGAGCTTGCCGATCCGATTGTCCTGCATCACGGCCGCGAACATCTCGGCAGACGAATAGGACCGCTTGTCGGCGATGATATAGGCTGGGCCTGTCCAACTGCCGTAGAATTGCCGAACGGTCGAGGCCGAGGACAGCGCGGCCGCTGGGTTGGGGTCGCTATAGGCGTTGCGGGGCAAACCGGCGGAATAGCCCCCGGCATAGCCGGCGGGCAACAGTCGGTTGCAGTTCGACGGCGACCAGACCCGCTGCTCCCGCCAGACCCATGACAGGTCGCAGCGCTGCCGACCGATCGCGGCGGTCTGCCGCGAGAAAAAGGCACGCGCACCGGCCAGCGCGGTCTTGGCATCACGCGACCGGGTGGCTGCGAGCGCTTCATCGATGTCGCCAATCTCTTCCGCGAAATAGCGCGCGGCGATCGGTGCGTCGGCCATCATCAGGAGCGCGGATCGCACGCGGCGGTCGGTCAGGAAGGCGGGGCGTCCAGTCCCCGCTATCATCACCGCCGCTGTCGTTGCCGATGTCGATCGCCAAGGTCGTCGCTCCGGCCTGACGCAGTGTCTCGACCGTATCATCGGACGATGTCTGCAATTGGGTGTTCCGGCATTGGCACGAAAGCTTCGCGGGCCAACCGCAACGTCACGGTCTCGGCGCTCATCGCCTTCTCATATACGAGCGGCCAGCCAGCCGCTATCAACTGACGCCCTGTTCAACCGGCTCATGATATCAGAGTTTGCAATCGTGTTTAATCTCGCCTCCCGGCCTGCCCGCGTCCTTATCCTGGTGGCTTTGCTAGTTGCGATCTTTGCTCCTGTCAGCATTCCATACCGCATCCTCGTGTTGGCAGCGGCAGCAGCCGGACTGATCTATGCTGAGACGGGAGGCTTGGCCGCGCTCGGCCTGCGGCGCCGTCGCTGGCGGGATACAGCAGGCTGGGCAGTGTTGCTGGCGATCAGCAGCATCCTTATCGGTGAATTCGTGCAGCCAGCCATTGCGCAGTTGCTAGGCACGCCGATCGACTACAGCGCGTATGGCGCGCTGGCGGGCAACGCCGATGCGGCGACGCGCCTGCTGATTTTTGCGCTCACCAGCGCCGCTATCGGTGAAGAGATCGTATTTCGCGGTTTCCTGGTGAGGCAGCTGACAGAGCTCCTGGGCGAAAGAGCCTGGCGTAGCCCATTGGTGGTGGCGATCAGTGCCTTGGTCTTTGGGGCCGCCCACGGGCCGCAGGGCTCCGTCGGAATCATCACTACCGGCATCGTCGGCGCCTTGTATGCGGCAGCGTACTTACGCAATGGGCGCAATCTATGGGCGCTGATGCTGGCGCATGCCTGCACGGATAGTTACGGCATCGCAATGCTCTATTTCGGGCGATACGCCTAGCCCAGCGCCGACCCGTCCAACCGTCTCGATGGGGAAGGGACAGCGAGGCGGCTCGGGCTTTCCCGAAACTCGATCCCAATGAGAATGCCGCAGGCGTCTCGCCGACCGTTCCCAATGGGAAAGCCGTGATCGTTTCGACCATGCTCTCCCTGCAAGACCATTGGCATTTCAGCCGCTCTACGCACCGGACGGACGGCATATTAATATTCGAGGATCACACCGACGTCCGGCTGTCATTGCCAGCAGGTTGAAAGTGGACGAAGCTCGAGGAATCCATGCACGATCTCGCGAATGATCCTATGCAGCGGCTGAGGCTGGAAGTGGTTGCCGTGCCGAGCGCATCGCGACGGGACCTAGACGTGGCGGCTGCGCTCGTTTTCAATCTCTTTCTGGAGCGCGAAGCCGAGTTCGGTGTCCATCCGTCGGTCTTCATCGACTATCCCGATCTGGCCGATCGGTCGCCGCACGGATTTCTGGCCGATGCCGCGCACCATGTCGCGCGTCAGGCCGACGCGATGGCGCGGGATGGCGAACCGGCCGGGCGTATCGTCGTCCTGACGACCTATGGCGATATCGTCACGGACTCCTTTACAGCGGCGGGATACGCAGTTGTGCCGATCGACATGCCTGCCGGGCCGGATCATACCTGCGCCTTCGTACTGGGACCTGATGCCCCGCCTGAGGGGACGCGAACGTTGTATGTCGAAGCGGTCAACGAGGCGGATGAGAAAATTCGGCCAACGTTCGTTCTCACGCTGAAGGATGAGGGCGGTGCGCTGGTAGCGGGTGCGTCAGGGGCCGTGCATGAACGCGATGGGAGACGCTATGCGTATCTGTCCACCCTGACGACGGCGTCGCAGGCTTCCGGATCAACCGGTACGATGCTTGCCGGCGAAGTCGTGCAGTTCCTGCGACAGGCCGGGGTTCACACCATCCATCTGGGAACCCAGACCGCAGCCCGTTTCTACCAGAAGGTCGGCTTCGGTATCGATCACCGCCTGGTGCGCGGTATACGGACCCGGATGACGGATGGGCAAGAGGTTCGCGACGATTTGGTGATGTTGTCGATGAACCTTTGAGCATCCTCGCGCCGCGATGAACGTCCTGCTGACCACCAGGGAACTGCCCAAGGCGATCCTTTCCCGATTCACCATCGAGTTTCGGGAATGTCTGGGTTGGGTGGAGGCTGTGTAGAAACGCTCCCGAGATGAAAGGCGCGTGGTGATGATCGGAAGGCCGCGATGACCGAGT
>NZ_JBHZQU010000027.1:0-17875 GCF_042867205.1 Sphingomonas sp. NCPPB 2930 | reverse complement strand
GCTGGCTAGCGCAGCTTGGGTGAGGGGTACAGCGAGCCCAAGGGCTCGCGCGCTCGCTTCGCGAGCGCCCACCCCTCACCCAGCTTCGACTAAGCCTTTGCTCACGCAAAGGCCAAGTCTGCGCAACCCTCTCCCCTCTGCGAGGGGCGAGGGAAGGAAGGGCATTGCGGAATGTCGATCCGCCATGGCCTTTCGGTCAAGACGGGTGGGGAGAACGACATGGAATTCCTGTTCGAGATTCTGATTCAATATGGCGGTGAAATCCTAATCCAGCTGCTGATCGAGACGGCTGCGGAGATCGGGTTGCACAGCATGGGCGAGACCTTCAGCAAGCCGAAGAACCCGGTCATTGCCACCATCGGCTTCGCCCTTTGGGGCCTGGCGGCAGGCGGACTGAGCCTGTTGCTGTTCCCGTCCTCGCCCATCACCAACCCGGACTGGCGCCGGATCAATGTGATCGTGACGCCGTTCGTCGCGGGCGGCGTCATGGCAGTGATCGGCAGCCTCCGGCGGCGCAAGGGCCTGTCCCTGATCCGCCTGGACCGCTTCGGCTATGCGTATGTGTTCGCGCTCGTCATGGCGCTGGTCCGGTTCCGCTGGGCCGGATAGGCGCGTCTTCGCATGGCGGGACCGCCGCAGCGGGCTATCGGTCTGCTACGCTTCGCTGACCAGAAGCTTGTCGATCCGCCGTCCGTCCAGGTCCACGACCTCGAAGCGCCAGCCCTGCTCGACGAAGCTCTCGCCCTCGGTCGGCAGGTGGCGGAACACCGCCAGCGCCAGGCCCGCCACGGTCGCATAGTCGCGGTCGTCGGGCAGGTCGATGCCCAGCCGGTCGGCCAGCGCGTCCGCCGCCATGGTGCCTGCGACCAGCAGCGAGCCGTCGTCGCGCTCGACCACCGAGGGGGCCTCGCCCGGATCGGCGTCCGAGGCGAACTCGCCCGCGATCGCCGCCAGCAGGTCGGCCGGGGTCACGATCCCTTCGAAATGGCCGTATTCGTCATGGATCAGCGCCATCGGCACCTCGGCCTGGCGCAGCGCCAGCAGCACGTCCATCGCGTCGATCCGGTCGATGACGACGGGGGCCTTGCGCATCAGCTGCTTGAGGTCGAGCGGCTCGCCCCGGAACAGCGCCATTGCGATGTCGCGCGCCTGCACCACCCCGACCACCGCGTCGATCGAGCCCTCGCCCACCGGCAGGCGGGTGCGCGGGCTTTCGAGCAGCTTGGCGCGGATCGCGGCATCGTCCAGCGTGCAGTCCAGCCAGTCGATCTCGGTACGCGGCGTCATCACCTCGCGCACCGGCCGGTCGGCCAGCCGCACCACGCCCGAGATGATCGAGCGTTCATGCTCCTCGATCACGCCCGACTTGGACGCCTCGGCGACGATCAGGTGCAGCTCCTCGGCGGTCACCTGATCCTCATTGTCGCGGTTCAGGCCCAACAGCTTGAAGATCACCCCGCTGGTCGAATCGAGCACCCAGACGATGGGCGCGGTGCCGACCGCCAGCCAGCGCATCGGCACCGCGACGAAGGCGGCGATCGGCTCGGGCTTGCGCAGCGCGAACTGCTTGGGCACCAGCTCGCCCAGGATCAGCGAGGCATAGGTGGTCAGCCCGATCACCAGCGCGAAGCCCAGCGTCGCGGCGGTCGAGGGTGCGATGCCCAGCGTCTCCAGCCGCGCGGCGGTCGGCGTGCCCAGGCTGGCACCCGAATAGGCGCCCGCGATGATGCCGGTCAGGGTGATGCCGATCTGGACGGTGGACAGGAACTTGCCCGGATCGGCGGCCAGCGTCAGCGCCGCCTGCGCGCCCTTGCGGCCACTCCTCGCCATCGCCTCCAGCCGAGCGCGGCGCGACGACACGATCGCCAGCTCGCTCATAGCGAACGCCCCGTTCAACGCGACAAGCGCGAGGATGATGAGGACGTCGATCCACGGAAAGGGGGGCAGCGGTGCCATCGGTACAGGGTGCTCATAGCGGGACGGGAGGGCCTTCGACAACTCCCGTCGTCATGTTCCGTTCAGATCGCTTGCGGAACAAGCGCGACCGGGTCCGCGTTTCCGGGGGTGAGACGCGACAATCTAACAAGGGTTATGCGCATGAAGACGTCCGCAAAGTTCCTGTCCATGGCTGCAATGTCGGCGCTGCTCGCCACCTCGGCCTGCACGACCGATCCCGAAACCGGGCAGCAGCGCCTGTCAAAGGCCGCGATCGGCGGCATCGGCGGCGCGGTCGGCGGCTATCTGCTCGGCGATCTGGTCGGCGGTCGGCGCGACCGGACCGAGAAGATCCTGGGCGCCGGTATCGGCGGCCTCGCCGGGGCCGGGATCGGCGCCTATATGGACAAGCAGGAGCGCGACCTGCGCGCGCGGACCGCAGGCACCGACGTACAGGTGGTGCGCCAGGGCGACGACCTGCTGCTGAACCTGCCCTCGGGCATCACCTTCGCCTATAACTCGTCGCAGGTGCAGCCGCAGTTCCGCCAGACGCTGGACCAGGTCGCCGACATCCTGTCGCAGTATAAGCAGACCTATATCGACGTGTACGGCCACACCGATTCGACCGGCAGCGATGCCTATAATCAGCGCCTGTCGGAACAGCGCGCGGTGTCGGTCGCCGACTATCTCGCCTCGCGCGGGGTGCAGCCCGCCCGCATCGGCACGCGCGGCTTCGGCAAGTCGCAGCCGATCGCCTCGAACGACACCGAGGAAGGCCGCGCCGCCAATCGCCGCGTCGAGATCAAGATCGTGCCGATCCGCGAGGGCGACTTGCGCTGATCGAGTCGCGATTCGCGAACAGGGCAAAGGGCTCGGACGGGGATACCGTCCGGGCCTTTTTCATGGGCGGCCCGCCCGCACGCGCCTATGATATGCCCTGGTGATCGAAGGGGCGAAGGTCATGGAGGCACAAGCGGGCAAGACGGGACGGCTGGTGTCCAGATGGGCGTCGCCCCTGTTGACGGGACTGTTCACCTACGTCGCGTTGATGATCCTCAACGCATGGCATGTCGGTGTGAACTCGGCATGGCGCACTGTGCTTGTCTGCGGGTCGAGCGGTGCCCTGGCGGCCTATCTGGTGGGCCGCCTCCGGAAGCGCGCGGGACCCGACTGACGCGTCGTCATCGCCGGACCGCGAAGAAATCGCGCAACAGGCCCGCCGCCTCCCCCTCGCCGATCCCGGCATAGATGTCCGGCCGGTGGTGGCAGGTCGGCTGGGCGAAGAAGCGGGGGCCGTGCTCGACCGCCCCGCCCTTGGGATCGCTGGCCGCATAATAGAGTCGCGCGATCCGGGCATGGGCGATGGCCCCCGCGCACATCGCGCAGGGCTCCAGCGTGACCCAGAGGTCGCAATCCTCCAGCCGGTCGCGGCCGAGCTTGGCCGCCGCCGCGCGAATCGCCTGGATCTCGGCATGGGCGGTGGGGTCGTGCAGACGGCGCGGCGCGTTGGCCCCCGTGGCCAGGATCACGCCATCGCGAATCACCACCGCGCCGACCGGCACCTCTCCGGCCTGCCCCGCCTGGGCAGCGGCGTCGAGCGCGGCGCGCATCGGGGTGGGGAGCGGGAACATGCCCCCTCCCTGCCGCGCGCGGGGAACAGGGGCAAGAGCGGTGCCCCTGCCCCTTATGGCTTATTGCGCGTTGTCGGCGGGCTTTTCGACCTTCACCGTGGGCACCTCGACGGTCTTGGTCTCGGTGCCGACCGAGACCTTGGGCCCCTCGGCGCGGAAAGCGGGGGCCTGGACCACCGCCGGACGGGTCTGGTCGATATTGACCCAGCCCATCGCCATGGCCCCGGCGACCAGCAGGAGGACGATGCCGATAAGGACGAGAAAGGCGCGCATGGGTCTGGCTCCATCAGGTTCGTTGCCGTAACAACGCCCCGTTCACCGGGCCGGTTGCACGGGCCCCGATGGGGAATCGGTTGACGCGGACGCCGGTACGGGTTATCCGCGCGGCCTTTCCGGGCATTGCCTGAAACCAGGATAACGATCATGTCGCGCATTTGCGAGCTGACCGGCAAGGGCCGGCAGGTGGGTAACAACGTTTCCCACGCCAACAACAAGACCAAGCGTACGTTCCTGCCGAACCTGCAGAACGTCACGCTGATTTCCGACGCGCTGGAAAAGAGCGTCCGTCTTCGCGTTTCGACCCACGGCCTGCGCTCGGTCGAGCACAATGGCGGCCTCGACAACTGGCTCGTCAAGACCTCGGACGACCAGCTCAGCCTGCGCGCCCGTCGCCTGAAGCGCGACGTCGTGAAGAAGCTGGCCTCGACCCAGACCGAAGCCGCCGCCGCGTAATTTCGCGACGCGACTGCCGAGGTTTCGAAGCCCGCCGCTCCCCGGAGCGGCGGGTTTTCGACGTTTGGTTGGGCGTGCGTAGGGGCATGGGCCAGGTCGGATCGACATTCACGATTGCGTCTTCTTCCCCTCTCCCCTCTGTGAGGGGCGAGGGAAGGATAAGGCATCATGGAATGCCATCGGCCCTGGGGCGTGGCCTTCGACTTCGCTCAGGCTGAATGGGTGTCAGCATCCGTGTCCGCGACTCGCCTCGCCCATTCCAAACCGCCGTTCGGCCGATGCGAAGCCGAAGGCCGCGCGAATCGCCCGATCAGCGTCGGTCCAGCCGGAATTTCAGCAGATAGCTGCGCTCGATCGGCAGCTGGTTGTCGTCCGACACCAGCCACAGGATCGTCGCCCTGCCCTCCTGCGTCACCGCGACTCCTTCGAAATTGTCGTGGATCAGCGGCGCGTCGAGTTCGGCGAGCAGATGCCCCCGCACCACCCGCCGCGGCGCGATTCGCTCCGCCGGGACCAGCATGATTCGATTCGAGAATCGGAACGGCAGCCGGAACCGCCGCTCGACCACGATCAGCGCGCCATCGGGCAAGGCGGCGGCGTCCGCCACGTCGTAATCGGGCGACACGCGATAGGCGAACAGGCGCGGGCGGTGGCGCAACGGATCGCCCGCGAAGATCAGCCCCTGCCGCGTGGTCTTGCGCGACGCCTCGCCGCCGCGCCACAGCGTGCGGCGAATCTTGGCCTCTTCCGAAATGGTGACGAATCGCCCGTCGGGCATCCGCGCCAGCGATTCGGGGCCGCCATTGATCGGCCAGCGCTTCATGGCGCGCGGCGCGACGAATCCCTCCGCGCGTGCGAAGCCGGGGGCATAGCGCCAGATCTGGTTATAGCGCTCGAACCCCACCCATAGGGCGCCGGTGCGCGGATCGACCGCCATCGATTCGCTGTCGCGGTCCCATTTCTGCCACCCGATCCCCGGCCCCGCGGGCAGGTTGGCGAAGTGGATGCCGTGCGGACGCCAGTCCCCGCCCATCGCGAACTGCACGACATTGCCGCCGTCGCTGAGCAGGGTGAAGCGGTCCCCCGTCACCGTCAGCGACGAGAATCCGCCAAAGGCCGGATCGCGGCTGGTCAGCGCCACACCGCCTAGATAGGTCAGCGCGCCCAGCGTCCGGCGCGACGGATCATGCGGGTCGAGCGCGACGCGGCGCACGTCCATCTGCCCCGGCTGCTCCAGCAGCCCGAGCCGCGCCTCACCCGACCATCCGGGGATACAGGCCAGCAGCAACAGGCAGGACAGGAGGATACGCATGGCGCCTCATACGCGCCGCGCCGCAACACGACAGTGCCAAAAATGCGGCCGCCCGATCGGATCGGCACAGGCCGGCGCGGATGAACGCCGGATAACCGCGGCATTCAGGAAAGGCTCAAGCCGAATCGTCCAGAAGCGGATCAACGGCGGACGGGACCGCCGATCGAAACGAAATATCGGGAGTGATATCATGATGAAGACCCTGACCCTGGCGGCGACCACGCTGGCGATGCTCGGCGGCGCTGTCCTGCCCGCCACCGCCGCGGATGCGCACCGCTATCGCCGGGCCTATCATGCCGATCGCTACGACCGGGGTTATGAGGATGGCGCGCGCGCCGAATATCAGGCGCGCAAGTGCCGCCGCTCCGGCACCACCGGCACCATCGTCGGCGCGGTCGCGGGTGGCCTGCTGGGCCGGACGATCGACACCGATGGCGACCGCACGTTGGGGACGCTGATCGGCGGCGGTGCGGGCGCGCTGGCGGGCCGCGCGATCGAGCGGTCGGGCCGTCCGGGCTATTGCCGCTAAGACAGTTCGGGCGGGCGGGGCCTGTATCCGCCCCACCCGCCCCGGTTTTCCTCGCGTAGCGTATCGAGGACGGAACGCCGATCTCCCCCGTGGAGGTCGGCGTTCTTGCATTAGTACATGTGCTGGCCGCCGTTGATCGACAGGGTCGAGCCGGTGACGAAGCCCGCCTCGTCCGAGCACAGGAAGGCGACGCCGCGCGCGATCTCATGCGCCTGGCCCAGTCGGCCGACCGGGATCTTGGCGACGATCTTCTCCAGCACGTCGGCGGGGACGGCGGCGACCATGTCGGTGTCGATATAGCCCGGCGCGATCGCGTTGACGGTCACGCCGACACGCGCGCCTTCCTGCGCCAGCGCCTTGGTGAAGCCATGGATGCCCGACTTGGCGGCGGCATAGTTGACCTGGCCATACTGGCCCGCCTGGCCGTTGATCGAACCGATATTGACGATACGGCCCCATTTGCGCTCGCGCATGCCGGGGAAAACCGCCTTGGCCATGTTGAAGCAACCGCCCAGATTGGTGTCCATGACCTCCTTCCACATCTGGTAGGTCATCTTCAGCAGCGTGCCGTCGCGGGTGATGCCCGCATTGTTGACGACGATGTCGACCGGGCCCAGTTCTTCGGCGACCTGCGCGACGCCCGCTTGGACCGCGTCATAATCGGCGACGTCCCACTTATACGCCTTGATCCCGGTGCGTTCGGAGAATTCACGAGCGCGTTCGTCATTGCCCGCATAATTGGCGGCGACGGTCACGCCCGCCTCTTTCAGTGCCAGGCTGATCGCCTCGCCAATACCGCGCGTACCACCCGTCACAATCGCGACCCGTGCCATTCAACCTCTCCCATTTTCCGATTGTGGCTTAAAAGGGGCAGAGGTCATCCGCAATGGCGAAGACCGGGCGAAACGTAATATTACGCTACGGCAACCACCCCTGAAGCTCGCGTGCGATCAATCCGCGCAGCATCGCGATCCCGACGTCACTGTCGTTGAGGCAGGGCAGATAGGCGAAATGGGTGCCGCCCGCGCCCTCGAAACTTTCGCGGCCGCGAATCGCCAGTTCCTCCAGCGTCTCGATACAGTCGGCCGAGAAACCCGGCGCCAGGATCGCGACCTTGCGGATGCCGCGTCCGGGCAGCGCCTCGAGCACGGTGTCGGTCGCGGGCTCCAGCCATTTGGCGCGGCCGAATCGCGACTGGAACGCCACCAGCAATTCGCGGTCGCCCAGCGTGTCCTTCATCGCCTCGGCCAGCAGCCGCGCGGTCTTGCGGCAATGGCAATGATAGGGGTCGCCCAGTTCCAGCGTCCGCTGCGGCATGCCGTGGAAGCTGGCGACGACCGCCTCGGGGGTGAAATCCAGCGCGGCGAGCTGCGTCTCCAGCTGCGTCTTCAGTGCGTCGATATAGAGCGCATCGTCGTAATAAGGCGGCAGGGTGCGGATCGCGGGCTGCCAGCGCATCGTCGCCAGATGCGCGAAGGCCCGGTCATTGGCGGTCGCGGTCGTCGCCGCGCAATATTGCGGATAGAGCGGCGCGAGCAGGATTCGCTCGCACCCGGCATCCTTCATCGCCTGTACCTGGTCGGCAATGGCGGGACGGCCATAGCGCATCGCCCAGTCGACCATGACGCCGGGCCCGAACGCGTCCTTCAACGCCGCCGCCTGCGCCTTGGTAATCGCGGCGAGCGGCGAGCCGTCCTCGCGCCAGACCAATGAATAGGCATGCGCCGACTTCTTGGGCCGGGTGTTCAGGATGATGCCGCGCAGGATCGGCTGCCACAGCAGGGCCGGAATCTCGATGACGCGGCGGTCCGACAGGAATTCGCCCAGATAGCGTTTGACCGCGCGCGGCTCGGGAGCGTCGGGGGTGCCCAGATTCATCAGGAGCACGCCGATCTTCGGACGCGGGACGGGCGGATGGTCGGGGGGCAGCATCAGGCGGACAACTCCATCGGCAGGCTTCGTATCCGTGGGAAGCCCGGCAGGGTGGCAAGCGCGTTGGCGATGGCGGGCGCGACCGGCGGCACGGCCAGTTCGGACACGCCGCCGGGGGCTTCGTCCGAGCGGATCAGCTCGACCGTGATGTCGGGAGTATCGGCCAGACGCGGCAGGTTCAACGCCCCCAGCCGCGCGGGCTCGGCCAGCCCCTGAGTGAAGCCGACCGCGCCGCCGCGCCATGCGGCGAGGCCGAAGATCAGCCCGCCCTCGATCTGCTGGCGCACGATGTCGGGGTTGACGATCCGCCCGGCATCGACCGCCGCGACCAGCCGGTCGACGATCGGTCGCCCCGCGGCGTCGCGGTGAACCTCCGCCATCACCGCGACGAAGCTGCCGCGAAAGGCGTGCGCCGCCACGCCCTGCCCGCTGCCTGCGCGGCCCCCTTCCCATCCGCCCAGCGACGCGGCGGTGGACAGGCAGCGCGCCAGGCGCGGCGCCTCGCCCAGCATCGTCATCCGCCAGGCCAGCGGATCGGCTCCGGCGGCCTGCGCGCATTCGTCGAGAAAGGATTCGGTCACAAAGCCATGGCCGATATGGGCGCCGCCGCGCACATGGCCGGTCGGGATGGGCAGCTCGACGGCGTGATGATCCACCGCCAGCGCCGGGATCGCATAGGGCGGCACCGCTCCCCCCATCGCATAGGCGTCGCCCCGCGCCATGCCCGCCCGGACGAACCCGCCGGGCATCAGCCGCACGGCCAGATCGCGGCCGGTGTCCGGCGCGGCGACCCGCGCCCGCCACGCCAGCAGCCGCCCGCCCGCCACGCGCGCGGTCATCTCGGCCCGCATCGGCGCGCGATATGCGTCGCGGCGCAGGTCCTCGGTACGCGACCAGAGGAGGTTGACCGGCCGCTTCAACCGGACCGCGATCACAGCCGCCTGCGCCGCCGCCTCGCTCTCCAGCGCGACGCCGAAGGACCCGCCGATCGGCATGGGGTGGACGATCACCCGATCCGGCGCGATCCCCGCCGCCCGCGCCGCGATTTCGCGTGCGCGGACCGGGGCCTGGGTCGGCAACCACAGCTCCAGCCCACCGTCGCGCCAGGCGGCCACCGCCGCGCGCGGCTCGATCGCGGCATGGACGCCCACCCCGATCTGATAGCGTGCCGCGATCCGCCCCCCGCCTTCCAGCGCAGCCTCGACATCGCCCTGCGAGGCGACCGAACGCCCCTTCCCCGCCAGCGCCACGTCGAGCGCACGGGCCATGTCCGCCGTCGTCGGGATCGGCCCCTCGGTCACGGCGCGCGGTGCCAGCGCATCGAGGCCCTTTTGCGCGATCCACCAGCTGGCGGCGGCGACCGCGACCCAATCGTCGCCCTCGAGCACATCGACCACGCCCTGCACCCGCATCGCCGCCGCGCGGTCGATCGCGATGGAGCGGGTCCGCCCCCAGGGGGCATGGCGAACCGCGACATGCACCATCTCGGGCAAGCGGATGTCGGCGGTGAAATTGGCCGAGCCATCGACCTTGGCGGGTGAATCGAGCCGGGGCAGGTCCCGGCCCGCCAGCGCGCCCGCACCGCCGCTGCCCAGCGGCAGGGGCTCGGGCACCGTCTCACCCGCCGCCGCCTCGGCCAGCTCGGCGAAGCGCAGCCGCTGCGCGCCATGGGTGATGAAGCCGTCCCTCGCCTCGCATGCGGTCCATGCGACGCCCCAGCGGCGCGCGGCGGCCTGCGCCATCAGCGCGCGCGCGGTCGCGGCGGCGGCGCGCGCGGGGGCCTCGAACATGCGGATCGAACTCGACCCGGCGGTCAGCATCACCATGTCCCGGCGCAGCCATTCGGCGCGCACCGCCTCGGGCAACCGGTCGAACGCGCCCTCGAACAGCGAATCGACCCCGACGCTATTGGCATAAAGCGGGCCGAGCGGCGCGGGCTCGACCGCGACCGTCCGCCAGTCCGCGCCCAGTTCGTCGGCGACGACCTGCGCCAGCGTCGTCGCGATCCCCTGCCCATGCTCGGCCTGGGGCACCGCGACGGTAACGATGCCGTCGCGCCCGATCTTCAGCCATGCGCCGAACGCTTGCTCGCCCGGCTCGGTGGCGAGGTCGGGCACATAGGCGCGCGGCCACAGCCCCCAGGCGACCAGCAACCCCGCCCCCGCGCCCCCGCCGATCAATATGTTGCGCCGGTTCAGCTCCATCCCCGCCAGCCTTAGCCGACAGGCAGGAGCAGACAAGCCGGGGGTTTCGCTGTCTCAAAGCGAGGGAGTCGATTGTTCGCGCGATGCCGCGAAGTCGCGAAGTCTTTTGGGTTCGCGCAGAGGCGCGGAGGGCGCAGAGGGGGACCCGCCGCACGATCATCCCGCCGTCTCGATCGGCAGACGCTGTCACGCGCGAGAGGCAGACTGGCCTGGCGGCCGGGCCGGACACCTCTGCGCCCTCCGCGCCTCTGCGCGCAAAAATCTTCGCGCCATCGCGGCTTCGCGTGAATCCGGTTCGGCAACCGTCATGGCGTTGCCTTCGACTGCGCTCAGGCTGAACGGCGGGAGTGTATGGGTCTGGATACAAAAGACCGTTCAGCCTGAGCGCAGTCGAAGGCAACGCCCCACCCCGCCAAGCCCCCACGGCACCGAAGCCCCGGTCTTGGTGTTGTCTCACGACCGCTCTATGGAGACGGGCCAGAAAGGGAAACGCGCTTGATCCTGTCCATGCTCGCGGCCGCCGGCGGCCATATCCGGTTCGAGGATCTGGGGTTGCACCCGGACATCTTCTCGATCGGCTTCTTCACGCTGCGCTGGTACAGCCTGGCCTATATCGCCGGTATCCTGTTCGGATGGTGGTATCTGGGCCGGATGCTCGACCGGCCGGGCGCGCCGATGTCGCGGACCCATGCCGACGATCTGGTCTTCTATGCGACGCTGGGGATCATCCTGGGCGGGCGGATCGGCTATGTGATCTTCTACGCGCCCGAGATGTTCCTGCACCCGGTGCGGATCCTGCGCCTGTGGGACGGGGGGATGAGCTTTCATGGCGGCGCGGTCGGCACCGGGGTCGGCGTCATCCTGTTTGCGCGCAAGCACAAGCTCAACTGGCTGCGCATCCTCGACTATCTGGTCTGCGCCGCGCCGGTCGGGCTGTTCCTGGGCCGCCTGGCCAATTTCGTGAACGGCGAGCTGTGGGGCAAGCCGTCGGACGTGCCCTGGGCGATCGTCTTTCCGCGCACCGTCCCCTTCGGCCTGCCCGACCCGGCGCGCCACCCCAGCCAGCTGTACGAAGCGGGGCTCGAGGGGCTGGTCCTGTTCGCGGTGATGAGCTTCGCCTTCTGGCGGACCAAGGCGCGCTACGATCCCGGCAAGCTGTCCGGCCTGTTCCTGCTCGGCTATGGCATCGCCCGCTTCATCGTCGAGTTCTTCCGCGAACCCGACCAGCAGCTGCGCGCCTTTGCGCAGATGACCGGGCTGCACATGGGCCAGTGGCTGTGCGTGCCGATGATCCTGGGCGGGCTATACCTGATGAACAGCGCCAAGGCCCGCCGCGTCCGGGTCGAGCCGATCGCGGGCACCGACAGCGTCGCCTGACGCTCTTGCGGGCGGGCGTGCCGGGGGGCAGAGCGGGGGCATGACGAACCCGCTGATCCCCCCCGCCGATCACAAGCCCGAGCCCGAGGACGCGCTGCCCGAACGGCTCGCCCGCGCGATCGCGCTCGCCGGACCGATCCCGGTGGCGCAGTTCATGGCCGCCGCCAATGCGCATTATTACGGCACCCGCGATCCGCTGGGCGCGGGCGGCGACTTCACCACCAGTCCCGAGATCAGCCAGATGTTCGGCGAGCTGGTCGGCCTGTGGTGCGCCGACCTGTGGGACCGCGCGGGGCGGCCGGAGATACATTGGGTCGAACTGGGTCCGGGGCGCGGCACGCTGGCGGCGGATGCGCGGCGGGCGATGGCGAAAGCGGGGCTGACCCCGACCATCCATTTCGTCGAGACCAGCGCGACGCTCCGCACCGCACAGCGCGAGCGGGTCGCGGACGCCCAGTGGCACGACACCGTCGAGACGCTGCCCACCGACCGACCGCTGATCGTCGTCGCCAACGAATTCTTCGACGCGCTGCCCATCCGCCAGCTCGTCCGGCGCGGGGATGGCTGGCATGAGCGGCTGGTCGCCGCGCAGGACCTGTTGTTCCTGCCGATCGCCGGGCCGCCGGTGCCCCCGGAGATCATCCCCGAACCGCTGCGCGCGGCCGAGGCCGGGTCGGTGATCGAGGTGTCCCCCGCCAGCGTCGCGGTGATGCGCGGCCTGTCCGCCCGGATCGCCGCGCAAGGGGGCGCCGCGCTGATCGTCGATTACGGCTATGAAGGCCCCGCCATCGCCGACACGCTCCAGGCGGTGCGCGGCCATGCCTATGCCAATCCCTTCGACCGGCCGGGCGAACAGGATCTGAGCGCGCATGTCGACTTCACGACGCTGGCCGCCGCCGCGCAGGGCGCCGGCCTCGCCGCCTTCGGGCCGGTGACGCAGCGCGACCTGCTCGGCGCGCTGGGGATCGACCAGCGCACCGCCGCGCTGGCCCGCGCGCATCCCGACCGCGCCGATGCGCTGCTCGCCGACCGCAACCGGCTGATGCAGGACATGGGCACGCTGTTCCGCGCGCTGGCGGTGACGCGGCCCGACTGGCCGGTGCCTGCGGGCTATGGCGAATGATCGCCTATCGCGACGCAGGCCCGAACGACGCCGCCCCCCTCGCCGCCATGGCGCGGACGGCGTTTACCGAGACGTTCGGCCATCTCTATCCGCCCGCCGACCTCAACGCCTTTCTGGACGAGGCCTTCGGCCCCACCGGCCTGCCGTCGCAGATCGGCGATCCGGCCTTTTCGATACGCCTGGCGCTGCAGGGCGATGCGGTGATCGGCTTTGCCAAGATCGGCCCCGTCGCCTTTCCCGGAGACTGGCCGGACGATGCGGTCGAGCTGTACCAGCTCTATGTCCTGTCGAGCCATCTGGGCGCGGGTGTCGGCCCTGCGTTGATGCAATGGGCGATCGATGCGGCCCGGCTTCGCGGTGCGCGCGACCTGATGTTGTCGGTCTATGTCGACAACCACCGCGCCAAGGCCTTTTACGCGCGCCACGGCTTTGTCGATGTCGGGCGCTATGACTTTGCGGTCGGCGACACGATCGACGAGGACCGGATCATGAGGCTGTCGCTATGACCATCGAAACGCTTCGCACCCCGCTATTGGGGGATGTGCCGCACGGTTTTCTCGGGCGGCGCGGCGGCGTGTCGGCGGGGATTCATGGCGGGCTGAATGTCGGGCTCGGCTCACAGGACGATGCCGATGCGGTGGCCGAAAATCGCCGCCGCGCGCGTGACGCGGTGCTGCCCGGCGCGCGGCTCGTCACCTGCTACCAGATCCACTCGGCCGAGGCGGTGACGGTGCTGACCCCGCCCGAGGACGATGTCCGCCCGCATGGCGATGCGCTGGTGACCGACCGGCCGGGGCTGCTGCTCGGCATCCTGACCGCCGATTGCGCGCCCGTCCTGTTCGCCGATGCCGAAGCGGGGGTGATCGGCGCCGCGCATGCGGGCTGGAAGGGCGCGTTCGGCGGGATCACCGACGCCACGCTGCTGGCGATGGAGGCGCTGGGCGCGCGGCGCGAGCGGATCGCCGCCGCGATCGGCCCGTGCATCGCCCGCGCCAGCTATGAGGTCGATGCCGCCTTCCTCCGGCGCTTCGTCGAACAGGCGCCCGAGAATGAGCGCTTCTTCGCCGATGGTCGCCGCACGGACCATTACCAGTTCGATCTGGAGGCCTATGTCGCGCACCGCCTTGCCGCCGCCGGGGTCTCGCGCGTCGCCGCGCTGGGCGAGGACACCTATGCGCAGGGCGACCGATTCTTCAGCTTCCGCCGCGCCACCCACCGCGCCGAGCCATCCTATGGCCGCCAGATTTCGCTGATCGGCCTGGCCTGAGCCTCGCCAAAGCCGTTTGCCGCGCTATCCTGCCCGTATCGCCGCCGACAGAGCGGCCCCCTCGTTCGCAAGGAAACCGACATGCCGACCGAATCCGATCTGACCGGCGTCCCGCCCCAGACTCAGACCCCGGCCACGGCCGAGCGCAGGAGCGATGCGACCAGCATCGGCGACCGCAAGCTGAGCCCCGCGACGCTGATGATGGGCCATGGCTTTGACCCGACCCTGTCCGAAGGATCGCTCAAGCCGCCGATCTTCCTGACCTCCACCTTCGTCTTCCCCAATGCGGCGGCGGGCAAGCGCCATTTCGAGGGCGTGACCGGCAAGCGGCCGGGCGGCGCGGACGGCCTGGTCTATTCGCGCTTCAACGGGCCGAATCAGGAGATATTGGAGGATCGCCTCGCCATCTGGGACGAGGCGGAGGACGCGCTGACCTTTTCCAGCGGCATGGCGGCGATCGCCACGCTGTTCCTGTCGATGGTCCAGCCGGGTGACGTGATCGTCCATTCGGGGCCGCTCTATGCCGCGACCGAGACGCTGATCGGCCGCATCCTCGGCCGGTTCGGGGTGAAGTGGCTCGACTTCCCCGCCGGTGCGACGCGCGAGGAGATCGACGCGGTCATGGCCCGGGCGGCGGAGATCGGCCGGGTCGCGCTGATCTATCTGGAAAGCCCCGCCAACCCGACCAACGCGCTGGTCGATATCGAGGCGGTGGCGGCGGCGCGCGACGCGGCCTTTGCCGATTCGGCGGAGAAGCCCCCGATCGCCATCGACAACACCTTTCTGGGGCCGCTGTGGCAGCGGCCGCTGCGCCACGGGGCCGATCTGGTCGTCTATTCGCTGACCAAATATGCGGGCGGCCATTCGGACCTGGTCGCGGGCGGCGTGCTGGGATCCAAGGCGCACATCGCCACCATCCGGTCGATGCGCAACACCATCGGCACCATCTGCGACCCCAACACCGCCTGGATGCTGCTCCGCTCGCTCGAGACGCTGGAGTTGCGGATGAGCCGCGCGGGCGAGAATGCCGCCAAGGTCTGCGCCTATCTGCGCGATCATCCCAAGGTCGAGCGCGTCGGCTATCTCGGCTTTCTCGACAGCACGCCCGGCCTGGAGCGGCAGGCCGATATCTATCGCCGTCACTGCACCGGGGGCGGTTCGACCTTCTCGCTCTATCTCAAGGGCGGCGAGGCGGAGGCGTTCCGCTTCCTCGACAGCCTGCGCATCGCCAAGCTGGCGGTCAGCCTAGGCGGGACCGAGACGCTGGCAAGCCATCCGGCCGCGATGACCCACCTGTCGGTCCCCGACGAGCGCAAGGCGGCGCTGGGCATCACCGACAATCTGGTGCGCATCTCGATCGGGGTCGAGGATGCGGGCGACCTGATCGCCGATTGCGAACAGGCGCTGGCCGCGATCTGACCGGACGAAGGGGGGAGCGCCGCCTCCCCCCTCACGCCGCGGCGAGCGCGGTATAGAGCCGCGCGGTCAGCCGCCCCAGCGTCGCGCGGAACAGCGTGGGATCGCCCAGCGCCCGCGACAGGGTGATCGCCCCCTGGATACCGCTGACCACATCCTGCGCCAGGGTCAGCGCGCGGTCGTCCTCCACCCCACCCCGCGCCAGCGCATCGGCCAGCACCGCGATCCAGCGCTGGAAATAGCTCGCGATCGCGACGCCGAAGGGTTCGCGCGTCGCCCCCAGCCCCCAAGCGCCGATCAAGCACGCCTGTTGCCCGGAGCGGTAATAACGGTCGATCGCGACCATCATCGCATCGATACCGCCGCGCGGGTCCTCCGCCTGGGCAAGCGGCGCGAAGACCTGGCGTTCGAACCAGTCGCCGATCTCGGCCAGCACCGCCTCGGCCATCTCCTGCTTGCCGCCGGGGAAGAAGTGATAAAGGCTGCCCCGTCCCAGCCCGGTCGCCGTGCCGATCAGCGACAGGCTGGCCCCGGCATAGCCATGTTCGCGAAACACCTCGGCCAGCCCCGGCAGCGCGTCGGCCCGCTCGGCGATCAGCCGCGCCATCTTTACAGCCCCAGATCGCTCAGCGAGGGATGGTCGGCCGGACGGGTGCCGAGCGGCCAGCGGAACAACCGCGCGGCCTCGGCGATGGGCAGGTCGTTGATCGACGCGATCCGCCGCCGCATCCGCCCATCCTCGGCAAAGTCCCAATTCTCGTTGCCATAGGATCGGAACCACTGGCCGTGATCGTCATGCCATTCATAGGCGAAGCGAACCGCGATCCGGCTCCCCTCCTGCGCCCAGAGTTCCTTGATCAGTCGATAATCCTGCTCGCGTGCCCATTTGCGGCGGAGAAAGGCGACGATCTCGGTCTGGCCGGTGATGAACTCGGCGCGGTTCCGCCAGTGGCAATCGGGGGTATAGGCCTGCGCCACGCGCTCGGGATCGCGGCCGTTCCAAGCGTCTTCGGCGGCACGGACCTTCTGTGCGGCGGTGTCGCGGGTAAAGGGTGGCAAAGGCGGGCGTGATGCCATGGCAGATGGGATCGCGTGATTGATCTTGTACCGATTGGTACAGTCACAACCGACGTGAGGCAAGGGCCGGCATAAGGGCGTGAATCAAAGCGCCGCAAACATATAGGTGGTGGCATGACGCGCCTTGCCATCGGCGTCCCAGGCATAATCGGGGATCACCCCCGCAACCTGAAAGCCGAGCGACGCATAAAGCGATTGCGCCACATCGCCGCTTCGCGTGTCGAGGGTGACGAGGGTCTTGCCGATCTCACGCGCATGCCCCAGCGCATGGTGCATCAGGCGTCGCCCGATACCCGATCGGCGCGCGGCCGGATGAACGATCATCTTAGCGATCTCGCCGCGATGGGGTTGGTTGGCAGGCATGGCGGTCAGCAGCTGGACGGTGCCGACCAGTTCGCCCCCGCGCTCGGCCGCGAACAGGCGCCGTCGTCCGGCCGCGATCTCGGGCGCGACCTGTTCCAGCCAGAAGCGCTTGGCGTCTTCCGCGCCCAGCGGAGCCATGAAGCCGATGGCCGCGCCCTGATCGACACTGTCCACCAGAATATGCGTCAGCGAGTCGATCCGCGCCGCCAACCCTTGGGCGTCGAGGGCGATGATGCCGATGGTCATGATCGTCACGCCATCGCGATGATATAGCGAGCGGGCAGCGCGTCCGTCTCGAAACAGGAGGCGCCTTGCAGCCGGTAGCGCAGGCAATCCCCCCGCTGGAGCTCGTATCGGACCCCATCGACGGTCAGGCTCAGCGCCCCTTCCAGCATGACCAGATGATGCTCATGGTCCGGAAATGCCGGGCGTTCATACGCGATGCGCTGATGCGGCGCGATGGTGCCTTCGATCATCTCCAGCGTGAGCTGTCCGCTTGGCGGCGACACGGCAAGACGGCTGAAGCGCTTCTCGGGATCGCTCCACTGGCTTTGCTCGCTGCGACGGATCAGGGGCGGAAAGCTCGATTCGAGCGGTGCCAGCAGGCGGGACAGCGGCAGCGCATAGGCGGCCGCCAGCCGCCCCAGTGTTTCCGCCGTAGGGCTCACCTCTCCATTTTCGATACGCGACAGCGTGGCGCGACTGACACCGCTCGAGGCGGCGAGATTTTGGAGGCTGAGGCCATGCTCGCTTCTCAGTGCTTTCAGATGAACGGCCAGAAGGTCGCCGGATCGTGGAGAATCACTCATATTCGGAACATATTCCCGATTATGAGATTTGGCGATAGCGGAGTTGATCCTTCGGCAGGGCGGATCGATATTCAGGATTGCTTTGTCTTTCCCTCTCCCCTGGCCAGGGGAGAGGGTTAGCGAAGCTTGCCAGCCTGCTGGCTAGCGCAGCTTGGGTGAGGGGTTGAG
>NZ_JBHZQU010000026.1:0-20802 GCF_042867205.1 Sphingomonas sp. NCPPB 2930 | reverse complement strand
CGGAAAGGCATGGCTGAATGGCGATCCGACCTAGAGGCGGCGGGCATAGACGACATCGTCATAGACGGTGTCGCCGACCCGGAACTGGCGCGTGCCTGCCAGCGTGAAGCCTTCGCGCTCATAGAAGGCGCGGGCATTTTCGTTGATGCCGAGGACGCCCAGCAGCATCCGGCGTCGCCCGAGCGCGCGGGCATCGTCCAGCGCGCGGGCCATCAGCCTGTGGCCCAGCCCCGAACCGCGCGTCAGCGACAGCGCATAGATGCGGCGGAGTTCGATATCATGCTCGTCAGTCTCGACCGGCAGGTCGGGCGGGACGAGAAGCGTATAGCCGACGGGCGCTGCGCCATCGGGATGCTCGGCCAAAGTGACGACGCAGGCGTCGTCCGCGATCCAGCGATCGAACTTGGCGGGCGAGCTGTTGGTGGTGCAGTGATACACCATGTCGGGACCGGCAATGGTCCCGGCAAAGGTTTCGAGGAAGGTGGCGGCCGCGACGAGCGACAGCGCAGGCGCGTCGCCCGGCCCGGCCCGTCGCAGCCGCCATTCCATCAGCCGACGATTTCTTCCGGCTTGAAGAAATACGCGATCTCGATCGCGGCATTCTCGTCCGAGTCCGAACCATGGACGGTGTTGGCTTCGATCGACTCGGCCAGTTCCTTGCGGATCGTGCCCGGCTCGGCATTGGCGGGGTTGGTCGCGCCCATGATGTCGCGGTTGCGCTGCATGGCGTTCTCGCCCTCGAGCACCTGCACGACGACCGGGCCCGAGATCATGAACTCGACCAGATCGTTGAAGAAGGGACGCTCCTTGTGGACCGCGTAGAAGCCCTCGGCCTGCTCGCGGGTCATGTGGATGCGCTTCGAGGCGACGACGCGCAGACCGGCGTCCTCCAGCATCTTGGTGACGGCGCCGGTCAGGTTGCGGCGGGTCGCGTCGGGCTTGATGATCGAAAAGGTACGGTTCGCGGCCATGATGGTCACGCAGCTCCTGAATTAAGGTGTTGGCTGGAAGTGGCGTCGCCCTAGTCGCGGCGCGAAGGCAATGCAATGTCTTATGGCAACAAGCTGGTCCTCACCGGGACGGGGAGGAATGTTACGCCGCCTGTTCCCAGCGGCCCTGGTCGTTCTGCTTCCAATAGCGCCGCTCGACGCCCTCGCGATCGGCGAGCGCCCGCCAGGCGGCGCGCGCCTCGGCGATCCGGTCGCCGTCGAAGAAGTGGAAGGCGCGGTCGAAGTCCAGCGCCGCGTCGCGCCACACGCCGTCCGCCAGCGCGACATGCCGTGCGCCATTGGCGGGCTGTACCTCGCCCGAAATCAGGATCGGCTGGGCGGCATCGTCGCCCTCCCCCGCCTGGGCATGCGGCAGGAAGCCGTCCGCCGGAACCATCCACAGCTGCCGATCGAGGGCGGCCCGCTGATCGGGATCGCCGCTGACGATCAACAGCCGCCCGCCCCCCGCCATCACCCGATCGGCGATGACGGGAAGCAGCCGGTCGAGCGGCGCCATGGTCAGATGATAGAAGTCGACCTGCATCGCGCCGCCCTGTGCCTTACGCCTCGAACCGGTCCGCGACGAACTGGTCGAGCAGGCGCACGCCGTATCCGGTCGCGCCCTTGTCGTGGTTGACGCCCGGCTTGTCCGACCAGACCATGCCGGCGATGTCGAGATGCGCCCAGGCGACGCCCTCGTTGATATAGCGCTTCAGGAACTGCGCCGCCGTGATCGAGCCGCCGCCGCGCGGGCCGACATTCTTCATGTCGGCGATCGGGCTGTCGATCAGCTTGTCATAGGCGTCGGACAGCGGGAAGCGCCACAGCTTCTCGTCGGTGGTCTTGCTCGCCGCGAGCAGCGCATCGGCCAGCGAATCGTCATTGGCGAACAGGCCGCCATGCTCATGGCCCAGGCTGATGATCATCGCGCCGGTCAGCGTGGCGAGGTCGACGATGGTCGAGGGCGAATGGGTCTTCTGGACCCAGGTCAGCGCATCGCACAGGACCAGGCGGCCTTCCGCGTCGGTGTTGATGACCTCGATCGTCTGGCCCGACATCGACGTGACGACGTCACCGGGGCGCTGCGCATTGCCGTCGGGCATGTTCTCGACCAGGCCCATGACGCCGACGACGTTCGCCTTGGCCTTGCGCGCGGCGATCGCCTTCATCGCACCCGCGACCGCACCGGCGCCGCCCATGTCCCACTTCATGTCTTCCATGCCCGCGGCGGGCTTGATCGAGATGCCGCCGGTGTCGAAGGTCACGCCCTTGCCGACCAGCGCCAGCGTCTCGGCATCCGCCGCGCCGCCATTCCACTTCAGGACCAGCAGGCGCCCCTCGCGCACCGAACCCTGGCTGACGCCCAGCAGCGCGCCCATGCCCAGGTCGCGCATCTGCGCCTCGTCCAGCACGGTGACTTCCAGCCCCAGCCCCTCGACGTCGCGCAGCACGCGCTCGACGAAGCTCTCGGGATAGAGCTTGTTCGGCGGCTCGGAGACAAGCGTGCGGGTCAGCTCCAGCCCGCCATTGACCGCGTGGATGCGCGCATAGGCGGCTTCCGCCTCGGCGCCTGCCCCCACGATCGCGATGCGGGTCAGCACCGGCTTGGCGCTTTCGGGCAGCTTGGTGCGGTACACGTCATAGCGCCAGCCGCGCTGCACCGCCGCCCCGGCAAAGCCCGCCACGGCCTCGGCCGCGGGCTGGCCGTCCAGCCCGGTCAGGTCGACCGACGCCGACGACGCCGAGGTCAGCAGCTTGGCGGTCAGCGCGCCGCCCGCCTTGCGCCAGTCGGCCGCCGAACCCTCCCCGATGCCGAGCAGGACGACCCGGCGCACCGCGCCGTCGACGGTCGCGAAGAACTCGGCGATCGTGCCCGCATCGCCCTTGAAACGCGCCGCCTCGATGGCCGCCTTGCCCAGTGCGCCCTGTTCCTCGCCGCCGAATTGCACCGTGTCGACCTTGCCCTTCGCGACGGGAAGGACGATGACATCGCCGGTTTCGACGGCGGAGGTAAACGCGATCTGCATGGGAAACCCCTGATGAACAAGTAACAGCGGCTATCATCTAGGCCTTGGAGCCGATGTGGCAAGCGCGCGATTGCAGCGGGCGGCCGGTGATGCGATAGGCGGGCCATTCGCGGCGTCGCCCTGCCGGGGGGAGGCTTTCATCATCATGTCGGCAAGGACGGACCTGGTATCATCGTGTTGCGATCGACGCTTCTGACCGGCAGCACCCTGCCCCTCGCCCTGTTGGCCGCGCTCGCTGCGACGCCTGCCGCCGCGCAGGATCTGCAAGACCGCCCCGTAGCACCGCCGCCCGCCGACGGCCCCGCCCCTGCGGACTCCAACCAGGTCCGCTTCAGCGCGGCGCAGCTGGAATATGACATCGACGCCGATATCGTGACGGCGACCGGCGATGTCCGCATGATCCGCGACGGCGAACGCCTGCGCGCCGACAAGGTGACGTGGAACCGCAAGACCGGCAAGGTGCTGGCCACCGGCAATATCGCGATCACCAACCCCGAAGGCGACATTGCCTATGGCGACCAGATCGAGCTGACCGACTCGATGAAGGACGGCGTGGTCGACAATATGCTGGTCGTGCTCGAACAGGGCGGGCGCCTGGCGGCGGATCGCGGCACCCGCCAGACCGACGGCACCGTCAATCTCGAACATGCCGCCTATACGCCCTGCGCGGTCGAGACGTCCGAGGGCTGTCCCAAGGAGCCGTCGTGGAAGATCACGGCGGTCCGCGTCACCTATCGCCCGGACCGCGAGCGCGTCTATTTCAACGGCGCGCGACTGAACCTGTTCGGCCTGCCCACCATCCCGCTGCCGCGCCTGTCCGCGCCGGTGGGGTCGGGCGGCGACAGCGGCTTCCTGACCCCCGACATCCGGCTCGACCGGGTCAACGGGATCGAGATCGCCGCGCCCTATTACTGGAAGCTGGCGCCCAACAAGGGGCTGACCGTCACGCCGCACGTCTTCACCGCCGTGCTGCCGATGATGGAGGCGGAATATGAGGCGCTGAACACGCTGGGCGCGTTCCGCCTGACCGGCTATGCCACCGCCAGCCGCCGCAGCGACGACCTGAACACCCTGAACCCGACCGACACGACCCAGGCGTTTCGCGGCTATCTCGACGGGATCGGCCGATACCAGTTTTCCCCCGAATGGAGCCTGTCGGGCTCGCTGCGGGTGACGACCGACCGCACCTTCCTGCGCCGTTACGACATTTCGCGCGACGACCGGCTGCGCACCACGGCCAGCCTGGAGCGGATCGACGCCGACAGCTATTTCGCGATCAACGGCTGGTACGTCCAGACGCTGCGCGTCAACGATCCGCAGGGGCAACAGGCGATCGCCCTGCCCGAGATCGACTATCGCCGCCGCTTCAACGACGGCCTGTTGGGCGGCAAGTTCGAGATGCAGCTCAACACGCTGGCGATCAGCCGGACGGCGGGCCAGGACACGCAGCGCGCCTTTGCCAGCCTGCGCTGGGACCTGCGCCGCCTGACCAACTGGGGCCAGGAGGTGACGTTCACCGCCTATGCGCGCGGCGACGCCTATAATTCCAGCAACATCGCGACCACGCCGCTGGTCTATCAGGGGCTGGACGGGTTCCAGGGGCGCGCGATCGGGGCGCTGGCGGTCGATGTCAAATGGCCCTTCGTCGGCGAGCTCTGGGGCGGCAGCCAGCGCTTCACCCCGCGCGTCCAGATCGTCGCCAGCCCGCCGATCCGCAATCTCGGCATCCCTAATGAGGACGCCCGCGCGGTCGATCTGGAGGATTCCAACCTCTTCGCGCTCAACCGCTTCCCCGGCTATGACCGGTTCGAAGATTCGACGCGCATCACCTACGGCGCGCAATGGGCGCTCACCCTGCCCGGCTTCACCCTCGACACGCTGGTGGGACAGAGCTTTCGCCTGAACGACCGGCAGACCATCCTCTATCCGGGCACC
The DNA here is from genome assembly GCF_042867205.1 of Sphingomonas sp. NCPPB 2930. Classification (NCBI taxonomy): domain Bacteria; kingdom Pseudomonadati; phylum Pseudomonadota; class Alphaproteobacteria; order Sphingomonadales; family Sphingomonadaceae; genus Sphingomonas; species Sphingomonas sp. NCPPB 2930. Next base: position 15,851 of record NZ_JBHZQU010000026.1, on the reverse strand, counting down.
GGCCTGTCCGATCGCTGGTCGGACATTGTGGGGCGGACCGAGCTGCGCTTCCGCGACTTCGTCTCGCTGACCCACCGGTTCCGGCTGGACAAGGACAGTTTCGCGGTGCGCCGCAACGAGCTGGACGCGACGATCGGATCGCGCGCCACCTATGTCCAGGCAGGCTATCTGCGCCTGAACCGGCATATCTTCCCCTCGATCGAGGATTTGCAGGACCGCGAGGAAGTCCGGCTGGCAGGGCGTGTGCAGTTCGCCCGCTTCTGGTCGGCCTTTGGCTCGACGGTCATCGACCTGACCGACCGGTCGGAGGATTCTCTGTCGGTTGCCAATGGCTTCGATCCGATTCGGCACCGGCTGGGCGTGCAATATGAGGATGATTGCCTTCGCCTCGGCTTCACTTGGCGGCGCGATTATGTGAACACCGGCGACGCGCGGGCGGGCAACAGCTTTCTGTTGACGCTGGCCTTCACCAATCTCGGTCGCTAAGCCGACATTCAGCATGGTTGACCCATACCCCCGCGGTTACGCGCCGAGAGCTGGCGCGATGAGGATCACAGACACGGTGAAGCACGACATTCGTTCCAAGGCCCGCTTCCTTCGCATCGGGGGCACGCTGATGCTCGCCGCCGTCGCCGCGGGCGCGCTGGCGCAGACGGTTCCGGATCAGGCCGTGCCCGACACGGGCGGGCTCAACATCCCCTCGAATCTTCAGCTGTTCGGCAAGCTGGACCCCAATATCCGCAAGCCGACCGCGATCGTGAACGACACGGTGCTGACCGGTACCGACCTCGACCAGCGCATGGCGCTGGCGCTGGCGCTGAACAACGTCACCAACCTGTCGGCGGAGGACCGCGACCGGCTCCGCATGCAGATCCTGCGCCAGCTGATCGACGAGACGTTGCAGATCCAGGAGGCGAAGACCGCCGACATCACGGTCACGCCCGACGAGATCAACCAGGCCTATGCCCGCTTCTCGCAGCAGTTCGGCAAGACGCCCAGCCAGATGAACGCGTTCCTGCGCCAGGTCGGCTCCTCGGAAAAGTCGATGCGTCGCCAGATCGAGGGCGAGCTGGCCTGGAGCCGCTATCTCCGCCGCAAGGTCGAGCCGACCGTCAATGTCGGCGACGAAGAGGTGAACGCGATCCGCGCCCGCCTGGAAGCCGCCAAGGGCACCGAGGAATATAACCTCAAGGAAATCTTCCTGTCCGCCAACGAGGCGACCGCGCAGCAGGTGTTCGCCAACGCGCGACAGATCATCGCCGAGATCCAGAAGGGGCAGCAGCCCTTCGAATATTTCGCGCGCAGCTTCTCCGAGGCGTCGACGCGTGCGGTGAACGGCGATCTGGGCTGGGTCCGTTCTGCGCAGCTTCCGCCCGAGCTCCAGGCGGCGGTGGGCCAGATGCAGGTCGGCCAGGTCGCCGGACCGATCCAGATCCCCGGCGGCTTCTCGATCCTGTATCTGACCGACAAGCGGCAGGTGCTGACCGCCGATCCGCGCGATTCGCGATTGTCGCTCAAGCAGCTGACCGTCAAGTTCCCGGCGGGCACCACCCAGGCGCAGGCGAGCGCCCGCGCGGCGGAATTCGCCAAGGCGACCCAGGCGATCCGCGGCTGCGGCGACGTGCAGCGCGTGGCGACCCAGCTGAAGGCCGAGGTGGTCGACAACGACCAGGTGACGATCCGCCAGCTGCCCGCGCCGCTCCAGGAAATCCTGCTGAAGCTCCAGATCGGCCAGGCGACCCCGCCCTTCGGCTCGCCGGAGCAGGGCGTCCGCTCGCTGGTGCTGTGCGACCGCGAAGAGCCGCGCTCGGGCAACCTGCCCACCAACGACCAGTTGCAGAACCAGCTGGAGCAGCAGCGCGTCAACCTGCGCGCCAACCAGAAGATGCGCGACCTTCGCCGCGACGCGGTGATCGAATATCGGTGATGGGAGCGACGGCATGATCCGGCCTCTGGCGATTTCGATGGGCGACCCGGCCGGTATCGGTCCGGAAATCATCGCCAAGGCCTGGGCCGCGCGCGACGCGGCCGGTTTGCCGCCCTTCGTCGCGGTCGGCGATGCGCGCGCGATCGAGCGGGTGTGGGACGGGCCGACCCTGCGCGTCACCGACATGGCGGCGGCGGTCTCGGCGTTCGATACGGCGCTGCCCATCCTGTCGGTCGACGATGCGGGCGAGATCCACCCCGGCCGCCCGGATGTCGAGGGCGCACGCTGCGCGCTCCACGCGCTGGAGCTGGCGGTCGGCCTCGTCCGATCCGATGCCGCCGGCGCGCTGGTGACCGGGCCGGTCAGCAAGGCGCAGCTCTACGACATAGGCTTCACCCATCCGGGGCAGACCGAATTCGTCGCCGAGCGTTGCGGCGTGGCGGGCGCCAATGCCGTCATGATGCTGGCAGGGCCGTCGCTGCGCGTGGTGCCGATCACCACCCATGTGCCGCTCGCGGCGGTATCGGGGCTGTTGTCGGTCGAGCTGATCGTCGCCAAGGGCCGGGCCACCGCGCGCGGGCTGTGCCGTAATTTCGGCATCACCGCCCCCCGCCTGGCCTTTGCCGGGCTGAACCCGCATGCGGGCGAAGGCGGCGCGATCGGACGCGAGGAGATCGAGCTGATCGAACCGGCCATCGCGCAGCTGCGGGCCGAGGGGATCGACGCGACCGGCCCCTTCGCCGCCGACACGCTGTTCCACCCCCGTGCGCGCACTGCCTATGATGCGGTGCTGTGCTGCTATCACGATCAGGCGCTGGTGCCGCTCAAGACGCTGCATTTCGACGAGGGGGTCAACATCACGCTGGGACTGCCGATCGTGCGGACCTCGCCAGACCACGGCACCGCCTTCGGCATTGCCGGGCAGGATGAGGCGCATCCCGGCGCGATGATCGCCGCGATCGCCATGGCGGGCGATGCGGCCCGACGCCGGGCCGAGGCCGCGGCCTGACCGCATGACCCCGATCACGCCCCTGCCGCCGTTGCGCGAGGTCATCGCGCGCCATGGCCTGTCCGCCGCCAAGTCGCTCGGCCAGAATTTCCTGTTCGACGGCCAGCTGCTCGCGCGGATCGCCGCGATCCCCGGCGACCTGACCGACCAGGAGGTGCTGGAGATCGGCCCCGGCCCCGGCGGCCTGACCAGGGCGCTCCTGATGGCGGGCGCGCGCGTCACCGCGATCGAGCGCGACCGTCGCTGCATCCCCGCGCTCGCCGAACTGTCCGAGGCCTTTCCCGACCGGCTGAAGGTCATCGAGGGCGATGCGCTGCGCATCAACGCGCCTGAACTGTTCGAGAGCAAGCCGCACATCGTCTCGAACCTGCCCTATAATGTCGGCACGCCGTTGCTGGTCGGCTGGCTGTCGGGGGCATGGTTGCCCTGGTGGCAGTCCTGCACGCTGATGTTCCAGAAGGAAGTGGCCGAGCGGATCGTCGCCGGTGCCGACCAGTCCGCCTATGGCCGCCTGGCCGTCTTGACCCAGTGGCGCAGCGATTCGCGGATCGCGATGCCGGTCCATCGATCCGCCTTCACCCCGCCGCCCAAGGTCATGTCGGCGGTCGTCCACATCACCCCGAAAGAGGCGCCCGAGGGGGTCAGCTTCCGCACGCTCGAACGGCTGACCGCCGCCGCCTTCGGCCAGCGTCGCAAGATGCTGCGCCAGAGCCTGAAGCCGGTGGCGGGCGCGACCGAAGCGATGGAGGCGGTGGGCATCGACCCGGCCCGCCGCGCCGAGACGCTGTCCGTGGCCGAATTTGTCGCCCTGGCCCGCGCGCTGGGATGAAGGACTAGATTGGATCGACATTCATCATGCCTGTTCTTCCCTCGCCCCTCGCAGAGGGGAGAGGGGAGAGGGGAGAGGGGAGAGGGGAGAGGGGAGAGGAGAAGAAGACGCAATCGTGAATGTCTCCCCCCTAATCCTCCCCTGTAAGGGAGGAATTCGGGTTAAGGCGTCGGCGGGGTCTTGCTGTCGACCTGCGCGGTCGTCACCGGGGGGCCCTTGGCGATCAGCGCGGCGAGAGTGGTGGCATCGCCGCAATCCTGCTTGCACAGCGTCTTGATCTTGGCGAGATTGTCCTTGGCGCGGGCGATCGCGCCCTTCTGCACCAGGGCCTCACCCTGACCGCGCAGCGCGCGCGTGTCGTTCGGGTCGAGCAGCAGCGCCTCGCGATACAGCCGGATCGCCTTGCCCGGCAGGCCGCGCGCATCGGCGACCTCGGCGAGCAGCACGAAGGCGGCGCGGTTGCGCGGATCGACCGTCACCGCCGTTTCCAGAATGTCGGTCGCACCGTCGAGATTGCCCGCCGCCTTCAGGCTGCGCCCCTGCTCCAGCAATTGCAGCGACCGGGCATCGATCTGGCTGTCGGGACGCTGGCCGCTGAGCGACGTGGAAAGCGAGACCACCGCCAATGCGGCGGCGGCGGCCAGGGACGTCAAACGCATGAGGAACTCCGGACTGGGCACGAAGCCGGATGCTAGCATGGTGCCCGGAGGCAGGCGACAAAAAAGCCGTCGGTGCCGTGCGTCGCGGGATCGAGGCGACGGCCCGGCCCATGGCCCGTACCGATCGCGGGTTCGATCGGCTCGGCCACCCAGCCGGGATGCCGCGCGAGGAAGGCGACGACCTGGTTGGTCCCTTCGGCGTCCAGCAGCGAGCAGACGATATAGACCATCCGCCCGCCCGGCTTCACCAGCCCCGCGCCGATCGCCATTACCTGTTCCTGCATCGCGCGCAGACGCTGCAATCGCTCCGGGGTCAGCCGCCAGCGCGCTTCGGGATTGCGCCGCCAGGTGCCGGTGCCCGAACAGGGCGCATCGATCAGGACGCCATCGGCCTTGCCCGCCCAGTCGGCCAGCATCTCGGCCTCGTGCCCCGGATTGAGCAACCGGCTCTCGATGATGCTCGCCCCCGCCCGCTCGGCGCGCGGCGGCAGTTTCTGGAGCCGCGCCCGGTCGATGTCGCAGGCAAGCAGCGCGCCCTGATTGGCCATGGCGGCGGCCAGCTGGAGCGTCTTGCCCCCCGCCCCGGCGCACAGGTCGACCAGCCATTTGCCGGGTTTCGCGTTCAGCGCCGCCCCGACCAGCTGGCTGCCCTCGTCCTGCACCTCGACCAGTCCGGCGCGGTAGAGGTCGGACGACTCCACCGCCGTCCCGTTGGGCAGGCGGATGCCCAGCGGGGCGAGCGGCGTGGCCGCGCCCTCGGGCCATTGCTCCAGCACCGCCTCGCGCGTCGTCGCCAGGCTGTTGACGCGCAGATCGAGCGGCGCGCGGTCGACCAACGCGGCCTGCCGGGCCGCATCCAGCCCGGACGCGGTCAGCGCCTCGACCAGCCAGCCCGGCGCCACTCCGCCCTCGGCGCGCGGTTCGTCGGGCGCGATCGGCGCGGGGCCATGGCCCGCCCCGTCGAAGGTCGCCGCCACCGCCGGATCGCGATCGGCGACCGCCAGCATCGCGGCCCGGCCCGAAACCGGCATCGGTCCGGCCTGCCGGATCGCGGCATAGACCAGCTCGCGCACCGCCCGCCGGTCCTTCGACCCGGCATAGCGACGCGTCGCGAAATAGCGCGCGATCAGCGTGTCCGCCGCCGCACCGCCGCTGGCGGCGGCGGCGACGATCTCGTCCAGCAATTCGATCGCCGCCTGGGTTCGGGCACCGGGGGTCATGCGCGGGCGTCCCTCGGCTCAGCGGGTCGGGTAATTGGGAGCTTCCCGCGTGATCGTCACGTCATGGACATGGCTTTCCTTCAGGCCCGCCCCCGTGATCTGGACGAACTGCGCCCGCTCGCGCAGGTCCTTCAGCGTCGCCGAGCCGGTATAGCCCATCGCCGCCTTGATGCCGCCGACCAGCTGGTGGATGACGTCGCGCGCCGGGCCCTTATAGGCGACCTGGCCCTCGATGCCTTCGGGCACCAGCTTCATCTGGTCCTTGATATCGCCCTGGAAATAGCGGTCCGCCGAGCCGCGCCCCATCGCGCCGACCGAGCCCATGCCGCGATAGGACTTATAGGCGCGGCCCTGGTACAGGAAGGTCTCGCCCGGCGCTTCCTCGGTGCCCGCGAGCAGCGAGCCGACCATGCAGGCGCCCGCCCCCGCCGCCAGCGCCTTGGCGAGATCGCCCGAGGTGCGCAGGCCGCCATCGGCGATCACCGGCACGCCCGACTTCCAGCCTTCCTCGGCGCAGTCCATCACGGCGGTCAACTGGGGCACGCCGACGCCCGCGACGACGCGGGTGGTGCAGATCGAACCCGGCCCGATGCCGACCTTCACCGCATCGGCGCCCGCATCGATCAGCGCGCGGGTGGCGGCGGCGGTGGCGACATTGCCCGCGATCACCTGCACCGTGTCGGACAGCTTCTTGGCCGCCTCGACCGCCCGCGCCACGTCGCGGTTATGGCCGTGCGCGGTGTCGATGATGACGCAGTCGACCTCCGCCTCGATCAGCGCGCGGGTCCGCTCGAAGCCCTTTTCGCCCACCGTGGAGGCGGCGGCGACGCGCAGGCGACCGGCGGCGTCCTTGGTGGCCGAGGGATAGGTGACGGCCTTCTCGATATCCTTGACGGTGATCAGGCCGACGCAGCGATAGCTTTCGTCGACGACCAGCAGCTTCTCGATCCGGCGCGCGTGGAGCAGGCGGCGTGCCTCGTCCTGGCCGACGCCGACCTTCACGGTCGCCAGATCCTCATGCGTCATCAGCTCGGACACCGGCTGTTGCGGGTTTTCGGCGAAGCGCACGTCGCGGTTGGTCAGGATGCCGACGAGACGGCCGTCAAATTCGACGACGGGAATGCCGCTGATCCGGTGCCGCGCCATCAGCGCCTGCGCCTCGGCCAGCGTCGCGGTCGGCGAGATGGTGATCGGGTTGACGACCATGCCGCTCTCGAACCGCTTGACCTGGCGCACGGCGGCGACCTGCTGATCGAGCGTCAGGTTGCGGTGCAGAACGCCCATGCCGCCCAGCTGCGCCATGACGATCGCCATGTCGGCCTCGGTCACGGTGTCCATCGCCGCCGACAGGACGGGGATGTTGAGCGCGATCGAGCGGGTCAGTTGCGTGCGCGTGTCCGCGCTGCTCGGCAGAACGTCGGACTCCTGCGGAACGAGGAGCACGTCGTCGAAGGTGAGGCCGAGGCGGATATCCATGGGGCTGCCAAATCCTGCGAAGGGAACAAGTGGCGGGCCATGTAACCAAAGCGAGCCGTTCCCGCTAGGCCCTTGCTGCACCGCCATGCTAGAACGTGTCAGGATCGATCTCTGGGGGAGTTTGTCGATGGGCGTGATCATTGCCGCGCTGGCGGTGCTGCTGGTGCTTCTGTATCTGATGATGTCGATCAAGATCGTCCGCCAGGGCTATCAGTACACGATCGAGCATTTCGGCCGCTATACCGGCACGGCCGCCCCCGGCTTCAACTTCTATCCCGCCTTCTTCTATCGCGTCGGCCGTCGCGTGAACATGATGGAACAGGTGATCGACATTCCCGGACAGGAGATCATCACCAAGGACAATGCGATGATCTCGACCGACGGGGTCGTCTTCTTCCAGGTATTGGATGCACCCAAGGCCGCCTATGAGGTGTCGGACCTGTATGTCGCGCTGCTGAACTTGGTGACGACCAACTTGCGCACCGTCATGGGCGCGATGGATCTGGACGAAACCTTGTCCAAGCGCGACGAGATCAATGCGCGGCTGCTCAATGTGGTCGACCATGCGACCACGCCCTGGGGGGTGAAGATCACCCGCGTCGAGATCAAGGACATCCGCCCGCCGGTCGATATCGTCAACGCCATGGCCCGCCAGATGAAGGCCGAACGCGAAAAGCGCGCCAACATCCTGGAGGCGGAAGGGTCGCGCGCGTCGGAGATCCTGCGCGCCGAGGGCCAGAAGCAGGCGCGCATCCTGGAAGCCGAAGGCCGCCGCGAGTCGGCGTTCCGCGACTCCGAAGCCCGCGAGCGCGCCGCAGAGGCCGAGGCCAAGGCGACGCGAGTCGTGTCCGACGCGATCGCCGCGGGCGGGACGCAGGCGATCAACTATTTCGTCGCGCAGAAATATGTCGAGGCGGTGGGCAAGTTCGCGACCAGCCCCAATGCCAAGACGATCCTCTTCCCGGTCGAGGCGACCCAGCTGATCGGGACGCTGGGCGGTATCGGCGAGCTGGCGAAGGAAGCGCTGGCCCCCAACAAGCCGGGCGCCGCCACCCCGCCCGCCAGGCCGGGGCCGTTCGAGCCGTCGGGTTCGTGAACCTGGGGGAAATGGACCCCGCCGCGCTCTGGCTGGCGGCGGGGTTGGTGCTGGGCATCACCGAGCTGCTCGTGCCGGGCGTCTTCCTGATCTTCCTCGCCATCGCGGCGGGGGTGACGGCGTTGACCGTCTGGGCGTTGCCGGACCTGCCGGTCGGGCTGCAACTCGCCGATTTCGCGGTGTGGAGCGTGGTGTGCGTCGTGATCGGGCGGCGCTGGTACCGGGACTTTCCCGTGGACAGCGATGCGCCGATCCTGAACGAGCCCGCCCGGCGGCTGCGCGGGCAGGTCGTGACGGTCACGACGCCGATCGCGGGCGGCGAAGGGCGCGCACGGCTGGGCGACGGCGAATGGCCGGTGCGTGGACCCGATGCCGCGACGGGGACGCGGCTGCGCGTGGCGCATGTCGATGGCGGCGTGTTGCTGGTGGAGCCCTTGGCGGATTGAGGCTGGGCGTTGGGGCGTGGCCTTCGACTTCGCTCAGGCTGAACGGGCGTTGTTACGGAATCCCGAAACCCCGTTCAGCCTGAGCGCAGTCGAAGGCCAAGGGAGAACGCCCGCCACGAGCGCCCTCCCCCACCCAAAAAGCTACGCCGCCACCGTCACCTTGGGCGCCGCCGCCCGGACGCCTTCGTCGACATGGTCCGCGAACTGGCCGAAATTCTCGTTGAACAGATCGACCAGCCGGGCCGCCGTCGCGTCATAGGCCGCCTTGTCCGCCCAGGTATCGCGCGGGTTGAGGATGGCCGGATCGACGCCGGGCACTGCGACCGGCACCTGGAAACCGAAATTGGGATCGGTCCGGAACTCGGCCTGGTTGAGACTGCCGTCGAGCGCGGCATTAAGCAGCGCGCGGGTCGCCTTGATCGGCATGCGGTGGCCGACGCCATATTTGCCGCCGGTCCAGCCGGTATTGACCAGCCAGCAATCCACGCCCCCCTTGGCGATCCGCTCCTTGAGCAGATTGCCATAGACCGAGGGATGACGCGGCATGAAGGGCGCGCCGAAGCAGGTCGAGAAGGTCGCATCGGGCTCGGTCACGCCGATCTCGGTCCCCGCGACACGCGCAGTATAGCCCGACAGGAAGTGATACATGGCCTGTTCGGGCGTCAGCTTGGCGATCGGCGGCAGGATGCCATAGGCGTCCGCCGTCAGCATCACGATGTTGCGCGGCACGCCCCCCATATTGTCCTTCGACGCATTGGGGATGAAATCGATCGGATAGGCCCCCCGGCTGTTCTCGGCCAGGCTGTTGTCGTTCAGGTCGAGCTGGCGCGTGACCGGGTCCATCACCACATTTTCCAGGACCGTCCCGAACCGCTTCGTGGTGGCGAAAATCTCGGGCTCAGCCTCGGGCGAGAGGCGGATCATCTTGGCATAGCAGCCGCCCTCGAAATTGAAGACCGCCGTGTCGGACCAGCCATGCTCGTCATCGCCGATCAGCGTGCGGCTGGCATCGGCCGACAGCGTCGTCTTGCCAGTGCCCGACAGGCCGAAGAACACCGCCGTCGATCCGTCCGCGCCCATATTGGCCGAACAATGCATCGGCATGACGCCGGTCGTCGGCAGCAGATAGTTAAGGAGGCCGAAGACCGACTTCTTCATCTCGCCCGCATAGCGCGTGCCGCCGATCAGGATCAGCTTCTCGGTCATGTTGACCGCGATGACGGTCGAGGAGCGGCAGCCATGGCGCGCGGGGTCGGCGCGGAAGCTGGGCAGATCGATGATCGTATAGTCGGCGACGAACTTGCGCAGCTCATGCTCTTCGGGGCGGACCAGCATGGTGCGGATGAAGAGGTTGTGCCAGGCCAGCTCGGTCACGACGCGGACGCGGACCCGGTGCTCGGGCTGCGATCCGCCATACAGGTCCTGGACGAACAGATCTTCCTTCTGGCCCAGCGCGGCGAAGAAATCGGCCTTGAGCGCGGCGAAATCGTCGGGGCTCATCGGCTTGTTGGTCTTGCCCCACCAGACGGTGTCGCGGGTCTCGTCGTCACGGACCATGAACTTGTCCTGCGCCGAGCGGCCGGTATGCTCGCCCGTCTCGACCACCAGCGGGCCGTCGGCGGACAGCTTGCCCTCGCCCCGCGCGACCGCCGTTTCGATCAGCCGCGCCGTCACCAGGTTCCAATGCAGCGTCGCGCGGGTTTCGATCCCCTGCGCCTGCAATCCGATCTCCGGAATCCGTTCGTTCATAAGAGCTTCCTCATTCCCTCATGCCGGGTGCCGGAAGTTCCGGCACCTCTTGCCGCCGCATAGGAATATGTATGCGTCCCCCTTTTCATAGCCGCTTTGTTTAACACGTCAAACACACGAATCCGCAAAGACGGTTGAGCCGTGTCCCGCTTTGGCCTAACCGAGTGCGCATGGCCGACCGATCGCAAGCCTCGTTCCAGGGCAAGTCCATCGCATGACCGCTACGATCGCGCTGGTCGACGACGACCGGAACATCCTGACCTCGGTGTCGATCGCGCTTCAGGCGGAGGGTTTCCTCACGCGCATCTATGCCGATGGCGAAGCCGCGCTGAAGGCGCTGATCGACAATCCGCCCGACCTGGCCATCTTCGACATCAAGATGCCGCGCATGGACGGGCTGGAGCTGCTGCGGCGGCTGCGCGAGAAGAGCCAGATCCCGGTGATCTTCCTGACCAGCAAGGATGACGAGCTGGACGAGGCGCTGGGGCTGGCGATGGGGGCGGACGATTATATCGCCAAGCCCTTTTCCCAGCGGCTGCTGATCGCGCGCATCCGTGCGATCCTGCGCCGGTCGGAGGCGTCCGGGCAGGTGCAGGGCACGACCGCCGCCGAGGTGCAGGGCCCGCTGACGCGCGGGGCGCTGGCGATGGACCCGGCGCGGCACAAGGTGACGTGGAAGGACGAGCCGGTCACCCTGACCGTGACCGAATTCCTGATCCTGGAGACGCTGGCCCAGCGGCCCGGCATCGTGCGCACCCGCAACCAGTTGATGGATGCGGCCTATCAGGACGACATCTATGTCGACGACCGCACGATCGACAGCCATATCAAGCGCCTGCGCCGCAAGTTCCGCCAGGTGGACCCCGATTTCGACGCCATAGAGACGCTTTATGGCGCCGGTTACCGATTCTCCGAGGAGTGAAGCCCCCGACCTGGCCCTGCGCTGGTCGGGCCAGATCTCGCTGACCCAGCGGATCCTGGCGCTCAACATCTTTGCGCTGCTGCTGTTGGCGGGCGGGTTCTTCTATCTCGATTCCTATCGCACCCGGCTGCTCGACAACCGGGTGGCGCAGGCATTGCGCGAGGTGCGGCTGGTCGGCGAGGCGCTCAGCTCGGTCCGGCCGGGCGAGCGCGATGCGCTGATGATGCGGATCGCCAAAGACACCGGCGGGCGGTTGCGGCTCTATGATCCGCAGGGGCGGATGACCGCCGACAGCCGCGACCTGGGCGTGCGCAACTTCGTCCTGCGCGACCCCGACAAGCAGGATTGGGGGCAGGCGATCGCGCGCTTCCTCGACGCCGGGATCGACACCGTCGTCGGTGCCGCAAGGCCGCCGCTCTATCGCGAACGGCGCGGCGGCGCCGAATGGCCCGATGTCGTGGCGGCGCGACAGGCCCGCGTGTCAGGCTCGGTCTGGCGCGCGCCCGACCGCACCCCCGTCATCACCGCCGCCGCTCCGCTGCCCGGCGGCGGCGCGATCATGACGACCGAGAATGCCCGCTTCATCACCGAAACCGTCCGGATCGAGCGGTTCCGGCTGAGCGTCCTGCTGGCGCTCGTCGCGCTGATCTCGGTCCTGCTTTCGCTGTTCCTGGCGCGCACCATCGTCCGGCCGCTCCGGCGGCTGGCGCGCGCGGCGGTCCGCGTCCGGCTGGGCCGCGCGCGCGAAGTGGTGGTGCCGCGCCTGCCCGATCGTCGCGACGAACTGGGGATGCTGGCCCGCGCGCTGTCGGACATGAGCCTGGCGCTGCGCGCGCGGATCGACGCGACCGAGGCCTTTGCCGCCGATGTCACGCACGAATTGAAGAACCCCCTCGCCTCGCTCCGCTCCGCGGTCGACAGCCTGGAGATGGTCCGTGACCCCGCGCTCCAGGCGCAGCTGCTGGCGATCGTCCGCGACGATGTCCGTCGGCTCGACCGGCTGATCACTGACATTTCCGACGCCTCGCGGCTGGATGCGCAGTTGAGCCGCGCGAAGTTCGATCCGGTCGACCTCCACGCGCTGATCGGCAGGCTAATCGAACAGCGCGAGGCGCGCGGGGTGGAGCGCGGCATCCGCCTGCGCTTCGACTCGCCCGACCCGCGCCCGGCGATCGTCCTGGGCGAAGGCGCGCGGCTGGAACGGGTGTTCGAGAATCTGGTCGCCAATGCGCTGTCCTTCTCACCCGATCAGGGGGTGGTGGCGATCAGCCTGGCGCACGACCATAATGACCTGATCGTCCGCGTCGAGGACGAGGGCCCCGGCGTCCCCGAGGAGGCGCGCGAGGCGATCTTCCGCCGCTTCCACTCGATCCGCCCCGCCGCCGAGGATTTCGGCCGTCATTCGGGCCTGGGCCTCGCCATTGCGCGCACCATCGTCGAGGCGCATCAGGGGCGCATCCATGCCGAATCGCGGGAGGACCGAATGAGCGGCGCGCGTTTCGTCGTCCGACTGCCGCTGGCGCCCGTGTCATGACCCTGGGTGATGATCGCGTCGAGCTGATCCACGCGACCTGTGTCGTCGTGAAGGGCATGGGCGTGCTGCTGCGCGGGCCATCGGGCGCGGGCAAGTCCGACCTGGCGCTGCGACTGATCGATCGCGGCGCGACGCTGATCGGTGACGATTACGTCCAGGCCCGCGGCACGAACGGCCAGTTGCAGGTCCGCGTGCCCGAGCCGATCGCCGGTCTGATCGAGGTCAGGGGCGTCGGCCTGTGCCCCATGCCGCATCGGCCCGAGGCGATGGTCGGGCTGGTCATCGATCTGGGCGAGGAGGACCGCATGCCCGAATGGGCCCGGAGCCCGATCGCGGGCGTTTCCCTGCCCGTGTTTCGCCTCGATCCCCGCCCCGCCTCGGCGCCGATCAAGGTCGAACTTCTCGTTACGCACATCAAGGAGCGCTTGTGATGGACCGCAAACGCATTCTGCTGGTCACCGGCATGTCCGGTGCCGGTACGTCGACCACGTTGAAAACGCTGGAGGATCTGGGCTGGGAAGTGGTGGACAACCTCCCCCTCTTCCTGCTCGACAGTCTGCTGGAGGCGCCGCCCCCCGCCGGCATGGAGGGCAAGAAACGCCCGCTCGCCATCAGCCTGGGGGTCCGGACGCGCGATTTCGATCCGCACAAGATCTCGCAGCGCGTGGCGCGGCTGAACGAAAGCCCCAGCATCGCGATCGAGACGCTGTTCCTGAACTGTGGCGGGGCCGAGCTGAAGCGCCGCTATGCCGAGACCCGGCATCGCCATCCGCTGGCCATGGACCGGGCGGCCGATGACGGCATCGCGCACGAACGCGCCCTGCTCGCGCCGCTGCGCGACATGGCCGACCGCCTGCTCGACACGACCAACATGACCAGCAACGACCTGGGCCAGTGGCTGCGCGCCAATTATGCGGTCGAGGGGCTGAGCGAGCCGGTGATGACCGTCATGTCCTTCGGCTTTTCCAGGGGGTTGCCGCGCAACGCCGATCTGGTCTTCGACATGCGCTTCCTGCGCAATCCGCACTGGTCGGCCGAGCTTCGTCCGGGCACCGGGCTGGACCAGCCGGTAATCGACTATATCCGCCACGACCCCGCCTATGAGGCATCGCTCGGCCAGATCGAGGGGCTGCTCGACACGCTGGTGCCGCGTTACATCGCCAGCGGCAAATCCTATATCACCGTCGCGATCGGCTGTACCGGCGGGCGGCATCGGTCGGTCCATGTCGCCGAGCGGATCGCGGAACGGTTGCGCAAAAGCGGTTTTTCGCCCACGGTGGTGCATCGTGATTTGCGTGCCGTGCCGAAAGACTCTCTGGAAGCCGGGCCGGCCAAGAAATGATGGATATGCGTGTCTGACATGATCGGTCTGGTTCTGGTGACGCACGGGCGGCTCGCCGATGAGTTCGTGACCGCGATGGTGCATGTGGTCGGCCCCCAGGAGCGGATCGCGACCATCGCGATCGGCCCCGAGGACGATATGGAGGAGCGCCGCGCGGATATCGCTGCGGCGATCGCCACCGTCGATGCCGGGCGCGGCGTGATCGTGCTGACCGACCTGTTCGGCGGCACCCCCTCCAACCTCGCCATCTCGCTGATGGAGCGCGGCCGGGTCGAGGTGATCGCGGGCATGAACCTGCCCATGCTGATTCGCCTGGGGTCGGCGCGCAAGGCGATGCAGGTCGTCGACGCCGTCGCCGCCGCGCGCGAGGCGGGACGCAAATATATCTCGGTCGCCTCCGAGGTGCTGGGCGAGGCCGCCGCATGACCGAGCAGAGCCGCACCGTCCTCATCACCAACCGGCGTGGCCTTCACGCCCGCGCCAGCGCCAAGTTCGTCACCCTCGCCTCGACCCAGCCCTGCGAGGTGCGCGTGGGCAAGGACGGCAGCATGGTGACGGGCACCTCGATCATGGGCCTGATGATGCTGGGCGCCGCGATGGGCGACACGATCACGATCAGCGCGACCGGCGACGGCGCGGGCGAGACGGTCGAGGCGCTGGCCGCGCTGGTGGAAGCGAAGTTCGGCGAAGACTGATGCCCCGTGAAATTACCGCTTATTCCAACCCGCTGATCAAGTGGGTCCGCGACCTGCGCGACAAGCGCCACCGCAAACAGGCGCGCCAGTTCCTCGCCGAGGGCCTGCGCATCCTGACCGAAGCGCGCGAGACCGGGCGGGTGCCGACCCTCCTATTCTATGCCCGCCCCTCGGCCGACCATCCGCTGGTCCGCGAGCTGATCCGTGCGGTCGAACGGGCAGAGGGCGAGGCGATCGAGACGACGCCGGACATCCTGTCCAAGCTGTCGGGCAAGGACAATCCCCAAGCCGTGGTCGGCGTCTTTGAGGAACTGGGCACGACGCTGAACGCGCTCGACCGATCCTCGGCGGGCATCTGGCTGGTGGCGGAGCGGCTGCGCGATCCGGGCAATCTGGGGACGATCCTGCGCACCGGCGATGCGGTGGGCGCGGGCGGGTTGATCCTGATCGGCGAATGCGTCGACCCCTTCTCGGTCGAGGCGGTGCGCGCCAGCATGGGGGCGCTGTTCACCGTGCCGATCGTGAAGACCGAGTGGCAGCCCTTTCTGGACTGGCTGCGGCAGGGGCCGGGCCAGCTGGTCGGCCTCAGCCTCGACACCGATACGGACTATCGTTCCGCCCGCTATGCCGCGCCGACCTTCCTGCTGACCGGCAACGAGGCGCAGGGGATGCCCGCCGACTATGCGGCGGCGTGCGACCAGCTGGTCAAGATCCCGATGCTGGGCAAGGCCGACAGCCTGAACGCGGCGGTGGCGACGGCGGTGATGGCCTATGAGGTGCTGGCCCAACAGGGTGGTGCGTCGGCGGGCTGACGAACCTGGTGTCGTTCGGTCTGGGCGGGGGTGATTGGCAAAGGGAGAGCGATTCCCTTGCACTTCGACTTCGCTCAGTGCGAACGGAGCTTTGGCTAAGACTAGGGCCGATCGACATTTAGCGATGCCAGTCCT
>NZ_JBHZQU010000025.1:0-20932 GCF_042867205.1 Sphingomonas sp. NCPPB 2930 | reverse complement strand
CTCCGTGTAGAACCTGCGCCATTGCTCCTCCCGCCATGCATGATGGTCAAACGTACCACCACATTGCGGGATCAAACACCTAGACCCGGTGTAGGTCGCGGGACTGATGCCGACGTCTTGATCGGACCGCTGATCGACGAAGCAGCGGTCGAGAAGGTCAGCGATCTCCTGGACGATGCCGTCGCGAAGGGGGGGCGTATCCTGAGGGGCGGCAGACGGCATGCGCTGGGAGGTTTGTTCTTCGAGCCCACCGTGCTGGCAAATGCCGACAGGACGATGCGCTTGGCGCGGGAAGAAATATTCGGGCCGGTCGCGCCGCTATTCCGCTTCGACACTGAGGACGAGGCCATCGCCATGGCCAACGATACCGAATTTGGCCTTGCCGCTTACTTCTACACCAACAGCGCGCAGCGGTCGTGGCGCGTCGCCGAGGCACTCGAATACGGGATGGTCGGACACAACACCGGCGCAATTTCCAATGAGGTTTCGCCCTTTGGCGGGATCAAACAGTCGGGACTTGGCCGCGAGGGGGCACGGCACGGCATCGAGGAATATCTTGAACTTAAATATTGGTGTTCCGCGCTGAACTAAGCGTGGATCGCACCCGACGGAGAGGATACAATTATGAAGCCGTTCGAGTTCAGAACCGTTCCTTCGATCCATGTCGAATGGGGCGGCGCGCAGAAGCTGGGCGAGCATGTTGCAGCCCGCTTCGCGGGACGCCGCGCGTTGCTGGTGACCGATGCGGGCTTGATCGAAACCGGGTTGATCTCCCCTGTTGAAGCAAGCCTTACAGCGAACGGGTTCTCGGTCTTGCTCTTCACCGACGTCGTCGCCGATCCGCCTGAAAGCGTCCTCTTGGACTGCGTCGATCGCGCCAAGGCTGCGGATGTCGATATCGTGATCGGTCTCGGGGGTGGATCGTCGCTCGACATCGCCAAGCTGGCAGCGGTGCTGCTGCGATCGGACCAGGCGCTGTCGGACATCTACAGCATCGGCAATGTCAAAGGCGAGCGGTTGCCACTGGTGCTCATCCCCACGACCGCCGGCACCGGATCGGAGGTAACCAATATCTCGATCCTCACGACCGGTAAAACCACCAAGATGGGCGTTGTATCGTCACAGCTGTACGCCGATCATGTGTTGCTGGATGCCGAGTTGACGATCGGTCTGCCGAAACTGCACACCACTGCGACCGGCATCGACGCCATGGTTCATGTGATCGAAGCCTATACGAGCCGGCATAAGAAGAATCCGTTGTCCGACGCACTAGCGCGCGAAGCGCTTCGGCTGCTGGGCGGCAACCTGATCCGCGCGTGCGAGGATGGAAAGGACCGCGAAGCCCGTGAGGCGATGCTATTGGGTGCGATGCTGGCCGGACAAGCATTCTCGAACTCGCCTGTCGCGGCCGTCCATGCGCTCGCCTATCCGTTCGGCGGACATTACCATATTCCCCATGGCCTCTCCAACGCCCTGATGCTGGGGCCGGTGCTACGGTTCAATGAGGCAGAGGCGGCACCACTCTACGCTGAGCTTGCCGAAGTCCTGAGGGTGCCCGGAAGTGGCGATTCGGCCAAGAGGTCGGCAGATTTCGTCCAGGCGATGCAGGAGCTGATGGACGAAAGCGGCGCGCCGCGTCGACTGCGCGATGTTGGCGTCACGGACAACAGCCTTGCTCTGCTCGCGACCGACGCGATGAAACAGACCCGCCTGCTCGTCAACAATCCGGTGGAGGTGACCGAAGCCGACGCACTGGCCCTGTACCGAGAAGCGTTCTGATCGATTGCAAACCAAATAAACGGAGAGGACAGGACATGACCGATATCAGACTGTACATGCTTCAATCGGGCAGCCTTAAGTGCAAGGTGCACAATATCAAGATGAATCAGGGGGTTGGGGATGATTACGAGATTCCCGTCCCGTTCTACTTCATCGCTCAGCCAGACGGACATACGATAATCGATGGCGGAAACGCGATCGAGGTCGCCACCGATCCACGGGGCTATTGGGGTGGTATTTGCGACGTATACTGGCCTGTTCTCGACAAGGACAAGGGCTGCGTCGATCAGATCAAGGCACTGGACTATGATCCCGCTGACGTCCGCTACGTGGTCCAATCGCATCTGCACTTGGATCATACCGGCGCGATCGGACGGTTCCCCAACGCGCGACACATCGTCCAGCGCAGCGAGTATGAATATGCCTTCACGCCCGACTGGTTCGCGGCCGGTGGCTATATCCGCGCCGATTTCGATCGTCCTGGCCTGAATTGGCAATTCCTGAGCCGCTACGTCGATGATTATTACGACATCTATGCTGACGGCACGCTGACCACTGTGTTCAGCCCGGGCCATTCGCCAGGCCATCAATCCTTCCTGGTCCGGCTCAAAAACTCGCCGCCCATGCTGCTGGCAATCGATGCCGCCTATACGCTCGACCACTGGAACGAGCAGGCACTGCCTGGCTTTCTGGCGTCGACGGTGGATACGGTTCGCTCGGTCCGCAAGCTGCGCACCGTGGCAGAGCGTGCCGGCGCCACGGTCGTCACAGGTCACGATCCCGATGCCTGGCCGGCGTTCAAGCAGGGCCCCCATTACTACGACTGATCCTGAAGCGGCAGACATATGGGCTCAAGGATGTCCGATGTCGTAAGCGGCATCGGGCGTCCTCATCATCTGATCAAAACGCCAGGCCGACCGCTCGCGCGGTAACCGGACGACGCATGTCGTGCGCCGGGTAGGACGGCTGCGTTCCGTGAAAGGGGAATCGTCTTGAACAAATATGGCATATGCCGTCTTCTGGGTATCGCCACAGGGGGCCTGGCGGCCATGCTCATACCGACGGCCGCGGAGGCAGATTCCGTCACCCAGCCCGGCTTTACGACGGGCATTCCTTTATATGCGCCCGCGCTGGAAGGTCTGTACCTGATTGCAATTCCTTGGATCAGCGGCATCAAATCCGAGCCTGAGACGACGATCAAGGCTGGGACACCTTTCCTCTTTTACCAGTCGTCTCTGGTCATCGCGAAAGCGAAGATTTCCGCCGTCCTAGCACCGGTGTACGTCGATGTGACGAGGAAAGGCGGGAGGCATACGAGGGGATTCTACAATACTTATGTCGGGGCGCAGGCGACGTGGGATCTGGGCAATCATTGGGGCGCGGGTCTCCGGGCCAGTGGCTGGATCAAGCAAGGCGGCAAGCTGGCGAAGTCCTTCTGGACGATCGAACCGCGCGCCGGTGTCACCTATTTCAACGGCAAGACGCATTTCACCGCCAACCTCATCTATGGCATTCCTCTGCAATCGGACAACAGGCGGACGGCACCACAATATACGAACCTTGACCTTACGCTGACGAAATCGATCAACAAGCTGGAATTGGGTGCTATCGCCTTTGCATCTGCTGATACCACCCGTCCATTTTCCGGGTACAAGAAGCAATCGCAATTCGCTGCAGGTCCGATCATCGGTTACACATTCGGCAAGTTGTCGGCGCAGTTGAAGCTGACCACGGACCTTATGCAGGAAGACTATGGCGGCAAGGAACGGCGAATTCAGGCAAACGTCACCATTCCGCTGTGGATGAAGTCATCGTCCTAGAAGGTGAGGTATCCCGCCTTGCCGCCGTCCATGATTGCCGGCATCCGGCCATTTTCGCGGCTCTGGAGCAAGCACCAGCCCGTCATCTTACCAAGCGCATCGCTGTCCTGCAGCGGGGCGCTTGTCTTCCTACGGTCACAACCCATAGATCTGAGCGTTGCGATCTGATCCAGCCTCTGCGAGGGGACCGGAACGAACGACCCGTTTCTGCTGGCAGATCGGGTCCGGGGGAAGGAGGGTCAAAATCGTACGCTAAGCCCGGCCACCGTCCCGATTGGGATCGATTTCCGAGAACGCCCGCGTCGTCTCTCGGGCCGTTCTCAAATCAAAAAATCACCCAGCAACAATTGTTGCGAACAATTCGCAGAATGCATTATAGCTCCGCCCGCAATGCCGACGAACGCCGAAGCCCTGTCCCGTTTGCTGTTAGCGGATCGCGCGCCGCTGATGCGGTGGGTTGCCCGCATCGTTGGTGCAGGACCGGCGGCCGAAGACGTCACTCAGTCCTTATGGCTTCGCGTCCAGCGCGTTGCGGACGATCCGCCGATTACGCACAAGCGCGCGTATCTGTACCGACTGGCATCCAATCTGGCACTCGACCACGGCAAGCGCGAGGCGCGGCTCCAGAGCGTTCATGAGGAAGCACAGGCGCTGTTGTGGGGTAGCGATCATGCACTGGCCGCAGATCGCACGATCCTTGCGCGCGATACGCTGAAGCGGATCAAGACCGGCATCAATGGCCTGTCCTCTCAAACCCGGCGGGTCTTCGAACTGCATCGATACGACCATCTCACCCAAAGGGAAGTCGCTGAGCGGCTGGGCATTTCCACCACAGCGGTCGAGAAACATATGCGGCGGGCCATGACGGTGATTGCCGCCTGCCGCGATGCCGATGATTGAGTCTCGGCGTAGCCGCAGGCGGGGTTGGGCAAGTGGCGGTACGCGCAGTCATAAAGACATGTCGGTACGGATGCCGGCACGGGGAAGGTTGTCGCACACATGACGGTGCCGCTGATCGACGGAGCAATCCTGGCGCGCGCGAGGGAATGGGTAAGGCTGTTGGCCTCGGGAGATGCCGATGCTGCCGACATCGCAGCCTTGAAGGACTGGCTTGGAGAGCGGCCCGAACACGCCCGCGCGTTCGAACGCGAGCGAGGCTTCTGGCAGGACTTGGAGCCCCACCGATCCCTGTTCGCGCCGCGCGCGATTCCTGCGACGAGGGCGCATGGACGCGCGCCACATCGACTACGCCGGCCGTCGCGACGTTTCGTCGCAGGTGCCGTTGCGGCCTCGTTGCTGCTGGCCGTGACGGGGACGGATATCTTGGTCCGCCTGCAAGCGGACCATGTGACCGATCGCGGAGAGGTACGGAGCGTGCGCCTGTCGGATCGCTCCACGGCGATGCTCGACGCGAACTCCGCCATCGCCGTCCACTATAGCAATACCGAGCGCCGGATCGACTTGCTGCGCGGTCGTGTCTGGTTCGACGTCGCGCATGATGATGCCCGCCCCTTTCGGGTAGCCGCCGGCAGCGGCGTGATCGAGGATGTCGGTACCGCGTTCGAGGTCACGGAAGGACACACTACGCAGGTTGCCGTGTCCCAGGGCGCGGTCCGGCTCTTGGGCAACGACGAACCGTCTGCGGTGACGCTGACGGCGGGACAGCGGGCCGATTTGGCAGGTGGCATCGTGTCGTCCTTGCCTGCCGTCCTGCCCGGCCGGATCGCCGCGTGGCGGCATGGCGAGCTTTTGATCGACGATATGCCGCTCAATCAGGCTATCGCGCTCGCCGGACACTATCGGCCCGGATTGACGCTGGTGTGGGCAGACCTGTCCGCCAAGCCGCACGTCAGCGGCGCGTTCAAGATCGCGCAAGCCGACGAGGCTGTGATTGCGATGGCGACGAACGCCGGCGTGAACGTCGCACACCTGCCGGGTGCGATGATCCTCTACTGAAAAAATTCCATCGGCATGGGTTGGGTAAGTCGGGCCAGCACCAGTCTCATCCATGCCCCACCGATGATAATGCGTCGCAGGGGCAGGTGTCGCACGGGGCGACGTTCTTGCTTGGGGGATATATGTTTCTGCTGCCGTCGCGCTTCAGCCTTCTTCTCGCCGCCACGGCGTCCACCGCTATCCTTGCCACGCCGGTCGCAGCTCAAGCGTCGTCCGAGCGCAGCTTCGATATTCCCGCCTTGCCGCTCAACGAGGCCGTGCGCCTCTTCATGCAGCAGTCGGGCATTCAGGTGACCTATTCCAGCAATGACGGTGCCGGCATCAGGACGACTGCGGTGCGTGGTCGCCTGGCGTCGGCCGCTGCGCTCAGCCAACTTCTCGGCGGCACCGGCCTGACCTTCCGCTACCTGACGGCAAACTCGGTCGCCCTTTCGCCAGCACCACAAGCTGCCGGAAATGCCATCCAACTTGGCCCCGTGCAGGTGGAGGGACAAGGCGATACGATCGGCATCACCGATCGCGGTCCCGCGACCGATCCGGGCAAGAGCGAGGGCGAGCGATCCTACGCGACGCCGATCGTCACGACGGCGACCCGCCTCAACCTGACGCCACGCGAGACGCCCCAGTCGGTATCCGTCGTCACCGAACAGGCCATCCGCGATCAGAACCTGTTGTCCGTCACGGACGTGCTGTCGACCGTCACCGGCCTTAGCGTCATGAACGGCCTAACCGACCGGACATGGTTCTATTCGCGCGGCTTCATCGTCAACAGCTTCCAGTTCGACGGCATTCCGACGATCATGGACAACATCACCCAGGCAGGCGAGGCGCTGTCGGACACGATCTGGATCGATCGCGTCGAGGTGGTCCGCGGTGCGACCGGCCTTCTGAGCGGCCCTGGTGAACCATCGGCCGCGGTGAACCTCGTGCGCAAGCGTGCCGACAGCCGGGTATTTGCCGGCAGCTTCACTGCGGCGGCGGGATCATGGAACAACTATCGCGGTACGTTCGACCTAGCCGCTCCCCTGACGGCTGGCGGGGGGCTGCGTGCTCGCGTCGCGGGCGCCTATCAGAACCGGGAATCCTTTACCGATCTCTACAAGAACGAGAAGGTGGCGATCTACGGCACGGTCGAGGCCGATCTTGGTGCGCGCACGACGGCAGCCATTTCAGTCAGCTACCAGGAGAACAATCCGAAGGGCAGCGCATGGGCCGGCGTACCGCTGCTGTTCGAGGACGGCACGAAAGCGCGTTGGAGCCGATCGCAGACCACCGCCCCGCGATGGGCGCGATGGGACACGTCGAGCCGCTTCGTCCACCTCGACGTGGATCACGATCTGGGCGGTGGCTGGATCGCGCACGGCAAATACGCCAACGACAAGGGCAAGTTCGATACGCGGCTTCTGTACGTCTATGGCGCCTACCCGTCCGCCTCTGCGATCGGTGCGGGCGGGCTGGACCTCTTTGCCTATAGCGACTTCGGCTATCGTCGACAGGATGCGCTCGATCTTTACGCCACCGGCCCATTCACCCTCTTCGGACGCCAGCATGAGCTGTCGTTCGGCATCCAGGGCATCGATCGCCGCTTCAAGCTGTCGCAGCGCGCCGCGACGCCAGCCAGCAACGAGGGGATCGGCGATCTTCGTGAATGGGACGGCTCATACCCTGAGCCAAGCTTCGGCACGGTCACGCTCCGGAACAACGACCTCACGAAGCAGCGCAGCGCCTATGTGTCGTCGCGCTTCAGTCTCGCGTCCGGGCTGACGCTGATCGCCGGCACGCGCCTGACCCACTGGAAGCGCGATCAATATTACCGCGCACGGACTTACCGCTACGAACCCGACCTTCAGGTCATCCCCTATGCGGGCCTGGTGGCAGACCTCACCGGGAACGTGTCGGCCTATGCCAGCTACACGGAAATCTTCAATCCGCAGAACTTCCAGGACCGGAACGGCCGTTACCTCGATCCGGTTCAGGGCGAGAACTACGAAATCGGCGTGAAGGGGGCCTGGTTCGACAACCGCCTCAACGCCTCCGTCGCGCTGTTTCGGCTGAAGCAGGACAATGTCGCCAAGCAGGACGGGAGCGCGCTGGTGGATGGCACGATCTACGCCGCCTATATCGCGACCGATGGCGTGGTATCGAAAGGGATCGAGGCGGAGCTGGCGGGCGACATCACTCCGCGCTGGCACGTCACGCTCGGCTATTCCTACAACGATGCGAAGGACCCGACCGGCGCAAGGGTCGTGCCGGACATCGCGCACAGCCTGTTCCGCGGCTTCACCTCCTATCGGCTGTCCGATGGCCCGAACGGCCTGTCGTTTGGTGGCGGGGTTACATGGACGGGGAGCCGCCAGGTCAACGACATCTTCCCCGGCAATTCCACCGTGTCCTACACCGTTCGGGAAGCCCCCTACCTTCTCGCCAACCTGTTCGCCAAATATGACCTGAACGAGCGCCTCTCGGTACAGGCCAACCTCAACAACCTTTTCGACAAGCGCTATTATGTCGGCATCAACAGCGACGGACAGGGCTGGTTCGGAGAGCCACGCAGCGTGATGGTGACGCTGCGCGGCCGCTTCTAGAGATTGATGTCTTGAACGTAGGGACCCGGCTGCAATCGGCGATGACCGAACCTCCGGCGGTCGAGGCCGCCGGGGCTGCGTCGTCATATCCGCAGCGCTACTCGGATCGGCCCATGAACATCCGCTCCCGGCTTTTCGGTACTGGGGGCGTGACATTCGTCGCGCTTGTTCTGCTGGGCGGAGCGCTGTTCACCTGGACGACCTATCGACCGGCGCCACCGACACCTGCGCTGGCGGTGTTCGACGTGGCGCCGCCTGCGGCCCCACCTGCGCCACGACGAGAGGTGAAGCCGGGCCCCGAGAAGGAGCGCAAGGAGCGTGAAAAGCCGATAGTGGAACAGCCTGTGGCCGAGCCGCCATTGCTACGAATGCCTTCGACGAATCCGGCCGCGTCCGTCACCGTCAAGCCGGTGCCTGATCCCGGCCCGCCGGTAAAGGAGACGACGGCTCCCGATGCCAAGCCGGTGCCGCCCGCCCCGCAGCCCTCGAACATCGTTCCTAGCTGGCAAGGCCAGGTACTGGCGGCGCTCAACAAGGTGCGCCGTTATCCGCGCGAGGCCAGCTTCCGCCACGAGCAGGGCGTACCCTATATCCGCTTCGTCATGGATCGCACTGGCAAGGTGCTGTCTTCGCGCCTCGAACGCTCCTCCGGCATCCGATCCCTCGACAGCGAGGCGATGGACCTTCCGAAGCGCGCGCAGCCGCTTCCCAAACCGCCTGAGGACATCATCGGCGACACGATCGAACTGGTCGTGCCGGTCGCGTTCTTCCTGCGATGAGCCCCAACGCGCGAGTAGCGTCTTCCCGAAACGTCATGCCAGACGGTTTTCAGGAATGCCGAACCTTTCCCGCTCGCCCCTCCCAAACGGGTCGTTGATCGGTGGATCATACAGCGGTCGGGCGTGATTGAGCGGCGATCCATTCCGATAGGGCCACGCCGGTGAGCATCAACAGCGCCAACCCGGCGATCATCCCGCCGAGGGCCGCCCACCCCCATTCATCCGCGATCAGACCGCCTAGCGGCGGGCCAATCAAGGCACCACCGGCGCCGAATTGGGTCAGCAAACCATTGGCACTGGCGATGCGCGGGTCATGCGGGCTTTCAGCGCCTGCCAGGACCGGCAATCGCGCAAACATGAGAGGAGATACGAGGCCGCTCAGCAAGACGGCTCCCACAATGAGAACGCTGGTCGTCGGCAGTTCGCTTGAACGGTTGAGGGCGAGCGGCACGAGAAGAGCTGTGCCCATAAGAGATGGCGTCGCAATCATGAGCAGGCGTCCCGTCGACAGCCGCCCCCGGCGGATCAGCAGGATCGCGAGGCCGGACGCAGGCAGTGCGGACAGCGATGCGATCGATGCGACCAAGCCCGCCTCGTCCAGCGCCGCTGCCCGTTCTGCTCTGAGAAACGTCGGGAGCAGCATGGTCAGCGCGCAGAGGAAAAGCGTGTAGATGCCGAAGGCGAAGGTCGATACCCATGCCGCCGGAGCCGGCAGCACGATACGGCGTCGACTATTGTCATCCGTCGACAGGTCAAGACGGAGGATCGGGAGGATCGTCATCGCCAAAAGGCCCGCCCAAAGCACGATGATGCCTTGGGCGCCAAGCGGCGCAACGGCCAGGCTGGTGACGCCGCTGCCGACCGCAATCCCCACTGGTACGAAGCTACTCCACAAGGCCAACGCACGGGCGCGATCGCGATCACTCGCGATTGCGGCAATGGTGGTTGGCGCAGCGATGACGGTGAGTAGGTATCCTATCCCCTCCACAGCACGTGCCCCGAACAGCATGGTACGCGTCGGGGCTAATGCCTCCAACACGCTCGCCGCGGCCAATATCGTCACACCTGCCAGGAGCGATCGACGGCAACTGATCCAGCCAAGCGCCAATCCGGCCACGAAGCCCAGCAGGCCACCGCCGACTTCCAGCAGCGAGATCAAAAGCCCGGTGGCGGGAAGCGACAGATCAAAGCGATCCTGCAGCAACGGAGCGATTGTCGAAAACTTTGCGAGTTGAGCTGCGGCGAGAACGCCGACCAGCCAGAGGAAAATGATGGTGGGCCAACGTCCTTGCATGCCGCTCAATTACGGATTGTCGCAACGCCCGCCCACGAAAAAGATATGCGTCACTCGATCGTGGTGGTGAGACGGCCGATGCGACCATCCGCCAACGGCACCGTCTCCCACTGCATCAAGCTGGCGCGCACCACGACGACGTTGCTGTCATTGGAGCCGGTATGGAAGCGAAGCCGCTGACCGGGCTGTTCGAACCAACCCCGATCGCGAAGCCCGGCCTCGGCCGCCACGATCTCCGGACTGGCGAACGGCCACAATGATCTTCCAATGAAGTCGTCCGCACGCGAGGCCCAGCCCGCTACCCGGGACGGCGACGCCGCCAGCAGTCTATGTGTTGCGTCGCATACGAGATGCACGGCCATTGTCGAACTACAAACCAGCCGCCGCAAGGCAGCGTCGGCGTCATTGTTCGCCTGGGCTGCGATCATCGCGAATATCCGCTCACGGTGGTGGATCTCAGGCTCGTGGGTGCCGCTTTCCCATCGCGATACGGTGCCCTGCGATACACTGAACAATTCTGCGACATGGCCCTGCTTGATGCCGTTAAGACGGCGGAACCGATGCAGCGCCCGCCCCACAGGAAGGTCCAGTATCATGTCGGCACCATAGCCTATATGCAGGCCAAATCTTCTTCAAAATAGCATCCCAATGGTGAAGGCGCTCGCAGGGCACAGTATTGCGATTGATTCGCATTTTGCGCTATGCATCGTTCAATGCCGACCAACGCCCTTGCTCTCTCGCGCCTGCTGTTGAGCGAACGCTCGACCTGGCTGCGCGTCGTGGAGCGGATCGTGCGGGACAGGGCGGCGGCCGAGGATGTCACCCAGGGGCTGTGGTTCAAGGTTCAGACCGTGCGCGACGATCCGCCGATCGACAATCCACGCGCTTATCTGCGTCGCCTGGCGGTCAACGCGGCGACCGATGAGCTTCGCGCCTCGTCACGTCGGATGGAGGATACACAGGAAGAGATCGAACATCTCCTTTGGGTCGAGGACGATCGGCCCGCCCAGGACCGCATCGTCCTGAACCGCGACCTCGTCACACGCATCGATGCGGCCGTCGAGACGCTTCCGGAGCCGACACGCGGAATTTTCCGACTGAACCGCGTCCATGGCGTGACGCAGCGTGAGATCGCCACGCGCTATGGTATTTCCACCACGGTCGTGGAGCGCCACATCCGCCGCGCACTTGGCATCCTTTCCGACGTGCGAAGGGCAGAATGATCCTATTTATCGACCGCTCTGTTGGGAACAGCCTTTCTCTGAGCGTCCAACCTTATAGCAGGCCATGCAAGGCCGGCGGTCAGGATGCGACATGACTGGAAGCGCGCGCGATCGAGAAGAAAGGGCAGCTGACGAGGCAAGCCGATGGATCGCCCGCATGGCGTCGGGCGATATGCAGCCCGACGAGCTTGAGCGATTCAAGGCGTGGCGCTCTGCCGACTCCCTTCACAACCGTGCGTTCGAGGAAGTCCGTGCGATCTGGCGCGCTGTGGGAAGCAGTTCGAATGGCAGGGCCCTACCCCCGGCAAACCACCCTGTGGGCTCTCGCTGGCCAGTGTCCTTGCGACGTCGCTTCCGTCGCATAGCGATCACCGGCGCGGCCGCTATGGCCCTGGTGGGACTTGTCTTCGGAGACGATCTGTCGATCATGTTGCGCGCCGATCACCGCACCGGCACGACCGTAGAGAGCCTCATGCTTGCAGACGGAAGTCGGGCGATGCTCGACGCCGGCACCGCGATCGCCATCTCCTACGACCAAAACGAACGCCGGATAGAACTGTTGCGCGGCGCCGCCTGGTTCGAAGTCGCGCATGGCGATCGGCGTCCGTTTCGGGTCGCAGCATTAGGCGGCGAGACGCAGGATGTCGGCACGGCCTTCGAGGTCCGGCGCGAGGCCACCGCCGTTTCGGTTGCCGTGACACAAGGCCGCGTCCAAGTCAGTGCGCCGGGCGCAGCCAATGGCATGGCGTTGAATGCATCCGAACGTGCTCGCTACACCCAAGGAGCGTCCCCCGTCAGAATGGCTAAGGCTGCCCCCGATATGATCGCGGCGTGGCGGCAGGGCGAAATCCTGTTCGATCGGGCCGATGTGCGCAGCGCCATCGCCACGATCGGTCGCTATCGGTCCGGCCCCGTATTCATCCTGGGGCAGCCATCTTCCCCCCGGCCCATCAGCGGCGCCTTCCGCGTCGACCGGCCGGAAGAGGCCATCGATGCCATTGCCGGGATGAACGGTCTTTCCGTCTCCCGTCTTGGCGGCATCGCCGTGCTGCGGCCATCAGACCAGAAATAATTTGCAGGGGTGTTAGGAACGCCCGGTTCGCCAGCGTCAGATAAGAGAGGCATCGCTATTGCGGCGCACTCTCATACAGGGGGCGCGGTCATTCCGTGCCTGGGCGTGGGAAGATATGATGAAGCATAAATTCGTTGGCCGCCGTACCAGCGCGTCTCGGCTGTTGCTCATGGCGTCGGGCACATTGCTCGTATCGCTTGCAGGTGGCGCTCTGCCTGCGCAGGCGCAGTCCGGATCGAGTCAGATCATGCGGTCCTACGACATTCCGGCACAACCATTGAGAAGCGCGCTTCGCGACTATATGCGCCAATCCGGCGTCCAGGTCGGCTTTCCCAGCGAGATCGGGGAGCGTGTCACGACCTCGACCGTCACGGGGTCGTTCAGTGCGGCTGAAGCGCTGTCGCGCCTGCTGACGGGAACAGGTCTGACCTACCGCTTCACGGGCGCCAATACGGCCACCCTCGAACGCGCTCCGCAGGCCGCGGCCGGAGCGATCCAGCTTGGTCCCGTGCGAGTCGAAGGCAGCGATGGCACCAGTGGCGTCATCTTTGACGAGACCGCAAGCCGCGTGCCTGACAGCGTGGTCGCAACCCGCTCGGCGACGAGCACCAAGACCGACGCACCATTGATCGAGACGCCGCAGTCGATCAGCGTCATTACCGCAACCGAAATTCGCGACCGCGCTTCCGAGAGCGTCAAGGATGCCGTCCGCTACAGCGCGGGGGTGCATGTCGGCGGCAGCAGCGGCAGCATCCGTTCGTTCGACAATGTCGAGGTCAGGGGCTTTGCGCCCACGCCGCTCTACCTCAACGGCATCTACCTGCCCTATATCGGCGATCTGGGCGGGTCGCCTCAGATCGACCCATATCTGCTTGAGAAGGTGGAAGTCCTGAAGGGCCCCACCTCGGTCCTTTACGGGCAGAACTATCCTGGGGGCATCGTCAACATGACGACCAAGCGGCCTACCCCGGAGGCGATCGGAGAGGTCGTCGCACGCACCAGCAACCGGGGCCAGGCCTATGGGGCGTTCGACCTGAGTGGTCCGCTGGATACCGGTGCCGGTCTTTTCGGCCGGGTCACCGGCGTCGCTTCCACAACCGGCACGATCGTCGATCACGTTCAAGAACGTCGGTTGCTGATCGCTCCGTCCCTCGCCTGGCAGCCGGATGAGGATACGAACCTGACGCTGATCGGTCATTACCAAAGAGATCGGGGTCGTCCGGACTACCAGCCCCTGCCTTATATCGGCACGGTGGTCCCCGCCGGATCGTACGGGCGCATCAGCCGCTCGCTGTTCAGCGGGGAACCAGGCTATAATGATTATCGCCGGGATCAGTGGGCGATTGGGTATGAAGCGATGCACCGCTTCAACGACGCTGTGACCATCCGGGCAAACGGTCTCTATCTGGGGGTCGACGATCGATATCGGACCTTCTTTGCCAACGGGTATGTCACCGCCGCTGACAATACTCCCGACTATACGCAGATGCGTCGCAACGCCACGGACTATGCGTCGAATAACACGGTATTTGGCGCCGACACCAAGATCGAGGCCCATTTCACGACCGGCGCGATCAGTCATGAAACGCTCGTCGGTGTCGATTACCGCTGGTTCGACAATGATTACACGGGACGCTATGGCTTTGGTAATACGACGCTAAATCCGTTTCGCCCCGTCTACGGCAGCTATAACGAACCTCGGTTGGGTGCGCGCTGGGACAATCAGGTCGAACAGATCGGACTGTATGTCCAGGATCGTATGCGGCTGGGTCCGGTGGTGCTGACGCTTGGTGGTCGCCAGGATTGGGCTGCGACAGACAATGACGATCTGCTCACCGGCATCCGGACGACGAACAAGGACCGGGCGTTCACGGGTCGGGTCGGCATGACCTACATCGCCGATAACGGGTTGGCACCGTATTTCAGCTACGCCACGTCTTTCATGCCCTACGCCGGCTTTGATGGTGAAAGCCGTCCGTTCAAGCCAACGACCGGCAAGCAATATGAGGCTGGCGTGAAGTTCCAGCCGAAGACGATCGACGCGCTGGTCACGATGTCGATCTACGACCTCCGGCAACAGAACGTCCCGACATATGATTTCTTCACCTATTTGCCGACTCAGAGGGGAGAGATACATGTTCAGGGAATTGAGTTCGAAGGCAAACTCGCTTTACGCAAGCGCCTCGATATCATCGCATCAGCGTCCTACACGAACTCCGTCTACTCCAAGGCGACCGATGGCACGGAAGGCAACAAGGTACGGTTCATGCCGCCGTGGCAGGCTGCATTATGGGCGAAATACGACCTCTCATCCATGAATCTGTTCGGTATATCGGCAGGTGTCGGCGTCCGTTACTCCGGCAGCGGGTATGGAGACGATATGAACACGTTCAAATATCCGTCCTATACGGTTTTTGACGGATCCCTGACCTACGACCTATATCAGTCGCCACTCCATCTCGCGGGTGCCGATTTCAGCGTCGTTGCGGAAAATCTCTTCGACCGTAAATACGTGTCCGGATGTAGCAATATCAACAACTGCTATTACGGTAAGGCGCGCCTGCTGACAGCAAGCCTTCGCTATCACTGGTGACGACACGAAGCCGGTGACGCTCTACCCATCCCATGATCGCGGCAAGACATGCCGATATTCAGAACGGCCTGCGAGCTGGCGCTCGAGGCTGTTCGGAGTCGGCAGTGTGGCGACCATCGCTCTGATGGTGGTGAGTGGCGCGCTGTTTACATGGACGACCTACCACGCGGCACCGCCAGCTCCAGCTCCGGCGCTGGCGGTGTTCGAGGTGGCGCCACCCGCCGCCCCACCCGAACCGGCACGTGAGATGACGCCGGCCCGCCGGCGGGAGCGCAACGAACGCCGTCCACCGCAAGCCGAACGCCCCATGGTCGAGCAGTCGCCACTGCGGATGCCGGTCGCGAATGCGATCCCGCCCCTCGAGGCGCAACCGGCGCTTGAACCCGCTCCCCCGGTGAAGAAAGCGTCCGTCTCCGAGGCCAAGCCGGTACCGCCGGCCCCACAGCCGTCCAATGCTGCGCCAACTTGGCAGGGACAGGTGCTGGCCGCACTCAACAAGGTCCGCCGTTACCCACGGGATGCGAGCGTTCACCACCAGCAAGGCACACCCTATATTCGCTTCGTCATGGACCGCAACGGCAGGGTGGTATCTTCACGCCTGGAGCGTCCATCTGGCATTCGGTCGCTTGATGTCGAGGCGATAAGCTTGCCCAAGCGTGCAGAACCTCTCCCCAAGCCTCCCGATGAGGTCAGGGGCGATACGATCGAGTTGATCGTGCCGGTCGAATTTTTCATGCGTTGAGACGCGACCTATAACCGACGCAATTCCCAAAACGGGATGCCTGACCGGTTTCGGGAACACCAGATCGTTCCCATTCGGCCATCCCAATAGAATGTGTCAGCCGCTCCATTTACCTTTACATATCAAATATTTATGATCGCAAAGGTGCCGGCGATGGAAGCGATAAGGAAGGTATGATCCGTCAGTTGCATGCCGTTCATCCTCCGCAATGTAGGCCAACCCCTGCTTTGGAAGAGGAGGTTTGTCGTGCGTCATTTCACGGTTTTGGTTCGCCTTGCGCCAATCACAGTTGGATTGGCTTCAGCAAGTGTCATCGCTGCAAAGGCGAATGATCATTCCTCAGATGTGGTACCACCGCAAACTGTGAGCGAGCGGGCCGAGGCGAAGACAGGAGATACGGGCAGTGTCACGAAACCCGTCGCGTTTGCCAAGCGCGCAACTGTCCATGAGAGGGGACAGGGCGAAGGCCATGCTCATGTTGGACGGAGCAATGCGGCCGTGACCGTCTTGTCGGAAATTGATGCCGGCCATATTCGCGATCTGCCCTCCCGTCCCGTGACGATCCACCTCCCGGGCAATCCGAGCACTGGCTATGCATGGAACGTGTTGCGTGTGTAGAACGTCACGGTGAAGCAGCCTATTGAAACTGTTCCCGAGCCCAAGACCCCCGCGGGCGTCGTCGGTGCGCCGGAGATTACGGTGATCCACGTCCCGCCGGGGCATGCCGGCGCAGCCTCGCTCGAGCTTGGCTATGTCGGCCCTGGGCAGACGCGCCCCGACAAGGCTCTGCATTATCGCTTCACGGTAAAGTAAGCGCGGCGGGCACTATGTCGGGCTAGCCCTGCTGCGAATCGCAGCGTCCCGCCAGTCCGCGGCTGCCAAACTGAAACCGGCGCCGTTGCTCTGTATCGGCTAACGACCGTGTTCGGTAGCGAACCGTTCGCCCCGGCCGGCGCTGCCTTCGGATATGCCGAGGCCGAGTTTGGCAACGTGAGCATGGCGGAGCACCCGCCATTCTGCGAGTGACAGCCAGGCCGTTAAACGATCACGCTGTGCGGGCCACTCAGGTGCCAGGAAGGAGAACCAGGCGGTATCACAACGACGGCCCTTCACGATCCCGTCGCATCGCCAAGTCCCTTCATGGGTAAAACCGAAGCGGCTGGCAGCGCGGGCGGAAGCGGCGTTCAGGGCGTTGCAGCGCCAGACAACCCGGTGATAGCCAAGCGCGAAGGCATGGTTCATCATCAGGAATATCGCCTCGGTCGCGGCGCGGGTGCGTTGCAGGGCGGGTGAGAACCAGATGCTGCCGATCTCGATCGCCGCATCGTCCGGCGCGATGTCGCAGAAGGAGGCCCAGCCTGCGGCGGTTCCACTGGTTCGAGGTATCACGGCAAAGAAGGGTTGCCGGCCGATCCCGGACAATCCCGCGACATGCGCGGCGAACGCCTCCTCCGTCGCGAACGGCCCATAGCGCAGATAGGTGAAAGAGCGATCCGCGCCTTGCGCGACACGCCAGAGATCGGCCGCGTGCGACATCCCGAGCGGTTCGAGCGTCACGGCGCGACCGGCATGGATATCGAACCCCGGCAATGGCGGAGCCGCACCGGTGACGACGGCACCGAGCGGCAGGTCGTCGGTCCGATCCGGCCTGGGACCGGCGGTCACCGCAGCCGCCCCGATGCGAGCAGGGCGGACAGGCCCGCGGGGAAAGCGATATCCCCGCCCAGTTCGGGGGCGGGTTCGGGTGCGGCGAAGGCGCTGCGGATCGGCAGCACCCCGGCCCAGACCGGGTGCGCTGCCTCGTCTCCGTCGCTGGGCGGCTCGGCCCGTGCCTTCACGCTGGCTTCCTCAATATCGAGGTACAGGACACTGGTTGCCTTCAGTTCCTGCGTGGTCATCGGCCGCAATGTCTCCCAGCGACCAGGGAACAAGCCGTCGGTGAACCGCCGCAGCGCGTCGGCGATCGCGTCGGGTTCCTCGACGACCCGCGCGATGCCAAAGACCATCGCCGAGCGATAGTTGACCGAATGATTGAAGGCCGAGCGGGCCAGCACATAGCCGTCCATATGGCTGACGGTCAGGCAGACGCGCTGTCCCTCGGCCTGACGTAGGAAGCGGCTGGCCGCCGAGCCGTGCCAATAGATCCGCTCCCCCTCGCGCCAGTGGATGGTCGGCGTGACATAGGGCTCGCCATCGATGACATAGCCGACATGGCAAAGCGGCGCGGCGTCAAGCACCGCATGGACCGTGCCGGCGC
Organism: Sphingomonas sp. NCPPB 2930; assembly: GCF_042867205.1. Taxonomy (NCBI): domain Bacteria; kingdom Pseudomonadati; phylum Pseudomonadota; class Alphaproteobacteria; order Sphingomonadales; family Sphingomonadaceae; genus Sphingomonas; species Sphingomonas sp. NCPPB 2930. Next base: position 2,832 of record NZ_JBHZQU010000025.1, on the reverse strand, counting down.
CATAGTCCGCGCGGCGATGCCCGCGCCGCACCCGGCTGCGTTCGGTGATCGGATAGGCGTCCTTGTCGGATGAATGATCGGTCGGTGTCATGTGGCCCCCTTGCCTGTTGCGGGGCCGCCATGTCAGGAAAGCGGATTGCTGCATAATGCCACTTGCGCAAAGATCGGCAGTCCAGTTGAAAGGGACATGGCCGCCACACATCCTGCCACCTGGATCCTGATCGATCGCCGCGCCGGGTATCTCGAACGACAGATCCATAACGCCATCCGCGACCGGGTTTTGGCGGGGCAGCTCGTGGCAGGCGAGCGCCTGCCGTCCTCTCGCGCGCTGGCGGCGATGCTGGGGGTGGCGCGATCGACGGTCGTGGCGGGCTATGAGCTGCTGCGTGCCGAGGGCTTCGTGAGCGGGCGGGTGGGGTCGGCGATGCGGGTGGCCGACCTGCCGCCGGCTCCCGACGGTGCACGTGCAGCGCCGCTGCCGCGATTATCACCGCCGGAACCGGAGCCGGAACGGTTCCTCCCGTTCCGGCCGGGCCTGCCCGATCTCGACAGTTTCCCGCACGAGGTCTGGTCCCGCTGCCTCAGCGCCCGCGCACGCCATCTGCATATCCATGACCTCGGCTACCGCGATGAGAACGGTCTGCCGGCGCTGCGGCAGGCAATCGTCGATCATGTCACGCGGGCGCGGGCCGTGCTGGCCGACCCCGAGCAGGTCATCATCATGTCGTCGACCGCGGCCATCCTGGCGCTGCTCGCGCGGGTGCTGCTGCCAGCTCCCGGCCGGACCGTCTGGCTGGAAGAACCGGGATATCGCACCGCCCACGACATCTTTGCCGCGGCAGGCGCCGCCATCGTGCCGCGTCCCTGCGATGCGGAGGGCATGACTATCGGGCATGACGATCCGGCACCGTCGATCATCTACGTCACGCCGTCACACCAATATCCGACCGGCGTGGCGATGAGCCTGACGCGCCGCATCGCCCTTCTGCACGTCGCCGCTGCGCACGATGCTGTCGTCATCGAGGATGATTATGACAGCGAGTTCCACTATGCGTCGCGCCCGCTGGCCGCCTTGCAGGGGATCGATCGCGCGGATCGCGTGGCCTATGTCGGCACCTTTTCCAAGGTGCTCGCGCCCGGCCTGCGCGTGGCCTATGCCGTCCTGCCGGCGTGGCTGCTTGCAATGGTACGACCTATCCTGCGGCGCGAGGGCGGGTCTGTGCCGATCCATGTCCAAGCGGCGATGGCCGATTTCCTGAACGCCGGACATCTCCGCGCGCACGTCCGGACGATGCAGCGCGTCTATGCCGAACGGATGACGGCGCTTTGCGATGCGTTAGCCACCGTCGCCGGAGATATGCTCTGTGTCGAGCCGGCCGCGGGCGGGCTGCAACTGCCCGTCTGGTTCCGCGACCAGCGTATCGACGATCGCCAGGTCGCCCATGCGCTTCAGGATCGAGGGATCGGCGCGATGCCGCTTTCGCCCTTCCATGCGGCTACGCCGAACAGCGGCCTGCTCTTCGGGATTGGGGGGGCGACGGACCGGAATATCGCGCGCCTCTCGAGCGTCATTGAGCGCAACTGGCCATTTTATCGCGTTTCGACGTCTTAGAGCGGTTTGAGATCGAAGGGATTCACAAGCGAAGCAAGTTCTGATTCAAGCTGCTGGCCGGATGGAGGGTGGCTGGGATGACGAGAGCCTATTCGCAGGATTTGCGGGATCGCCTGATCGCATCGGTGCTGGAAGAGGGTTTGTCGCGACGAGCGGCGGCTCGCCGCTATCGGATCGAGGAAGCGACAGCGGTGCGCTGGCCGGCGGCGGCAAGTGCGGGTCGCCGGACGCCGCGGCGGCAAGGCGGTGATCGACGGTCTCGGCTTCCGGCGCACGAGGGGTGGCTGCTGGCGCTGATCGCGGTGGAGAACGACCTGACGCTGGCGCAGGTCGGCGCGCGGCTACTGGCCGAGCATGGCGTGACGGCGGACGCCGGCATGCTGAGCCGGTTCTTCACATGCCGCAGCATCAGCTTCAAAAAACGTTCATGCCGCCGAGCAACTGCGGCCTGACGTGGTCGAGCGCCCTGAAGCCTGGCGCCTCCTGCAACCGCTGCTGGCCGCCCGCCGCCTGATCTTCCTGGATGAGACCGGGGTCACCACCAACATGGTGCGTCGCTACGGACGAGCACCGCGCGGCCAGTGCGCGGCTATGCGCCTGCCGGACACTGGAAGGTGACGACCTTCCTTGCCGGGCTGACACGCGACGGCATCGTGGCGCCCTTCGTCATCGACCAGCCGATGAACCGCGCTATCTTCACCCAGTATATCCGCCAGTACCTCCTGCCCGAACTGGCACCCGGCGACGTGGTCATTCTCGACAATCTTTCCAGCCACAAGGGCAGCGAGGCGGCCGCCCTGGTCGAGGCCGTCGGCGCAAAGCTCATGTTCCTGCCGCCCCCGGCCTCCGCCGGGGCAGGCTCTATAGCCCAGACCTGAACCCCATCGAACAGGTCTTCGCCAAGCTCAAAGCCCTGCTCCGCCGTGCCGGCGAGCGAACCCGCGAAGGTCTTTGGAACCGCATCGGCCGCCTCATCGACGACTTCCCGCCAGCCGAATGCGCAAACTATCTGCGACACGCCGGCTATGAGCCGCTACGATGACAAAACACTCTAAGGGGGAGGCGGTTGCGAGCGTGGCGTCGCTGGTGTGGTGGCACGTAAACGCGAACGCCGCCCGTGAGGGCGGCGTATCGAGTTCTATAGCGTTGGTTGCGGGGGCAGGATTTGAACCTGCGGCCTTCAGGTTATGAGCCTGACGAGCTACCGGGCTGCTCCACCC
>NZ_JBHZQU010000024.1:0-25496 GCF_042867205.1 Sphingomonas sp. NCPPB 2930 | reverse complement strand
AGCGCTCCAGCGCCTCCTTCATGATCTCGACCTCCAGCGTCTTGCGCCCGAGTTGGCGCTCCAGTTCGCGGATGCGGTTGTCCATCTCGCGGACCTGGCGATTGCTGGTCACGTCGTCGTCGCCAGCCACCGCGACGCTCCCGCCCTCCAGCATCAGCCGCCGCCAGCGGTACAGCAGGTTCGGCGCCACGCCGTTGCGGCGCGCCACCACCGAGATGCTCTCGCGACCGTCGAGTGTCTCCTCGACAATCCTCAGCTTCTCAGGCGTGCTCCAGTGACGGCGACGACCGCCGTCGGTGATGATCTCGGACACGGACATAAGCCTATGCTTAGGGGATAGCCCCAAGCCTCCTTCTTAGGCTTGAATCCGTCCGGTCGAAATGGGGGCCAGCTCAGCAGACAAAACCTAAATTGTAGACTTCGTCGCCCGAGATCTGACCCTGACCGAGCAGGCCCGCCTGCTGAACGCCGTCCCGTGCGCCGAACCCACCATCCTGGCCGCCTTGATTGGTAAACTCCCCGTACTTCGGCTCGCTCTAGCGAGCAAGCTCCCCGCCCTCACTTTCATGCGCAATGGGATGCGCGCCAAGGACCAAGGCGCCACAGGCAATTGGCATCGCCATCGCACGACAATTCCTCGTCATCCTCAACGTCATGATCTGAGAACGACAGCCTATCGCTCTCGCATGATCATTACAATTGCCCTCCGCCATGCAACACAAGGTCTTATTTCCGGAACCGCAGAGCTGGGTCCAGGCCGGGCATAAATCCCAGGAGACCTGCAGCCAGCCAGAATATCAGTCACTTTTCCTGTAGACGTGCGTTTTATTGCCAATCCCTTGCGACAAAATACCACGAATACCCGTTCTTAGTTTTGTATCCGCCTGAAGAATCTTATCGATCACTGGTTGTTCCGGACGTCCACGAAATGACGTAACATGAAAATTGTCGCCATCTCGCAAAGGATTATCAGAGAAATAATAATTTGAAACGCAACGACGAAAATTATTCACGCGGATTGGGCTCACCGAATGCCAAGACTTATCATGAGTCCCCATGACGGCCAAGCGGTTGAACTTGCTCCAAATCGTTATTTGCTTACCTTCAACGCCGTCAGGCCAGAGCTCCAGATTTCCGCCATTTTCCTCTTTCCAATCTTCCGAAACATAGAACAGAAGATTGAGAATCCGCCATTTTTCTCTATCTTTGTCATGTGAGTTGTCGATATGAGGATTAAGATACTGTCCCTCACCCATCAGAGATATGCCACCTGCATACAGATGCTCATCAGGAAAAAGGGTGTTCGCGCCGATCATTTCTCCAATAAGTTTCACTATCCTACTATCTTGGAAGGCATAAACAGCCTCCTCTAGGATAGGATTGTAATTATCCATCTGCGCGGCAATATATTTATACTCTCTGATCGTCTTTTTTAGGCGCATGGATTCGGGCGCGGGAAACGCCAAGCCGATGGATCTTGTGACTTCCAAAGGCAAAACGTCATCAATATAGAAATAAGGTATACCATGAGATGAAGAAATTATCATCTCCTGTATTCTATCTTTCTCGTTTTCCAGGCGTGCGAGGATAAAATCGGCCATCGTGTTACGGTTAACCAGGCCCTCAATTTCAGCTGTAATACCGCTCACAACCTACCTCTCTATTTTATTCGACATGCCCGAAATACCGGCCAATGCCAAAATCGCTACTATATGATGCGCCTATCGTACCGCGCAAGTTTGTGGGTGGCCAAGCCTGGCGCTTGCGTTGCCAACCTTATGACTCAATGCTAATCCCTCAAAGGTAATCACCATACGCCATAATTTGCCCGTTTTCCGCTGTTGCAGATACCCCCGTTCGCCCAATCGGCATATGGCCAAGAGCAAGGATTTTCGCCGTTGAGACGTCGCGCACCTCGCATCCGATGGATGCCGGTCGAGCAACTGATTCTGATCGCGCTGTTCGTCATTCTCATGTTGTTCGGTGGCGCATCGCGAGCTGACGAACCGGTCCAAGTGATTGTGCGAATGAGCGCAATCCTCGCATTGATGTATGCCATATTCAGCCGTCCCGCCAAACTCGATCGCGCTACCGGCCCCGTCATGGTCGGCCTGGCCGCAGCGGCCTTCCTAGTTGCCGTCCAGCTTATTCCCTTGCCATTTTCGATTTGGTCGTCCCTTTCTGGGCGCGAACTGTATGCACAACAGGGTTCTTTAATAGGCATGAGCAAGATTTGGCGACCGCTGACGCTGTCGCCCGATCAAACCTGGAACGCACTGCTGTCGCTTATAGTACCCATTTCAGTGGTCGCACTGCTCACAAAGATGCATTATCGCCAGCGGGCTGAATTTCTTCCAGTGGTATTGGCTGTCGTGGGCTTCAGCATAATTGTCGTACTGGCAAGACTGATGTCGGGTAGTGGTTGGATAGCATTGAGGCAATCGACCGATGGCGGAGGTAGCGGGATCTTCGCCAACCGCAATCACCAGGCTTTGTTGTTCGTCATCGGACTTCCGATGCTAGCGGTATGGGTTACAGGTCACAAGCCGTCGCGCATGACGCCTTGGCTGAGATGGGGGGCGGCGGCCACTGGTGCCCTATTGCTGATCATCTTAATTCCGGCAACTGGCTCGCGCACGGGCTTGTTGCTCGGTGCTGCCGCACTGGTGATGGCCCTCATCTTTCTATCGGACACGGCAAAGCGACTCCTTCAGAAGGTTAAAAGGCGCCGTACCCGCAAGTTGCTGGTCGCGGGCATGCTATTTGGATTTATTGGCTTAATCGGCCTCACTTCCACCTTAAATCGTGCGGAAAGCGTGCAGCGATTGATGGCCATGGATATTGCCGGTGATACGCGCGCGCGCTTGTTCCCTCGCGTTGTGGAGATGACTTCAGCCTTTTTCCCGGCGGGGGCGGGCTTTGGAACTTTCAACCTGGCGTTCCGCCGCTTTGAGGGTTTGAATGACCTCAAGCTTACATATTTTAATCAAGCTCATGACGATTTTGTCCAGATCGTTCTAGAGGGTGGTTTATTGGGCACGCTGATTTTGGCCGTCGCGCTAGGATGGCTGGCGTTCCAGATGGTCATTGCTTGGCGATCCCCGCCGAATCGTACCGCCACACGCCTCGCCCGCCTCGCATCGGTTTTGATGATACTGATGCTCGGCGCCAGCGTCGTGGATTACCCATTGAGGACCCCCTTGATGGCGGCCCTGTTCGCCCTGTTCGCGGTTTGGTTGCACGAGCCGCGTGTTCGACAGGGCCCGGAAAATGGGAAAGACGCAGCTTTAACTCGCTGACCTTTACCACGCTGAAGCTAGCCGGTATAGGCTTCGGATCAGCCTGAGATCAGGATAACTTAATCATGCGTTCAATTGGCTTGGCAGTTGCCAGCGCGTTATTGCTGGCGGCCTGTGTACACCGCGAGCCTATCGAAAGCTCTCCCGATCTTACGGTTCTCCAGGCGGTTTCGCTGCCCGAGCCAACGCGTGCTGACCTGACTCCGCCGGATCGCGCGACGTTCGTGGGGCCATTGGACGTGATTTTCGTTGACGTTTTCAACGTGCCCGAATTGACACGCGAACTGCAGGTGGATGCCAGCGGCCGCATATCCATGCCGCTGGTCGGTAATATCGATGCCATCGGCAAGACCCGCGAGGAACTGGCCGCCAAGATCGAAGACGCATTGCGTGGCAAGTACCTTCGGAACCCGCAAGTGACCGTCAATATTCGCAGCTCGGTCAGTCAGGTTGTCACGATCGACGGACAGGTAACCGAACCCGGCTTGTATCCCGTCACCAATCAGATGACCCTGATGCGCGCGCTGGCATCCGCGAAGGGCCTCACCGAATATGCGAAGACGGACGATGTGGTCATCCTGCGAATGGTGAACGGCCATAAGGTGGCTGGGCTGTATAATCTCGATGCGATCCGCCGTGGTGCATATGGCGATCCTGCGATCTACGCCAATGACATCATCACGGTCGGAGACTCCCCGGCCCGTCGCATGTTCCGTAACTTGATCGCGGTGTCGCCTCTCCTCACCGCGCCACTTATCGCTCTTCTGAACCGCTGAATTAAGGCCGCTCCATGAACAAAATTCCGGCAGCCCTAGGGTTCGGATCCGGCACCACCTTTGAAGCAACACGGCCGCAGCATGAAGTGGCGGCCGTTGCCGATGTGCAGCCGTCGATCTTCCGTCAGTATCTGCGCATCGCGATGCGCTGGCGTCGCTACATTCTAGGTGCGATTGTCGCTTGCGTCCTCGTCGGCCTGATTATCACGTTTTTGATGACCCCGATGTATAAGGCGGCAACCACGCTCGAGATTGCTCGCGAGAGCAACCGGATCGTGAATATCCAGGGCGTCCAGCAAGAGGCGAGCGAAGGGGATCAAGAATTCTATCAGACGCAATACGGCCTGTTGGAATCGCGCACCCTCGCAGAGCGCGTCGCGGTCCGCACCGGAATTGTCGACGATCCCACTTTCTTCAAAACCTTTTCGATCAAGCTCACAGACGCCGTCACAGGTCCAAACGGTCGCTTTACGGCGGCAGGTCGGGCACAACGGCAACGTGTGGCTGGTGCCATATTGCTCAAGCATCTGGATGTCGTGCCGGCGCGTGCCTCACGCTTGGTCAAGATTTCGTTTTCCAGCCCAGATCCGACACTCTCGGCGAAGATCGTTAATGCTTGGGCATCCAACTTTATCGCCCTGTCGCTTGAGCGGCGCTATGATGCCAGCTCCTATGCCCGACGCTTCCTAGAAGAGCGCCTCAACCAGCTGCGTAAGCGGCTGGAAGATTCGGAGCGCTCGCTGGTCGCCTTCGCTTCTCGCGAAAAAATTCTCGAATTACCAGGACTGGGTGGCGGAGCCGGCAGCCGACCGCTGATTGCGCAGGATCTGGCCGATCTAAATCAAGAGCTTGATCGCGCGACGGCGAGCCGTATCCAAGCTCAGGCGCAGTTCCAGGAAGCTTCCAAAGCGAATGGCGCCGTTACCGAGGCTCTGACAAATGGCGCGATTAACGCATTGCGGCAGCGCCGAGCGGAACTCGCTGCAAACTATCAGCGCCTCATGGTCCAGTTCACACCGGACTATCCGAGCGCCCGCGAAATTGCGGTGCAGATCGCAAATATCGATCAATCCATCGCACGCGAGGAACGCCGCGTCTCCAATTCGTTTGGCACCGCATTGCGGACCGCAGCGAGCCGCGAAGACAGCCTGCGTCGCCGGGTCGATACGCTTAAGGACGGCCTGTTGAATTTGCGCCGTCGGAGCATCCAGTATAATATTTATCAGCGAGAGGTGGATACCAATCGCTCGCTTTATGATGGCCTGCTCGCACGCTACAAGGAAATCGGCGTTGCCAGCGGTATAGGCGTCAACAATATATCGGTGGTGGATGCTGCAGAGGTACCACAAGCCCCCTCCAGTCCGCGTCTGCTGCTCAATCTGCTCCTGTCGGTCATCGCTGGCGCGCTGATCGGTGCAGGCATCGCCTATGTCCTTGAGCAGAGCGACGAGACAATTACCGATCCGGAGGAGGCCGAACGGTTGATTGGGATGCCGCTGCTGGGCGTCATTCCGAAATTGAAGAACGGCCGCCCGGTTCAGGTGCTGAACGACCGCAAGTCGGAACTGGTCGACGCCTATCTTGCGGTTGCGACCAATCTGGCCTTCTCGACCGATACTGGCGTGCCGGCGACGATCGCAGTCACGAGTACGCGGCCTGCCGAGGGTAAGTCGACCACGGCATTGTCGCTGGCGGTACTGTTGGCACGGTCGGACAAGCGCGTGCTGCTGGTCGACGCGGATATGCGTTCGCCGTCGGTCCACCATGTGCTGGACCTGCCCAATAAGAAGGGACTCAGCAACTATCTTGCCGGCGACGAAACCGGGCTCGACGCAATCCTAAGGTCGGAATCTTTCGATATGGACGTGCTGACTGCCGGACCGGTGCCGCCCAATGCCGCTGAACTGCTAACAGGACCTCGCTTTAGCAACGTCCTATCGCTGCTGGGCAAACGGTACGATCACATCGTTATCGATTCCCCTCCGGTAGTCGGCCTGGCCGATGCACCGCTGATCGCCAGCCGTTCGCAGGCGGTACTCTTTACGGTCGAAAGCCACGGAATCCGCTTTACGACGGTCAAAATCGCGCTGGGTCGTCTCTCTGCTGCTCATGCCCGGACATTAGGCGTCGTCCTGACCAAGTTTGAATCCGACAAAGCGCAATACGGCCAGGGCTATGATTACGGATATGGTTATGGCGAGAAGCTCAGCGACCCGGCCTGATCGAGGAGATGCGGATGGCGCATCGCATGGCGCCATCTGGTATCTGGGCTGGGGAGCGTGGCTGCTGGCGTTATGCTACGCGGTGCTGCGGGTCGGCCTAGGCATTGTCGCGGCGGGAAGCGCCCCGTCATTCGCGCTGAAGATTGCGCCCAACAATGCTGAAGCGCTGGTGGGGATGTCGACGCAGGCGATGGCATCGTTGACACCTGAAGGCGTACGGCGCTCTGCCGACTTCGCACGGCGTGCCTATCTCCGCGAACCCGTGTCCGCTGCGGCTTTACGGCAGATCGGTTTCGCAACGGAGGCTGAGCGCGGCCCGAACAGGGCACGCCCGTTGTTGCGTCAGGCCGCGGCATTGTCGCGCCGTGATTTCGAGACGCAATTGTGGCTGATCGAGGATGCCGTCAACCGGGGCGACGTCGCGGAGGCATTGAGGCATTACGACATAGCATTGCGCGCGTCGAAGCGTGCCCCGCAAATCCTGTTTGGCCCGCTTACCGCCGCAACCAGCGACCCAGCGTTGATCTTGCCGCTTGCGCAAACGATCGTACGGCAGCCACCATGGGGCAACACCTTCCTTCTGCAGGCGGCGTCGACCTCCAATGCTCCCGGCAACATGGTTCGATTGATTGCGATATTGCTTGCGGCAGGCTATCCGGTGACGCCCTTGGCAATCCAATCGCTGGAGGGCAGGTTGATCCAGGCTGGCGATTATAGACATGCTTGGGCGCTTTTCGCTGCGGCCTTCCCTTCGGCACGGCGCGATACCATCCGCAATCCGCGTTTTCAGGATATGGTCAGCGAAGGCCTGGCCTTTGGTTGGTCCTTTGACGTCGATGGCAGTGCGACGGGCGTCGTGATCGACGACCGCAATGGTCGCCGGCTCGGATATAACGCGCCGGTCGGCACCGGCGGGGTCGTCGCCCGCCAGATGCTGCTTCTCCCCCCCGGCACCTATCGGTTGTCGAGCAAGGTGATGTCGAACAACCATGCTGGCGATAGTGCGCCAGTCTGGCGGTTGCGCTGCGTCGGCCAGAATAAGGATCTAGGGGAACTGCCGCTGCCTGTGGTCACTGGAACGCCGCAGCGTGTCCAGGCGCTGGTCACGGTGACCAGGTGCCCGGCGCAGTGGCTGGAGTTGGTGCTGGCGGCGACAGACGATCCCGACGGGATTGCTGGTGCTGTCAGCGATATCGACTTGGTTCGGGTGAGGTAAGTTTCGCATGAGTACTTGTTATGCCACATGGCTCCTCCTTGCCGCCTTGGGACCATTCTATCCCTCGGAGGGGGGACAGGCTCAGGAAACCACGACTCTTGGTCAGCAGACAGCGATCAGCGAGCAAGACAATAGTAATACCGGCCGCGTATCGACTGGACGGATCTTATCACGCCGTGAGACGCGGATAGACACGCGCATCACGCGTGAAAAGCTAACCATGCTTGGGCAGGGTAATGAGGCCGCACAGGCACATGAGGACGCCAGAACCGCTGTCGGCCGTCCCAGTAGGGTATCTAGTCGTTTTTGAGTTGCATCACACCGCTGCCATGCAGCATGCAGGCGGCCTCCAGCGCACCGCTAACAGAACCACGGTGCCGATTGCAGATGCATGTACCGAATGACGAGGGTTATAATGACGCTTTTGACTCCGGCGCACGGCACAGGCGTTTAATGTTGATTGCGCCCATCAACACCCGTGTCGCACGTCCTCATTCGCTTGCGGGAGTATTGGCTCGATGGCGATACCAAGCGATTGGCGGACTGCTGGTCAGTACGCTCGTTCCTTATGTCGTGCGACTGATGGTGGCGAACGACGAAATTGGAATGCGTCAACTCCACCTTACGCTGTTGTGGTGCGCTTGTGCAGTGATTCTGGGAAACTGGCTGTTCCGCAACGTCAGCATCTATCCAGGCGTCGAGGCTAGCGCATTCCTTTTGCCCTCCTTTACGGTCTCCTTCACCGCGATAGCAATTGTGCTGACAGTCGGCCGTTTTGAATATGCGCGCACGCAATTAATTGCTGGTTATGTCTTAAGCGTTGCGTGGTTTTATTTCGTTCATTCCACTTTGCACCGTCATCAATGGCTGCGCATCGGCTATCTGCCATTCGGAGCGTTCGACAAGCTGCCACAGGTGCCGCATATAAACTGGGTGGAACTACCTGCCGATGGCTGTCCTTCCAACCACGATCCGATCATCGGTCGCTTGGATGCGATTGCAGCCGACCTGAGGATTGACCTTCCTGATCAATGGGAGCGCACGCTCAGCGATTTCGCCCTCGCCGGCACTCCTGTATATCACGTGAAGCATCTGGCAGAGTCATTGACCGGCCGCGTCGAACTCGAACACCTGTCAGAAAACAGCTTTGGCTCACTAATCCCTAATACGTCGTTTCTGATGCTCAAGCGTCTGATAGATTGGATCGTGGCCGTGATCATGGGGCTTATGCTCCTGCCCCTGTTGCTGGCGATCGCCCTCGCCATTCGGCTTACCTCGAATGGTCCCGCGCTGTTCAAGCAGCAGCGCATCGGTTTCCGAGGCGAACCGTTCATGGTGTATAAGTTCCGCACGATGCGGGTGGCGGAACCTGGCGCGATGTCTGAACGGGAGACTGCGATGACGCGTAGCGGAGACGCACGGATCACGTCGCTAGGTAAGATGCTTCGTCGCACGCGGATCGACGAGTTGCCGCAGATCCTGAATATCTTGAAGGGACAGATGAGCTGGATTGGACCACGCCCTGAAGCGGCAGTCCTGTCACGCTGGTACGAAGAGCAAATTCCCTTTTATCGCTATCGCCATATCGTGCGTCCGGGTATCACCGGTTGGGCGCAGGTGCTGCAGGGCCATGTTGCCGACGTGGCGGACGTGCAAAGCAAGCTGCACTATGACTTCTATTACATCAAAAATTTCTCGCTTTGGATGGACATCTTGATCATCGCCAAGACAGTCAAGACGATGATGACGGGTTATGGCGCGCGGTGAAGCGGATCGGATTGATGGCCGCCCTCAGGCGGTGGCGGGGCAAGCCGCCGCAGACTTTTGAAAAGGCGCCGCTCGATAGCCTGGAGCAGGGCTGGACGTTCAAGTCCGGTCGGGCGCCCGCCAGTGTGCAGGCGATCCGCCTATACTCCCTGCTGAACGGTCTTCAACTCCGCCCGCGATCCGTTACGATCGTGCCAGTCTTCCCCGCACCGCGCTGGACCTGCTATTTCGTTTACGCACCTGCGGGCCGGTTGTCGGAGGCTCATCTCTTCACCCTGGCACGCCTGCGTGCGATGGCGCAGCCACTGATGGTCATATGCGCTGCGCCTCAGCCCGATCAAGTACCGCTTGCCTTGCGTGATTATGCTGATGCGCTGTATTGGAAGGGGCTCGGCGGATATGATTTTTCGGCGTATCGCCTTGGATTAGGAATGATCGCGACTGCATCGCCGCATGCCGACGTGCTGGTGTTGAACGACTCCATCTACGGGCCATTTACCGATTTGGAGCCGCTGCTGGCTAATGCGCCTTGGGATCTGACTGGGTTCACGGCTTTTTCGCTGATCGAGAACCATATCCAGTCCTATGCTTTCCAGATGCGCGACGTGACGCCTCGACGTGTGCGAGCGCTGCGCACAGTGATGCCAGGTCGCTGGGCCTTCAAAAACTATCGCTCGGTGATTTACCTGCAAGAGACGCGCTTCGCGCGGATCGCGGCCCGACATATGACGGTGGGGGCGTTATGGTATGCCGATGCCGCGGTGTGCGGGGATCCGTCGCTCTATGTCGCCCCCGAGTTGCTGGCACAGGGTTTTCCGTTCCTGAAAAAGTCCCTATTTGGGCGTAGCCGGGGGATACAGGACGCGACGTTGCTGCAAAAAGCTCTGGCGGAGCGTGGCCATCCGCTGTCCGACATGGCGGAGACGGCATGAACGATACGGTCAACACATCAGGTGTTATCAACCGCCGTGCTGCCCTCGCCACTGCGCTCATTATTGGAGGCTCGACCGCACTTAGTTCCGGCTGCTCAGCGCAAGGCACAGCGCCATCGCAACGCTACACAGTGCCGATACGCGCTCTGCTTGATGCCATCCGTCAGGGCCGACTTCCGGACTATCTTGATGATCTCGGCATACCTAGACCAAGCATCGCAGGACTGAACGATGCCCGCGGCACCTCGTTGCTGGCACGACTGAAGGGCGTCCCGCTTACGCTGGTGGAGGGGGGGTATCTGATACACCCCGACGAGCAGCGTGTTGACGTCCTGCTACCGGAGGCCCGGAAGGTGACCGGGGGATTGATCGGTGCGGCTCAGTTCGTCTTCGTGCCGACAGGCGATGGCGTCCGCCTCGCCACAGTTTCCTTCGAACCCTCCGGCCCCTTTCCGCCAGCGACCACCATTGTCGCTCCAGGCAGTGCGTCACAGCGCGTCCAACAAATGTACGATGCGTTGGCCGCCAGTGGCGGCGGTACCTTGTTCTTCGCGGCGGGTACGCACCACGTCGCACTGGCGTTGACTTCACGAACAGTCCGTATCGCGGGGACAGGAATGGGTGCGACGATCCTGACTCCCATCGCAGCGGATCGCCCGGTACTCGAGGCAGGCTACAATTCCGGATCCTGGTCGCTCGTCGAGATCGCCAATCTGTCGGTCATTGGCACCGGCACAGGCATCGGCTTTCGGGCGGGGCACCTGCCCCGACAGCCGCTCGATGAATTTGCCGGCCGCACCGTGTTCCGCAATGTGCGCTTCGACCGGCTACAGACATGTATCAGCCGACCCTATGGCCAGATTGGGTTATGGTTGCAGAATTGCGTGTTCGGAGCGGCCGATTACCACATTCATTCGGTTGGTACGATGACTCCGGGCGAACCGATGCACGCGGGCAATTTGGTGGCTCGCGATTGTCACTTCGCGGGGGCAGCCAAGGCCGTGTTCTTCATGAACAGCTCCGCTATCGGCACCGGCCAGGTCACACTTGACCATTGCATCATGGAACTAAATCCAGGTTACGTCTTCTATATCAACGCGTTGAACGGTGTCGAGGGCGTGCCAGGGATGCTGGTACAGTCTTGTTGGAACGAGCAGAATGCCACAGCAGAATCCGTCACGATCGACCGGCCGCAGCGACCAGTCTATGCCTATCTGAAGGATACCGGCCTCGTCCGGTTCGAGGATACCCCGATCGGCGACCTGCAGCTGGCGAATGCTACGGTCGTGACGCGAGACTGCGCACTGGATTTATTGAAATCGGTCACTGCCGACCGAATGTCGACACTGGTCCATTACGATGCCCGGGGGTTCGGCACTTTTGCTCCCAAGGGACTGGTCGCCAGTATCGCGGCCACGTATCAATTCGGTCCCAATCGAGCGCTGTCGTTCGCCATGCCGCCGCGCAACTGGCGCGCGGTGCGCAAAACCTACGGGGAGACGCTGTTATCGCATCGCGATGGCCGGATCGCATCGACGGGCGGCACTACCATCTCCTCGGCAATCATCGAAGGACAGATATCGGCCAGCCAGGCTATATGCGTTGCTGCTGGCGAACATGTCCAGTTGCTCCCTCAAGGCAATGCCCCACGCAATCGCTGGGTCGCGTGGATCATCGACTGCCGGCTCGCCGCTGGACCGCCGGTGGCGCTGACCGTGACCGGAACGAGTGGCGTCTCTGCAGGCTTCCCCATCGAGCATACCACTTTGTGCAGCGTCGCCGGCATGACATGGTGCGACGCCCCAGTCGGCGCATTGCATATCGAACTGTTAGGGGCGGGTAACGACGGGTCAACGGTGGAGATCGGCCGTTATGAGATCACGGCATTCAAGCGCCGCCAGGATGCGCTCGCCTATATCAACGGGACGGCGAGGAAAACCGTATGACCCTTCCTCCTTCCTCCCTGCCGCAGCTGACGCTGATCACGGTGACGTATAACGCTGCCAGTGTGTTGGATGATTTCTGGACCTCGCTGGAGGCGCAACACGGTGTCGACTGGTCGCTGGTCATTGTCGACAACGCCAGCGTCGACGGCACGCTCGATAAGCTGGCAACGATTGAGCGGGATCAGCGGGTCACCGTGATCCGTTGTACCGAGAACACCGGCGCGGCCGAGGGCAACAATATCGGATTGCGCCACGCCCTGCGCAATACGCAGGATCATATCGTATTGTGCAACAACGATATCCTGTTCGGGCCTGATGTTTTGCGGGATCTTGCGAGAGCCAAGCATGCCTTGCCGCTTGGCGCACTGACCCCCCTCATGGCATTTGAGGAGGACCGCACGGCTATGTGGTTTGAACGCGGAGAGATCACGACGCGCTTCGGGGTGCGATGCCTACACGTCGCGGCGGGCAACCGGCCGGCTCTGCCAGTCTATCCCACCGACTATGCGCCGACTACCTTCGTGCTTTTCGACCGTGCAGCGATCGAGGCGGTGGGAGAAATCGATAAGGGATATTTTGCCTATTGGGAGGACGCTGACTATATGTGGCGGCTTCGGCGAGCCGGCTACGGTATCTGGGTGGATGCGACCACGACGATCGTCCATAAGGTCAGCCAGTCGTCCGGTGGGTTCGGGTCCATCTATTCCAACCGCCAATATCACAAGAACCAATTGCGGTTCGCACGCAAGCATTTCGGAGTAGGAACCGTCGCGCTGACCGCCGCGTCGTCCCTCGTCCGGATCGCGGTTCGGGCACTCTTGCGGCTCGATCCACCGAGTATGACGAAGGCAAAGCTGCAAGGAATGTGGGACGGAGCCTCCGCCCCGCCGCTCCTGCCCTCCTCCCATGTCGGCCGCTGCTGACACAGGCCATTGGCTTCGCCGACGCCCTGTGCCATCAGCCTTCCATAGAATGTCGGGCAAAGCGTTATGATCACCCCACCCCCTGTCACAACGGTGGCACAGCTCCGGCAGAGGGAGCGCCATCTTTTGGCAGTGCTACGCTGCCTGACGGTGCTGGCCCTAATTCTCTTTGTTCCATCCGCACTCCGTTACCACCTCAATTTCTCGTCCTATGCACCAGGCGTGCTCGCTGGCTGCCTGATGATAACGATATTGGGTCCGATTGGCATATTCGGGCGGATTCCATTGCGGGTGCTCAATTCAGGCTGGCTGCTGGGCCTCCTGACATTGAGCGGGATCGCAATCCATCTGGGATTGTCGCTGTTTCAATTCCCCGTCGACATGAGCCGCGCTACCTTTTCGCTGGGGGCGCTCGCATTGATGGCGACGGCCGCGCCGATCATATTCTACACGATCTTCTGTGCGGACGATGCGGTGCTGTCGGACACACTCCATATCGTGCGAGTGACGCTTCTCATTATGGTAGTGTTGTCGATCCTGAACTATCAGCCGCCCGGCCCACTTGCCTCCGAACGTCCGGTCTGGCCCTTTACAGAGCCATCGCATTTCGCGCTCACCGCAATGCCGTTCTTCATTGATGCCGCAGTGCGTTCTTCGCGGATCATGCGCTGGGCATGGTTGGGGGTGGTGGCGTTGATCGTGCTACTGCTGAAAAGCCTCTCGCTGTCCGTCGGATTGGTCATCATGGCCATTTGTTCGCTGGGGCCTGCCGAACTGATTGCCTTTCTGATCGCAGGGATAGTGGGACTGCAGTTTATCGATCTATCCTACTACACCCAACGGCTCGATATCAGCTACACCAGCACCAATCTTTCGGCGCTTGTCTACCTCCAGGGTACCGAGCTGATCCAAGAAGCGCTGGAAAAGACGCACGGTTGGGGAATCGCCTTCCAGCAACTTGGTTTCGCTCCCACGAATGTCCTGGCGACGGAGATGATCCGTCGGGTTGGAGGAGGTGAGCAGAACCTGGCCGATGGTAGTTTCCTCGCAGTCAAATTCGGCGCTGAGTTCGGCATCCTTGGGTTGGCGATCCTCCTGATCTATCTCGTCAAGCTCGTCGGGGTCGTCATCGACCTGCGGCTGGTCGCAGGGCGCAGGGCGCTGGCCCCGGTTGCGGTGACCTTCGCCTTCTGCGTCTATGTGTCGTTCTTCGTCGAACTGTTCGTACGCGGAATTGGATATTTCAGCGGGACCTTCACCATGGCCTGCGCATCACTAGGAGTCGTTGCCGTCGTCAAGTTCCTCCCGCGCGTACGCAACTCGCAGCCATCGGCTCTCTCCCATGTCTGCTGATGCGTTGCCTAACGATCGGCGTCTAATCGCCTTCAATCTGGGCTTCCTCGATGGAACTCCCCTGACCGGACCTGGTTATTACGCGGTGCAGTTGTTTACCGAACTGCACCCGATCGTCGCCGCCCGCTCGAATCGCGGACTGCTGGGCTTCGTCCAGCGTTGCGCACTGGTGCATTTCCCTGCTCACCTCCACGAGGCGCTACACGTCGTTGACGATCTGCCGGGTGGGCGGGTGGCGCGCGTGGCGTGGGAGCAATTACGGCTACCGCTGCTGACCCGTCGTGCCGGTGTTGACCTGCTGTTCAGCCCCGGCTTCATTTCGCCGATGTGGGGCAGCCGTCACTACGCCGCCTGCATCCATGACATGTATTACGCGGTCATCCCGGATCTGATCGATCCACGCCAGCGCCGGTACTGGCAAATGTTCATTCCGCTAACGGTCCGTCGCTGCCAGCGGCTGATTGCCGTGTCGACGCAGACGCGACAGGACCTGGAACGAATATTGCCTGCCGCGACCGGCAAGGTACGCGTGACGAAGCTGGCCAGTCGAATGCAGCCCGGTCAAGCCATCGAGCCGGCGACGATCGTCGGTCCATATATCTTGATGGTGGCCAATCTGACCGCCAACAAGAATGTCGAAACGATCCTGGCCGCGCTGCAAGCGGTACGGCACGCTGGCTACGACCTGAAGCTCGTACATGTCGGTCGGGATCCCGACGATCGTTTAGCCCGTTGGCGCGACGATGGATTCGCCCCGGTCGTCGCGCTGGGCAAAGTGAGTGACGCCGCACTGGCAGGCCTTTATCGTGATGCGGTCGCGGTCGTGAACGCTTCGCTGTACGAGGGGTTCGGGCTGCCCGCGGTCGAAGCCCAGGCCATGGGCGCACCATTGATAAGTTCGCATCACCCTGCGCTGGTCGAGGCTGCCGGGACGGATGGTGCGCTGTTCTACGACCCCAAGGCTCCCGATCAATTGGCGTCACACCTGATGCGACTCCTAGATGAGCCCATGCTACGCGACTCTTTGCGCGAGCGCGGGTACCGCAATGCCGCTTCCATGTCTTGGGGGCGGGTGGCTAGGGAAACCATGACGATCTTCGACGAGATTGTATGAGCCTATCTGTCGACCTGACCGTCAGCTGCGTGCTGTACAAAACCGATCCTGCCGAAGTCGCGATGATGCGCGAGCAGGTCGCAGCCATTCCGTTGCGCACCCATCTGTACTTAGTGGACAACAGTCCCGGTTTGAGGCCCGGAATTTCAACAGAAGGCGATGTCACGACCATCGTCACTGGCGCCAATCTCGGCTATGGCCGAGCGCATAATATCGCGATCCGCCTGGCGCGCGGAACCGCCGACATCCATCTGATCGCCAACACGGACGTCCTTTTTGACGGTGGCGCCGTCCTTACCCTGGTGGATCGGTTGAAGCGATCGAACGATATCGGAATGGTCGCACCGCGCGTCGTGTATCCTGATGGAAAGTTACAATATCTTTGCCGGCTCTTGCCTCGTCCGGCCGACCTTATCGGTAAACGTTTCTTCGGCTGGTGCTCCTGGGGACGCCGTCGAAACGATGAATATGAACTGAAGAGCTGGAATTATGCTTCAGAGGCAAATATCCCGTTCCTTTCTGGTTGCTTCTTACTTTCTAGCCATGATGTCCTCGAAGAGGTTGGCGGGTTCGATGAGCGCTATTTTATGTATTTTGAAGATTTAGATCTTTCAAGAAGAATAAATAGTCGCTATAAAACCCTATTTGTTCCCAATTCTAACATTACACATTTATATAGATCGAAGATCTCTAAGAACAAAAATCTGACAAGATACCTGATAGTAAGCGGTTTGCGCTATTTCTCAAAATGGGGTTGGCTTTTCGATGCTCATCGAAAGCGTGTCAACGCTGAAACGCTAATGGCGATCAACCACGCGCGATCCTGATCACTCGTACCAGATCGTGGCGGATTGCCATGCTGCCTCTTCCTGTCTATCGAGCACACATGGTAGCCTCCCCCGTCCAGCTTGTCCGCCCGCGCCGTTTCGGTGATGCCCGCGGCTGGTTCACCGAAGTGTATTCGGTGCCGACTTTCGCTGCGCTAGGCATTGATTGCCCTTTCGTGCAGGACAATCATTCCCTGTCCGGCCCCGCCTTTACGCTGCGCGGCCTGCATTTTCAGACGCCAACGCGGGGACAGGATAAGCTGGTCCGCTGCATACGCGGACGGATTTTCGACGTCGCAGTCGATGTCCGGGCAGGATCGCCTACCTATGGTCAGTGGGTCGGCGCGGAACTGTCCGCTGAAAATGGGCACCAACTTTTCATTCCCATCGGTTTCGCACACGGCTTTGTCACACTGGAGCCGGAGTGCGAGGTGACCTACAAATGCTCAGACACCTATGCTCCCGCTCATGACGGTGGCATACGATGGGACAGTGTCGCCATTGACTGGCCGATACCGACGGGCATCGCTCCCGAACTGAGCGATAAGGACAAGGTGCAGCCGACGCTGGCCGAGTTCGATAGTCCATTCGCCTATGACGGCCGTCCTCTGACGCCGCTCGCCTGAGGAACGATTACATGCGCATCTTCGTCACCGGCGGGGCCGGGTTCATCGGCTCGGCTTTGGTCCGTCACCTGATTGAACATACCGAGCATGAGGTGCTCAACTACGATAAGTTGACTTATGCGGGCACGTTGTCGACGGTCGAGCGTGTCGCGTCGTCGAACCGCTATCGCTTTGTCCAGGGCGACATCTGCGACGCGGAGGCCGTACGCGCCGCGATCGCGGATTTTCGCCCCGATGTCATCACGCACTTGGCGGCCGAGAGCCATGTCGACCGATCAATCGACGGACCAGGCGCGTTCGTTCAGACCAATGTCGTCGGCACCTATGTCATGCTGGCTGAGGCGCGCAGCTACTGGCTGTCGCTTGACGAGGCCTGCAAGGCGGCGTTCCGCTTCCACCATATCTCGACCGACGAGGTGTACGGCTCGCTGGGCGATACCGGGCTGTTTACCGAGGAAACGTCCTACGACCCGCGATCGCCCTACTCGGCGTCGAAAGCGGGGTCGGACCATCTGGTATCTGCCTGGGGCCATACCTATGGGCTTCCTGTTCTCATTACCAATTGCTCTAACAATTACGGACCCTATCACTTCCCCGAGAAGTTGATCCCGCTGATGATCGTCAAGGCCCTCGCTGGCGAGCCGCTACCGGTATACGGCGCAGGCGACCAAGTGCGCGACTGGCTGTTCGTAGAGGACCATGTCCGTGCGCTGCAAGCAGTGTTCGAGCGCGGGCAGGTAGGGCGAACATACAATGTCGGCGGGCATAACGAGAAGCAGAATATCGAGGTAGTGAGTACCGTCTGCACGATCCTCGATCGTCTGCGCCCGCGTGCCGATGGGGTGAGCTACGCCGAGCAGATTACCTCGGTTGCCGACCGTCCTGGCCATGACAAGCGCTATGCTATCGACGCCGCGCGGATCGGCAACGAACTCGGCTGGCGTCCTCAGGAAACATTCGAGACCGGAATTGAAAAGACGGTGGTCTGGTATCTCGATAACGAGGATTGGTGGCGGCCGTTGGTCGCGGCGAAGGCATCCGAGCGGCGCGGAATCGCGTAATGCGGGAATTGCTGATCACCGGCGCGAACGGGCAGCTCGGACGCGAGCTACAACGCGTGAACATGCCCAGAGGCTGGCGGGTGGTGGCACTGGACCGTAGCGCGCTTGACCTGACCGACCCGGCAGCGATCGTGGCAAAGGTGGCGGAACGCCCTTGGGCAGCCGTCATCAACGGCGCAGCGTACACTGCGGTCGATAAGGCGGAGCATGATCAGGTTGCGGCGTGGCAGGTCAACGCGCTGGCACCCGCTGCCTTCGCTTCGGCCTGTGCGGCTGCAAATGTGCCCTTAGTGCAAGTGTCGACCGACTATGTCTTCCCCGGCGACCGTGACGGCGCCTGGGATGTCGACGACCCGGTAGCACCACTTGGCGTCTATGGCGCATCGAAGCTGGCCGGTGAGCTGGCGGTGCGTACCAGCGGCGTGCGCCATGCGATTGTCCGAACCGCCTGGGTGGTATCGGCGCATGGCCATAACTTCGTGAAGACGATGCTGCGCGTCGGTGCGGAGCGCGAGATACTGCGCGTCGTTGCGGATCAGCAAGGCAGCCCGACCAGCGCAGCGGACCTTGCCGACATACTGGTGCACATCGCGGTACGGTTGGCCGACGATGCCGACGCGCCGACCGGCACCTTCCATTTCAGTAATGCCGGCGCGACGACCTGGGCGGGGTTCGCGGAGGAAATCTTCCGCCAGTCCGGCGCGCGTGGCGGCGTTGTCGCGCAGGTCGAAGGGATCACGACCGCCCAATATCCGACGCCCGCGCGGCGTCCAGCCAATTCGCTGCTGGCCCATGACGCGATAGAACGCGCCTATGGCATTACCCCCCGGGCGTGGCACGACGCACTGGGCGACATCCTCGACGAACTGATCGGAGCCAAGAAGTGAAAGGTATCATCCTGGCAGGCGGATCGGGCACCCGTCTTCATCCAGCGACGCTTGCCGTCAACAAGCAACTGCTGCCGGTCTATGACAAGCCGATGATCTATTATCCGCTGTCGGTATTGATGCTGGCCGGAATCCGCGACGTGCTCATCATTTCCAGTCCCGAATATCTCGGCAACTACCAGCGACTGTTCGGCGACGGCAGCGCGATCGGCCTGTCCCTGTCCTATGCCGAGCAGCCCCGCCCCGAAGGGCTGGCGCAGGCATTCACGATCGGCGCGGATTTTATCGGCGACGATAATGTTGCACTAGTACTGGGCGACAATATCTTCTTTGGCGCGCATCTGACGGACCTGCTGGCACGTGCGGTCGCGCGGACGCAAGGCGCGACGGTGTTCAGCTACCGCGTTGACGACCCGGAACGCTACGGCGTCGTTGAGTTGGGTTCGGACGGTAAGGCCATCAGCCTGGAAGAAAAGCCTGTTCAACCCAAGTCGAATCACGCCGTCACTGGCCTGTATTTTTACGACAATCGCGTTGTGCAATTGGCGCGTGACCTGAAGCCGTCGGCCCGGGGCGAATTGGAGATTACCGACCTAAACCGTCTCTACATGGAAACAGGCGACCTCTATGTAGAGCAGATGGGGCGCGGTTATGCATGGCTCGACACCGGCACTCATGATAGCCTACTGGAGGCAGGAGAGTTTGTCCGCACGCTTCAACATCGCCAAGGTATCCAGATCGCCTGTCTTGAAGAGATCGCGTTCGAAATGGGCTTTATCGATGCCGACATGGCGCGTGCTGCAGGAGAACGGTTCAAAAAGACCCATTATGGTCGTGCAATTCTGAATGCGGTAAGTGGTCGTTGATGATTCGCATACCGATCCGGTGGAACGTGCGCAGCGGTGCTGGGCGAGGATGATCGAAACCGCGTTGTTACAGCGGTAGGAGCGGTCAGTACAACTATGATCAACCTACATTCTCTTGCCGCATTCCCGCCACCGCACTGGCGCCGGGCAATGCGGCAAAAAGTCGCACGCTGGAAAGCCGCCCAGCCCCGATCGGTCGCTGCATTGATGCAGCAGGCGTTCCACAACCTGCGCCCGTTGAAGATTCGACCTGAATCCGGCCATCACCATGTGACGATGATTACGGACAGTGTCGCTCCAGGCCAATTAATGGGAGGTGTCGGTACCGCGGTATTACTCGCTGTCAGTATCGCACAAGCTCAACGGCGTTCACTGCGTATCGTAACCCGCGAACTCCCTTGTAACGACACCGCGCTTCGTGCACTGCTTGAACTTCAGGGATTATCCTATAACGGGGAAATCGACCTGATTTTCTCGGATGGCTCGGAGAGCGATCCTGGTGTTCCGCTAGGACCGGACGATTTGGTTCTTACTACGTCGTGGTGGGGAACTTGGTCAGTAAGACAGACCGTTCCAGCCCATCAAATCGTCTATCTGCTGCAGGAAGACGAACGAATGTTTTATGCTGGTGGCGACCAGCAGTTGCTGTGCGACGAAACCCTCAACGACACTAGCATCCGCTATGTGGTCAACAGTCAACTGTTGTTGACGCACTTCCAAGCGACGGACACGGCTGGTCCAGCACAGCGGGGCATCGCCTTCGAGCCAGCTTTCCCGACAACCATCTATCACCCCGATTCCCATGAAGGGCGGCGTAACCTTGTCTTCTACGCCCGTCCTGATCATCCCCGGAACCTGTTCCTCCGGGGAGTCGCCGTGTTGGACAAGGCCTTTGCCGCAGGCCTGTTTCCGGTTGACGAATGGAATGTTCATTTCTTCGGCATCAATATTCAGAAGATGATTTTTCCAGGGCGGCCGGTTCAATATCATAATGGCTTATCCTGGTCGGATTATGCCTCACTTATCCGTCAAGCGGATCTTGGTTTCTCGCTGATGTATACTCCCCATCCGAGCTATCCCCCGCTAGATCTTGCGGCAAGTGGAGCCGTGGTTGTAACCAACGTCTTCGGCCCCAAGGGAAAAGATGCGCACTACAGCGAAAACATTTTGTACAAACCGCTGGATATCGATGCATTATTCGATGGCTTGCGGCAAGGTGTCGCTCGTGTAGCCGATGATGCCACGCGTAAAGCCGCGCATGCCTCGGCTCGCTTGAACCGGGATTGGGCGACCTCTTTCGCGCCCGTCTTAGCGTCGCTGGTTGACTTTTCGCGGTCCTAGCAGATGGGGGCACCATCCATTTCTATATCTACAATTGACGAGCGTCGAATCCGTGATGCGGCTAGGCTTTGCTTGTTCGCGCACTACCATCAGGACGGATGGGTTGCTGCGCATACGCTTCATTACCTACGGGCACTGCGCAACGCTGGCTTTGTAACCGTGGTATTGTCAACGGCGAAGCTTAGACCGGATGCGCTGAACGATTTGCGGGCAGTAGGTGCCGAGGTCATTCTCCGCGAAAACACGGGAATGGATTTTGGAGGGTGGATCGAAGCCTGCATACGCTTCTTTCCTATTAAAGCGCAACTTCTTCTGCTCGCCAATGATAGCGTTTATGGGCCGCTGACTAATCTATCTTCTTTCATCGATCACTTGCTGTCCCATGATGCAGATTTCTACGGGGCTGTCGAATCTCTTGAAATTGCGCCGCATCTGCAAAGTTGGTTTATATTATTACGCCCAGAGGCGTATCGCTCATCGGCCTTTTCAGCCTTGATGTGCACGCCGATGCAGGCCATGTCAAACAAGCTTGCGCTTGTCTTGAAGTATGAGATTGGCCTAAGTCAAGCACTTGCTTCTGCTGGGCTGCGTTACTACGCTGCTTTTTCATTTGATGAGCAGCAGGTTATCGCCCGGCGCCATCCTTATAATCCTGCTCATATACTTTGGCGTGAAGTAATAGAGACTGGTGTTCCTTTTTTAAAAGTAGAACTACTTCGCCTTAATCGTATGCGCGTAGTAGATGCAGTTAAGTGGCGGAGTGTCGTTGCGTCTCGTGATCCACTCCTTGCATCAATGATTCAACAGGACCTAGACCATCGCGGGGTGGAGCCCTTGCCCCGCTTCGGTGCTATGAGCGCTTGGCCATTCATTTACTGGCCTGAGTTGCGAAGAACGGTCTTGTCTGATTATCGATCATCTTCAAAGCGAGGGGATTGGAGGGACTCATTGCATCTCGTGGCGCTGCGCATTTTGGTGGCGTTCGCTGTCGTGCCGAGGCGAATGCATTCTCGTATTCTCTCGCGAAAGGAATCGCGGAAAGCGAGCTAGATGTCAGTACGTCGTTCCTTGTTCTGGTCATATGGTAGCCAGCTGATCACGCTAGCCATTACTTTTTCAACATCGGTCATAGTTGCACGCCTGATTTCACCACGCGAAATGGGTATCTATGCTCTTGCCCTGGCGATATCGGGTGTATTGAGCGTTTTTCTTGCCTTTGGCACACAGGCTTTTCTCGTCCGGGAAAAGACAATCGACGTGCAAACCCTTAGGTCTGCGTTTACGGTAAATTTAGCCCTAAGCGGCCTTTTAGCGCTATGTCTCCTATGCGCTGGCCTGTTCAGCATGTTTGTTCGCCACGATAACGAGATATCGGCCGTATTGCTAATCATGGTGGCCGGGCCTTTGTTCTCCGCGCTCGAGTTCGTGCCCGCGGCATTGTGCATGCGGGAAATGCGGTATTCTACTATTTCTGCGGTCAACATATTGCGCGCGGTCATTACAGCTTTAGTGACGTTGACTTGTCTTTGGCGAGGTGCGGGTGCGCCTGGCTTGGCAGTTGGGCCGGTGTTCGCGAATCTCGTCTGCGCCCTCTTCTATATGATGGCCCGCCGTCATGATCTCATTTTTCGGCCAGGTTTATACCGATTTCGAGAGATACTGGTCTTTGGTTTCCAGATGCTAACGATCAGTGGTGTGGCCCAATTGGCGGCACGGAGTTCCGATATCATTCTCGGCAACATGTTGGGATTGTTTGCGCTCGGCCTTTATTCTCGCGCATCTGGCCTCGCTACGCTAGTTTTTATCAACGTCTACGGTTTGGCGACCGGTGTTATATTTGTTCAGCTTTCACGCGATCTGCGCGAGAAGGGCGAATTTCATACAACCTTCATCCGAGCATTGCGGATGATTACAGGAGCCATGTGGCCGATCCTGCTGGGTATCGCTACGTTGGCAGGTCCATTGGTTCTGATATTATATGGTGCAAAGTGGCTTCCTGCAGCTACTCCCTTGGCATTGTTGATGATAGCCCAGTTTATCGTACTTGGATTTGGCATGAACTGGGAATTGTTCGTCCTTCGTAAAGAAACAAACCAACAAATGCGGATCGAGATGTCTCGGGCTATTATAGGAACTGCAATTTTTTCAGTCGGATGCCTATTTGGTTTGGCTGCCGCTGCGGTAGGTCGCATTGGCGAGGCCATCGTGGGCTATGTTCTCTATCGACCGCATATCGATCGCTTGGCCGGAACGGAGCCTGGAGAGATCGATCGTGTCTATAGTGAAAGCTTGCAGCTCACTGCCGTGGCGATTGCCCCTTCGATCTTATTGATGGGGTGGTGGAAATGGTCACCTCATGTTCCGTTGATCTTGGTTATATTTTCTATCATATTGGGCGTCATCGGGTGGCTTCTGTTGCTGCGATATAAACGGCACCCTATTGCCAGTGAGATCCTAATAACTGTAGCTCGCCTGTGCGGGCGTTCTGCTTCCGAGACCGGTCAATCGAGTTGATGACGGCATCACCCTGATCTGCCTGCAAGGGCATGGGCATCGAATTGGCACAAATTTGACTTTGTCATAGCCTATGGTCTGTTCCCGGCAATTGTATTGAAGAATTTGGCGCCTGGTACGGAAGCAGGCAGCGGCTGAGTTCCGCTGTACAGAGTTGATTGACTCAGGCGGGTAACGGCTGCGCGGGTATCGGAATAAGCTTGGAGCAGTTTCCGCCCCTTCTGAATCGTTGAGAACTCACACGGGTCCGATTTTCCGATCCAGGCTCTGTACCGGATCAGGAGATCGGCTTGGATGCCGCAGGAGTTGTCACAGGAACTTCGGGAACGGGTGGTCACCGCGATCAATGGCGGGATGTCGTGGCGTGCCGCGGCAGCCCGGTTCGGGGTGAGCATGGCAAGGTCGCCGTCGTACGCCTTGATTGTAAGCGTCCGACTCAACGCGTGTTACTGACGCGGCGCCGTCGGCTCCCAGAAGCGTCCTTTGGCACTGTACAAGATAGAGTGCAGATGGCGCGTATTGAGCTGCCCCCGTTTCACCGGACAGATTTAAGCGGTTGTAGAAACCAACGCACGATGCTCGCGCGGTGAAATCATCGGCTAGAGCGGTTTCCGGCCTTTTTGAATCTCTGAGGATTCACACGAGCGCGGTGTTCTGATTCAGGCTCTGAGCCGGGTCAGGAGGCAGGCACAGATGCCGCGAGTGCTGTCCCAGGATCTTCGGGAGCGAGTGGTCGCCGTGATTGGTGGCGGGATGTCATGCCGTGCTGCGGCAGCACGGTTCGGTGTCAGCGCGGCAAGCGCGATCCGCTGGCGGCAACTGGTCATTCAGCACGGCACGCCGGCAGCCAAGCCGCAAGGCGGCGACCGTCGTGCGGCCAGGATCGATGGGCACGCAGCCTTCATCCTCGCCGCGATCGAGGCGAAGGACGACATCACGCTGGTCGAGTTGCAAGCGCTGCTCGCCGAGCGAGGCACGGCGGTCGGGATCGGGGCGCTGTGGCGGTTCTTCGACCGGCACCGGATCACACGCAAAAAAAGACAGCGCACGGCACCGAGCAGGACCGCCCCGACATCCTGAAGCGCCGGGAAGAGTGGTTCGATGGCCAGCTCGATCTCGATCCCGAACGCCTGGTCTTCATCGACGAGGGCCGAGCGTGAAGCCGATCATCCGGGGGATGATCGGTAGCGAGGGGGCGTCTACCAACATGGCGCGTCGCCACCGTCGCCACCGTCGCCACCGTCGCTGCCGGCGCGGCGAGCGGCTGCGCTCGGGCGTACCCCACAGACACTGGAAGACCACCCTCGTCGCCGGTCTGCGCCGCACCGGCATGGTGGCGCCGATGGTGCTCGACGGCCCGATCAACCGCGACGCGTTCGTTGCCTATATCCACCAAGTGCTGGTGCCCGACCTCTCGCCCGGCGACATCGTCATCATGGACAACCTATCGAGCCACAAGGCGCCCGCCGCGCGCGATGCCATCGAAGCGGCTGGCGCCAAGCTGCTCTTCCTTCCGCCCCCGGCCTCCGCCGGGGCAGGCTCTACAGCCCCGACTTCAACCCGATCGAGCAGGCGTTCTCCAAGCTCAAGGCACACCTGCGAAAGGCCGCCGAGCGCACTATCCACGGCCTGTACTCGCCACAGGAGTGTGCCAACTACTTCGCCAAAGCCGGATACGATGCAGACTGATCGGAAACCGCTCTAACGACCAAACGCAGACTAAATCGCGTTTGAGGGTATACTCGAAGGCGTAAGCGTCCGGTGAAGGCGTCGCGTCAGGCGGGACGGTAGTTCCACGGCAGCAGTTCATTGATCTGGCGGGCCGG
>NZ_JBHZQU010000023.1:0-38478 GCF_042867205.1 Sphingomonas sp. NCPPB 2930 | reverse complement strand
ACCAGTGTCTGCCACAGTGCTGCACCTGTGGCTTGCGCATCACCTCGTCAGCAAGGCGGGGAACACCGGACGCTTACGTTCGATCAATCGCCCTCACTGACGAAGAAGCCATTCCGTGACGCATCATCTGACCGAACTCTATTCGCCCAAGCCAGCATGGCTCGCCCTCGATCAGCTCGACCGACAGCGCTTCTTCGAGAAAATCGGTGCCGGCATGGCCGCGCTGTCGGTGATCAGTGTGGAAGCGATCGCGTTCAGCGAGGCTGAGGCCGCGGTCGTTCACGCCCCGTCACACCGCTTCTTCGCCCTGTGGCGGGCACCCGACGCCTCGGCGATCGAGGCACTGGTGCACAGCATCGCCGCGTCGGGCTGGCACGACTATTTCGAGACGGTCAACGTTACCGGCTCGGGCGTGGGCATCAATGACCATCTCGCCCAGCTGGCCGCACTGTAGCGCGGTGAGATTTAGCCTGCGTCGTTCCCATTGGATCGAGTTTCGGGAAGGAGGGGTAACGGCTACGATCGGCAGCATAACGATGCGAACATTGCTCGGTAGAGCGGGGTGGCGAGGTTCGGAAGGTGCTCGGCTTCACCCAATCCGAACCATCGAATCTTCACATGCTCGTCGTTTTGAAGCGACGGTTCTCCTTCCCACAATGACACGGAATAGACGTGCAGGACGGACGGATGTGAACCGCTGCCGATGTTCAGTGTGCCAAGGGGATCGCCGGCGACACATTCCACGCCGATTTCCTCGATCAACTCGCGGCAAAGAGCCGCCCATGCCGTCTCGCCGCTTTCGATGTGCCCCCCGATGATGTCCCAGTCACCGGCGAATGATTTGTGCGCGGCCCTCAGCCCAAGCAGGACCTCACCGTTTCGCACGAGCATTGCGCCGACCACATCCGCCATCAAAGCCTCCAGCGTCCGGCATCACGTCGCTTATGGCACAGCGTTCGTTATGGGAAAGCCGTCGCGCGGGGATCGGAAAACGGGATCAGGTCACCAGTAGGCTGCCATCAGTTCGGATACCCATTCCGGCTGTCGAACCTCACCGCGAGGCAGGAACTCACGCATTACCGGCTTGATGTCGATCACGGGCGTTCCGTCGATCGCGTCTAACCCCTCGACGTTCAGCCGCGAACCTTCCACGCTCAACACGCGGCAGACGGTCACGCCGAGCCGATTGGGGCGGTTCTTGCCCCGTTGCGCAAAGATGCCGGTGAGCGGCCAATCTTCACGGCCTCTCGGGTGACGTGCGCCACGCTCGATCTTCTCTTCGGGCACACGATCGAACAGGAAGATGATCTCGACGTGGCTGAACGCATCCAACCCCGCCAGCGCGTCGGCCCCGACCTGCGTTGCGTCCAGCTCGATCGTGGTCCGGGTGTTTCCCCAATCGTCGTCGACGGGATCAGGGCGGCCGCCCCGGACATAGCCTATGGGTTCTATCGTGAATGTCATCCCCACCTCCGATCGGTCGCCGTCATTGCCACGATCTGGCCGCGCTGGGGAGTGCGGATAATTGCCCGAATGGGATGGTCATTTAGGAAAGCGATGAAGGCGGCTGACGCAAGCGATCCGTGGAAATGGGCGGCACCGGTATTGGCGTAAGTGTCCGGCTACGCTCGGTTACACCCTTCCACGTCTATTTTTGACAGTAACCTCGGGGTTGTAGGGGCCGGCTTTCTTCCGCTTGTTCCGCACTGACACGATCACGATTGCGAGCGCAGCCGGGACAATGACGAGCTGTAGATTTTGAAATATGCCCTTCCCGGGAACGAAACTGCCCCACCAAAGCAGGCTCCCGATAAACAGCCCGAGGATGATCCCGACACTCATATTCCACGGCTTCATTCGGGCAGCATCGTCCATGTGGGCCATGGGAGCAAGTAGGCGCTGCCGAACGGGTGCCTCGTGCTTCAGCGCTCAACGGCGCTGGCCGGACGCTTACTGACCAAATACACCAAGGCGTCGCGGTAGCAGAGGCATCTATGGCGGTCACATTGAGGTTGCAGAAGGTGACGGAGGCTGATCCGGAACGCGGCTGGGCACCGGCTGAGTTCTACGACATCGTGGCTGGCGGCGAAGTGGTCGGCTCAATCCAAGCGACCCATGCCCCAAGCGAATGCGCCTGCGGTACCGGAACCCGTGCCGCCTGCGACCGTGCCATCTTCGGCAGCAGGCAAGCCTAACTCGGCGGTGCCTGTCGTGGAGCGAAGTAAGCGCGGCGAAAGGCGTAATGCGATCCCGCCCCGTCTGAGCAAAGGGCCGAGCGATATAGACTTTCCCCCCGGTTTCCCGCCCCATGGACGAGGGGCCGGGCGCTAGGCGAGCGCCCGAAGCAGAAGGAGAGAAGGAGGAGTGCGCCTAGGCGGCTGTACCGTCAGGGTGAAAAAGAAGGCAACGCGTGTGCAGCCCACGCCGCCGGAGTGACAAAGACAATGAAGACCAAGAATGCGGCTGTGGTGCCGTGGCACAGCCCGGCCGAGGTCATGGACATGATCTATGACGTGCGCGAACCCGGCTGTGAGGCCGTCGGCTATGCGCTGCTGCGCCCGCGATCCCGGCAGAGCGTCAACCACGTCATGGCGGTGTTCGGCAGCAAGCTGGCGCCGTTCAAACCGGAAGCCGATGCGCCGCGGACACCGTGCGGCTTGCCCGTCACAGCCCGCGACCATCGACTGATCCTGGCGCAGGGGGCGCCCGATACCCCGCTGTGGCGGCTGTTGGAGGATTATGATGCGAACGTCCGGCCGCATCAGCGGCTGCTCGCCGCGATCCTGACCATCAAAGGCGAGTATGACATGCCTTCGCATGACCTGCTCGACATGGCGTCGGCCTATGCGGCTGTTCATCTGGCGGGCGGTCGTCGCCTGTCGACGATGGCGGTGCTGCACGTGCCTGGCGACGGCCTCAGCGCCGCCCGGCAGCATGTCCACCTCTGCGTATTGGCGCGGCAGCACCTGCCGAGCGGATGGGCCGGCGAGCATCCCGATCTCGTCGACACGGCCCATCAACTTTGGGCGGATGAGATCAGCGCCTTCCGCACGGGATGGAGCAGGATCACGGCGGCGGCCTGAGCGGCGCGGGGCGGTATCGGCCGCCCCGTGCCCTACAGGGTCAGCGATCGCCCATCACGTCGGTCCAGCTCAGATCGAACCGCGCCAGATATTTGCGCAGGCGATCGGCGTCGTTGGTCGAGGTGCGCTGGCGGCGAGAGGCGGCGAACAGGGTTCGTCCGGCGTCGGACAAGGAGCGGCTGGCCCGACACGTCGCAACGACATGCGCCAGTTGGACCCGATCGAACGGGTCCAGCGCCTCCAATTGATCGGCCGACAGTAGCCCGGCCAGTGCATCGGGCGCGTCCGCCCCGCCCGTCCAAAGGCGCTTGAGCCGCGCGATCTCGGCGGTGACGCAGTCGACGTTGATCCGTCCCGACGGACTGAAGGTCGCCATGCGGGTGACGCTGGCGGCGAGGTCGCGGAAGTTGCCCGGCCAGCGCGCCTCGGCACTGGTCGCGAAGCCGAGATAGTGGTCGCGCGCTTCCTTGTTGAAGGTGATGCGGTCGCCCTCGCGCTCGGCATGACGGTCGAGTTCATAGTCGAGATTGGGCGCGATATCCTCGCGGCGCTCGGCAAGGCCGGGCAGCGCGAACGTCCAGAGATTGAGCCGCGCATACAGGTCATCGCGGAACGTCCCCGCCGCCACGCAGGCGGCAAGATCGCGGTTGGTGCCGGCGATCAGTTGGAAGTCGCTATCGACTTCGCGATCGGCGCCCACCGGCAGGAACCGTTTGTCCTCGATCGCACGCAGGATCATCGCCTGTTCGTCAAGGCCGAGTTCGCCGATCTCGTCGAGGAACAGCACGCCGGTGTCCGCCGTGCGCAGCAGCCCGGCACGGTCCGCAGCGGCGCCGGTGAAGGCGCCCTTGCGGTGGCCGAATAGGGCCGACATCGCGCTGTCACCCTTCAGCGTCGCACAGTTCACCTCGACCAGCGGCCCCTTCACCTGTCGCTTGACCCGCTTCAGTTCGTAGATGCGCCGGGCGAGCTGGCTCTTGCCCGCGCCGGTCGGACCCATCAGCAGCAAGGGTGCGCGGCTGCGGACCGCGACCTGCTCGATCTCGTCGATCATCGCGTTGAAGGCGGCGTTGCGCGTGTCGATGCCCGATTTCAGGAAGCTGGTGCTCTCGGCGCTGTCGGCGGCGAAGCGCGTGGCGATGCTGTCGTAGCGCGACAGGTCAAGGTCGATGATGTTCCACGTCCCCGCCGCCCCGCCAGACCCACGGGCAGGCTGTGTCTGAAGCAGGCGACCCGGCAGATAATGTGCCTCGGTCAGCAGGAACAGGCAGATCTGCGCGACGTGCGTGCCGGTCGTGATGTGAACGAGATAGTCTTCCGCATCGGGATCGAACGGATAGGCCCGCGCGAAGTCGAGCAGCTTTCCATAGACCTCCTCGAAGTCCCATGGGTCGGCGAAGTCCATCACCTGCATCTCGACCCGCGTTTCCGGCGACACCGAGGCGATGTCGAGCGCCACGAACGCGGCGAGGCGCGCATGCTGGGTCCCGTGGATCAGGACGAGTCGATCGACCCGCAGGTCTTCGTGCATGATGAGGCCGACCGTCGGCCGCCATCGGTTCCACCGCCCGGCGTCGAACTTAGCGGCATCGAGCGTCGAGCCAAGGAATCCGATAGCGACAGTGGGTTTCATGGTGATACGTTAGGATAAACTACGATCCATGTCGATCGTAACAGCTTGAAGTGTGCATCAATCCGCTCATAATCAAAGTGTCGGGAAAATCGTTAATTGCTAGGAAGATAGGCAAGATTTTCGACTGTCGCGCGGTATTTGGCACGCTCCTCGCAAAGCCCTGTTCGTCGGATCGCATGGTATTGAACGGTCCGACACGCGGCAGAGGCGGCCGGAATAGGCCGGCCGCCTCAAAGGTAAGTCCGAGGAGTTAGATAATGACCGCCACCGCTTACGAATACACCGACGTCCCCGGCGGCGTGCCGATCAAGGCCTGGACGCGGGGCGTTCCCGTTGAGGACGGCGCGCGGGCGCAATTGGCGCGGGCGGCGCAGATGCCGTTCATCTTCAAGCATGTCGCTGCCATGCCCGACGTCCATATCGGTATCGGCGCGACCGTGGGGTCGGTGATCCCGACCAAGGGCGCTGTGATCCCGGCGGCGGTCGGGGTCGACATCGGCTGCGGCATGATGGCGGCGCGGACCTCGCTGATGGCGAGCGATCTGCCCGACCATCTGGAGGGCGTCCGCTCGGCGATCGAGCAGGCGGTGCCGCACGGTCGCAGCGTCGGGCGTGGCAAGCGCGACAATGGCAGTTGGGGCAGCCCGCCGCCCGCGATCGTCTCGGCCTGGGCGACGCTTGTTCAGCGGTTCGATCGGATCTGCGAGAAGCACCCGCGGCTCAAGAACACGAACAACCTCGTGCATCTGGGGACGCTGGGCACCGGCAACCACTTTATCGAGCTGTGCCTCGACGAAGAGGCGCGGGTGTGGGTGATGCTGCACTCCGGCTCGCGTGGCGTCGGCAACGCGATCGGCACCTTCTTCATCGAGCTGGCCAAGCAGGACATGCGCAAATGGCACCTGAACCTGCCCGATGAGGATCTGGCGTACTTTCCGGAAGGGACCGACCATTTCGACGATTATGTCGAGGCGGTCGGCTGGGCGCAGGATTATGCGGCGCTCAACCGGCGGATGATGATGACCAACGTCATCGCCGCGATGCGCAAGGTCATCGCCAAGCCGTTCGAGGCGGAGTTGGAGGCGGTCAATTGCCACCACAATTACGTCACGCGCGAAAACCACTTCGGCGAGAATGTGCTCGTGACCCGCAAGGGTGCGGTAAGGGCGGCGAAGGGCGTGATGGGGATCATCCCCGGATCGATGGGCGCCAAGTCGTTCATCGTCCGCGGGCTGGGCAACCCGGACTCTTTCGACAGCTGCTCGCACGGCGCTGGCCGGGTGATGAGCCGGACGGCGGCCAAGAAGCTGGTGACGCTCGACGAGCATATCGCCGACACCGCCGGCGTAGAATGCCGCAAGGACGAGGGCGTGATCGACGAGACGCCCAAGGCCTATAAGCCGATCGAAGCTGTGATGGCCGCCCAGGCCGATCTGGTTGAGATCGTCCACACGTTGAAACAGGTGGTGTGCGTCAAAGGGTGAAGCGGGAGGTAGCGACAGGCCGGGGGCCTGTTGCCCCGCTTCACCGGCCGCCAAGGCGGCCGTGGACGACGCACATCATTGGTCAGAGTGAATATCATGATCGAGATTGATGGCAGCGAGGGCGAAGGCGGCGGACAGGTCGTACGCAATGCCTGTGCGCTGTCGCTTGTTACCGGGGAGCCGGTCCGTATCACCAACGTCCGCGCCAAGCGATCGAAGCCGGGACTGATGCGCCAGCACGTCACCGCGATCGAGGCGGCGTGCGCGATCGGCAGCGCGACGTGCGAGGGGCTGGTCGTCGGATCGTCCGACCTGACCTTTCATCCCGGCCGGTTGACGGCCGGCGACTATCGCTTTTCGGTTGGAACGGCGGGGTCGACGGGGCTGGTGTTGCAGACGGTGCTGATGCCGCTGCTGCTCGCCAACGGTCCGTCGCGGCTAGCGCTGGAGGGCGGCACCCATAACATGCTGGCTCCGCCGTTCGAGTTCATCGAGCGCTGCTTCCTTCCGATCGTCCGGCGAATGGGCGGGCGGGTCGAGGCTCGGCTGGTCCGGCATGGCTTCTACCCGCGTGGCGGCGGGCGGATCGAGGTGGATATCACCCCCGGTCCGCTCCAGCCGATCGAATGCCTGACGCGCGGCGAGGCGGTCGGCGTCTCGGCTTGCGCCTTGTTCGCCGGATTGCCCATGTCGATTGCCGAACGGGAAATCGCCGTTGTCCGCAAGGCGTTCGACTGGCCGGAGCGCGAATGCTTCATGCGCGAACTGCCGGTAGATCAGGGGCCGGGCAACATCCTGCTACTGGAGGCGAAGTTCGAGCATGTCACCGAGGTCGTCAGCGGCTTTGCGCAATTGGGTGTGACGGCGGAGCGGGTCGCGAAGACGGCGGTGGGGCGGATGCACGGATATCTGGCGTGCGAGGCTTTTGCCGGACCGTATCTCGCCGACCAGTTGCTGTTGCCGATGGCCTTGGCGGGCGGCGGCGTGTTTACCACCGTCAAGCCGAGCGAGCATGCTCGTACGGCGGCGACGGTGATCGAGCGCTTCACCGGGCGACGCACCCGGTTCGAGCAGCAGGCGGGAGGGGCGCATGCCGTGACGATCGGCTGACGGATTGCGAGCGTAACGACTTTCTGCTATCTGCCCAGCGAGCCCGTACCAACCGGCGGGCCATACGGAGACATGCTGTGTTCGACCTTGCCGCCTATTGCGGTGCACGGGTCGGCGGTCTCCGGCCTTTCGCGTAAACGTCCCACGACGTTGGCGGCGGGCCGGCATCCGCCCCCGCCGCACCTCACCCTTTCGACAGGAATGACGTCGACGCGCGCGCTTGCGCCGTCGGCCTGAGAGACGCGTGGATACCACATGGACGAACTGGATATCGTCCGGGGCCTGATGCTCCGGACGGCGGGCGCATTGCCCGCGACGGCACCGCTCGCCAGGGCGCTGCTGGAATGGGCGGAGCCGCATCGGCCCTGGCTGCTGCCCGACGTAGAAGGCGAATGGAACTGGGAAGGCTTACTCGCCGGTCTGGCTGCCCCGCGTGGGGAATCGGTGCGGGCGGAGGCGCTCGAACTCGCGGGTACGCTGGCGCGGTTGCTGGGATTGTCGCCGATCGATGCGGCGCTGCTGCGCCTGATGGTCGCGTGCGACCGATTGCCGCGCGTCGGTGCCTTGGCGCGATTGCTCAGCCGTCACGGGCATGACCTGCCGCAACTCCTCGGCGAGATGGCCGGGGCGGGTGCGGAGGATGCGGACCGCGCGGCGCGGCGGGGTGCGGTCACGCGGCTGGGCCTGGCCTGCTTCACGGCAACCCGTGAGGGTGAGGCGGATGTCGAGATCCGCTGGACCTTGCAACGTCTGCTCGACCGGGCTCCGGCGAGCGAAGAGGCGATGCTCGATACGCTGGTCGGTCGGCGGCAGACGGCCACGCTGGGGCTCGACGCCTTTGCGCATGTAAAATCGATCGACTTCCTCGTCCGCCTGCTTCGCGGTGCGCTGGGCGAGGCGGCGGCGGGTATCAACATCCTGATCTACGGCCCGCCCGGCACCGGCAAGACCGAACTCGCGCGTACGCTGGCGGCGGCGGCAGGCGCGGTGCTGCACGGCGTCGGCGAGGCGGACGAAGACGGCGAGGAACCGCGTCGATGGGAGCGCGTCGCGGCGCTCGCCCTAGCGCAGCGCCTGCTCGGCGGGCGGGAGCCGGCGGTGCTGCTGTTCGACGAGATGGAGGACCTGATCGGCGATGCCAGTCCGTCCGCGGGCGGCGACTGGTTCAGTCGGCGCGAGGGAAGCAAGGTCTTCGTCAACCGGCTGCTGGAGGCCAACCCGGTGCCGGTGATCTGGACGACCAACGCGATCGGCAATGTCGATGCGGCGATCCTGCGGCGGATGAGCTTCGTGCTGCGGCTCGACCTGCCGTCGCGTGCGGCGGCAGCGGCGATGCTCGACCGGGTGGCACGTGAGGAGCTGGTGACGCCCGGTCCTGCCTTCGCCACGTTGCTCGACGCCGCACCAGAGGCAGCGACGGTTCTGCGGATGGCGGCGCGTGCGGGTAAACTGGCCGGTGAAGAAGATGGCGGCATCGTCGCGGCCGAGGCGCTGGTCCGGGCACTGCGGGGTGGCACGCTGCCACCGCCCGGCCCGGCGGCGTTCGACCTCGACCTGTTTGAAACCGATCGGCCGGTCGATCGCCTGTTCGCGGCCATGGCAGATGGTGGCGGGGCAAGCGATGTGTCGCTGCTACTGACGGGTCCGCCGGGCACCGGCAAGACCGCCTTCGCGCATCATCTGGCACGGGCGCTCGACCGGCCGCTGCTGGTCAAGCGTGCATCCGACCTGCTGTCCAAATGGGTCGGCGAGACCGAGGCGCAGATCGCCGACGCCTTTGCCGAGGCGCGGCGGCGGGAGGCCGTGCTGTTGTTCGACGAGGCGGACTCGCTGCTGTTCGACCGCAGTACGGCGCGAACCAGTTGGGAAGTGGGACAGGTCAATGAACTGCTGACGTGGCTCGACCTGCATCCGTTGCCGGTCGTCGCGGCGACCAATCACGAGGCGGGGCTGGACCCGGCGACATTGCGGCGGTTCGTCTTCAAGCTGCGGCTGAAACCGCTCGGGGCAGAGCGCGCCGCCGCCGCCTTCCTGCGTTTTTTCGGAGAGCCCGCCCCGGCATGCCTTGGCATGGTAGAGGGGCTGACTCCCGGCGACTTCGCGGTGGTCGCGCGCCAGTTGCGTCACTGGCCAGCGGCGGATGCGCTGGAACTGGTTGAACGGCTGCGCGCGGAGGTAGCCGTGAAGCCTGGCCAATCGGTGCGACTTGGCTTTTGATTCTATGGGCGGGGTGGCCGCTGCCACCCCGTTTGATCGTCAGAACGCGGCCCGGTCTGTCTTGGGCGCCCGCGCCAGTACGGCGGCCT
This sequence comes from Sphingomonas sp. NCPPB 2930, assembly GCF_042867205.1. Lineage (NCBI taxonomy): Bacteria > Pseudomonadati > Pseudomonadota > Alphaproteobacteria > Sphingomonadales > Sphingomonadaceae > Sphingomonas > Sphingomonas sp. NCPPB 2930. The sequence continues at coordinate 28,862 of NZ_JBHZQU010000023.1, read as the reverse complement.
CGAACGCCTGCTTGAGGCGGCGATCCGCATCGGTGCCCGCTTCCAGGATGATGGAATTGCTGCCCATGCCGGTGCTGCCCCGCAGCGTCGGCCACACCGTATCGAGCTCGCCGCCGGTATAGGTCATACCGCAGATCTTTACCGCCTGCGGCGCGCACCAGTACCAGGTAAGTCCCTGATCCTTCACCGCATCGGGCTTGCCGTATCTGGCGGAGAGCTGTGCCTTCATCGCCGGTTCGCCCATCGCGGTACCTGGGATGGTGACCTCAACGCGCGACACGCTATCGCCCCCGGCGTTTTGGGCGAACTGGATGTCGGCACGCTCCTGGTGTGGTCCCATGGCAATGATTTCGGCGATCCCGGCATAGGTTGGATTGGGTGCCGCCAGGCCTTTACGGTTTCCGACCTCGACCGCGACGCGCTGCGCGAAGGATTCGGTCTTGCGCGTCTCGGTCACCTTGTACCCGGCCTGCTGCAGGGCCGCCTTGACCTGCTGCGGCGTGTCGCCGAGCCGAATGCCGGCCACTTCCAGGGTGGCCGGATCGGCGGCATAGGCGGGCGTGGTGAAAGCTATCAGCCCAGCGGCAACCGCCGCGAATATCATTCTGTCGTACATGGCTATGTCCTTGTGGTGATGCTGGATTAGCGGAGGGTCAGGCTGAGAAAGCCGGCGGTGTCCTGCGCGCCGGCGACGTGCCCGGCATCGAAGGCGTGGGCGACGCCGAGCCGCAGCGAGGAAGTCGGCGACAGCGCGGCCGACCAGCCGAGCTCGACATCCATCTCGCGTGCGGTCGGGGTCAGGTCGACGGTGGTGAGGCGGGTGGCGAGCGCGCCGGTCATCAGGTCATAGGCGACGGGCGCCTCGACCACGGCACGGGCACGTTCCAGCCGGAGCGGCGATGACAGTCCGAATGTGACGGTACCGCCGCCGAGGCGATGCGCCGCGTCGAGCGCGAACGCCGTCCCGGTCATCGGCCCGGTAAAGCGCAGCGTGTCCGATCCACCATCGACCCGGGTGGTGGCGGCCGTGGCTTGTGCCGACAGCAGCATGCCTGCAATGCTGCGACTGGCGGTCAGCGTGGCCAGGGTCGTCCGGCTGCCGGACAGGGCAAAGGTGGCAGGACCGCGCAGGCCCAGCACTTGGCCACGCTCGGTCAGATCCGACAGCTCAACACCAAGCCCCAGCGGCGTTGCGAAACTGACTCTGCGCAAAGCAGAGCGGCCGTCGTGCGACGCGCCGGAAGCAAAGCCCGCCGACCAGCCGCCGCCGCTCCACGACGATGACGTGCCGACCGGTCCAGCGACGACACCGCGCAGGGCAGAACCGGCGATGCCCGCACCTTGCCCGATCGCGTCATTGGCGCTGAAGCTCACCATATGGCCTGCAGCAGGCGAGAAGGCGAAGGTGGCCGGTCGGTTGGAGCGCGCTGCGGCCCACGGTCCCGTGGCGGCGGAGGCGAACCCCAGTTTCATGTCGTTGGCCGTGGTGGCCAGCCACGGTGGATCGATCGTCCCCAGCATCGCACCCGCCAGCAATCCCGAACTCCGAACCCGTGGGCCGGCGGTGCCAGTCATGGCGAAGTCGCGGCCATAGCGGTCGAACACCGTCATGTGGGTGACGGTATCGGCTAGTTGGCCACCGCCACCGAACGGACCGGAGAGGCTAAGTGAAGAATAGCGCGCCAGCACCATGTCGGCGGCGGCGAAAGCACTGGTGGGCGCCTGTGCCTTCATCGCGGCCTCGACGTTGAGCAAACCGGCGCCGAAGATCTGGTCTGCACCCTTGTCGCCGAGGTCGGTCGCGGTATCGAGCAGGATCCGCGAGATCGCCTTGCCGCCGAGTTACGGCCAGTATTGCTTGAGCAGCGCGGCGGCCCCGGCGATGGCCGGCGCGGCGAAGCTGTTGCCGGTTACGGTGGTCAGTTGCCCGTCCTTGCCGACGACGCTGACGTCCACCGCCACGACCGCCAGCGTGCGGTCGGCAAGATCGCCGGGCAGGCCATTGCCGCTGGGCGGTCGCAGCGAGCTGTCGACACGGATGCCGAACAGGAAATTGTCCCTGTTCTCCAAATTGGTGCCGACAAGGTTGCGGGTGATCGTGCCGGGTGCGGCGCTTTTATCGTCGATGAAGTTGGAGACGGACTGCACGAGCAGCCGGTCGGCCTTGACGACGCCGTCCATCGCGTTGCGTTGGTCGGTCGCCGCCTGACCGGCTGCCCCGCCGTTCAGGCTCAGCGAGATGACAAACGCGCCTTTCTCCACCGCATAGGCAATCGCCGGGGCGACATTCATCGGATTAGCGCTGTCCGCCTCCTTGATGACGGAGGTGGCGGTGACGTTCTCGAGATCGGGCGCGGCGATCTTGAGGGCGAGCAGTGTGGCGTCATAGGCGACGCCGTGCATGCCGTTCCCGTTCCTGGCGGCCAGCGCGACCGAGGCGACCTCGGTGCCATGACCTTGCACATCGTCGAGCGGGAAGGTGACCGTCTCCGGCGCGCAGGTGGCGCAACGCGCGATCTTATTTTCGAACGCCTTGCTGTCGGGCGAGATACGGCCGGCGAACTCGGCGCTGCTGGTGGCGATGCCAGTGTCGATGACCGCGATGGTCACGCCCTTGCCGGTGATGCCCTTGTCATAGGCATAGGCCGCTTTCGCACCGACCACCGCGCCGGACGCCTTGTACTCTGCGCTATCCGCAGCGCTGGGCGGCGGGGTCGGTGTGGGGGACGGCGTCGGTGCCGGGCTGGGCGTCGGGGCAGGCGTCGGCAATGAACCGGACGAAGCGACGCCACCACCTCCACCGCCACAGGCCGCAAGCAGCATGGCTGCCGAAATCACCGATGATGTCTGAAAAGCTTTCCGCCATTGGCGGCCAAGTCCCGCAACCATACGCACCCCCGTGTCGGGCGATGCATCGGCTTCCCCAGCCGGCGGCACCGCCCCGTGAAACGAGGCGATGCCGGCCCGTGAGCCGGGGATTGGAAACCTGCAAAGAGACAGGCGCGGATGCTTGTGGGTTAGCTGCTGCCCAGGCGACGGCGAGAGGCGTATCCTTTTTCGGTCAACGGTGACGGGAAAGGAGCAGGTCATGTCGAAGAAGATCGTGGCGCCGGCCTATGTCGCGGCGATGGCGCGGGCGGAGGTGGATCCGGCGTCAGCGCGGTTCTGGGTGGGGCTAGACATCGGGTTCAAGAGCACGGCGGTGTGCGTCGTGGATGTCGATGGTGCGGTGGTCCACCAGGTGTCGATGAAGAGCCATGCGACCGAGATCGGCCGCTATCTGCGCCGCAACTTCAAGTCGCACGTGACGCTGATCGGCATGGAGACGGGCGGCCTGTCGCCGCACCTGGCGGGCAAACTGCGTGAGCAGGGCTTCCAGGTGGCGGTGCTCGATGCGCTGCAGGTCCACCGGGTATTGTCGGTGAAGCGCAACAAGACCGACACCAACGACGCGCGCGGCATCGCCGAGATCACGCGCAGCGGCCGCCACTATCTGACCGAGGTCTACGTCAAGTCGAACCTGTGCTTCGAGGTCCGGGCGTCGCTGATCATGCGCGACCGCCTGGTCAAGCAGCGGCGCGAGACCGAGGCGATGATCCGCGGGCTGGTCCGGGTCTATGGCGGGCGGATCGAACCCGGCAGCGACAGCCCGGCGACGTTCCGCGAACGGGCCATCGACCAGCTGTGCCTCATCGCCGACACCGAAGCCGTCGACCTGCGGCCGCGGATCATCCCGCTCCTCGACCTGTGCGAGCGCTTCTACATCGAGGCCGGGCGGATCGAGCGCGAACTCGACCTGCTCGCCGCGTCCAATCCGGTGTGCAAGCGGTTCATGGAGATCCCCGGCATCGGCACGATCACGGCGCTGTCCTTCTACAGCGCGATCGAGGACCCGACGCGGTTCCGGCATGTCGACGATGTCGCGGCCTATCTGGGCCTGACCCCGCGCGTCTACCAGTCGGGCGAGAGCCTGACACATGGCGGGATCAGCAAGATGGGCAACCAGCTGACCCGCACCCATCTGGTCGGCGCGGCGACCGTCATGCTGGCGAACACCAAGTCGTTCAGCACGCTGAAGGACTGGGGAATGAAGCTCAGCAAGCGCGTCGGCTTCAACAAGGCCAAGGTCGCGCTCGCCCGCAAGCTGGCGATCGTGATGTTCAGCCTGTGGCGCGACGGCACTCACTTCATGGCCAAGGCTGCCGATGTGGGGCCGCACCGCGACCTGATGCAGGCGCGCGCGACCGCATAGACAATTCCAGGTTCACACCAGGTTCGTCCGCACAAGAGCGGCGAAACCGTCCTCCCGGGAGGCGGAGGGACAGGAGACTTCGGGCCTAAAGGTGAGGTGGCGACAACCTCGTGACGCTTGTTGAAGCTCCACCCTTTGCATGTGAATGCCCATACTGCGGCAGGCGACAGGCCCAACGGCCATGCCACGCGCCCGACCGCGAAGAGACTGTTGCACTCCGGGAGTGATGACCGGTGATCTTGCAAACATCCGCGAAGGAGCAGATCATGAGGTAGCTTAAAGAAGTCGGGATATCCCTCACACCGAGGGGCAGCAGCTAGAGACTTTAAGCCGAAGCTCTGGACATACGCACCCGCTCCCCGGCCGAAATCTCTTTCGACCGGGCGTACGGCTCTCTTTGACGAGGTTTCCACGCCTCGGTCCGCCTGCTGGCGAACGGCATGGGTGTAGGCCGAACCCGTTAACGAACCAAGTCTCGTTGTGCAGGATGGACGTCAGGTTGCTGCATCATGGGCAAGCTGGGCGGCTTCTGACTCCACAATCCGCCGTATTTCGAGATGTTTACCCTCTCCAGCAGCGACAATCTGCTGGAGGAAAGAAAATGAAGCGCCGCCGCTCGCCCTTGGTGTTCCGCCTGAGCGCCGTTCTGCTGCTGACCGCCCTGATCGCTGGGCAATGGTGGCAGCGCCAGCCCGCCGGCAGCATCGCCGGCTGGGTGCCCGCCATGGCCGAAGTCTATTGCCCGGCTGCCGCCATTCACCGGTCCGGCACCATCGGCGACAGCGCGCGGACACTTGATAGCTGGGTCTATGCCGTCATCGGCAACGCCATCTTTCGCGATGGCCGCGATCGCTGCCGCGTGAGGAAGGGACAATCGGCCGGAGCCGAGCGAAGCCCTGACGAGAAATGAAAATCGAAGGGGCCTGATCCGGACCAGCCGGTCCGGGGATCACGCTTGTCCTGCAAAGGCTCCATGTCCCCCATGATCCACGATGTTTTGCCGACCGCCTCGGTCGCGTTGATGAACTATGTCCTCGGCGAACTCCGCTGCGACGAACCGGCGCCGCTCTTCGGCAACTCCGGCCTGCCCGGGGCGGTCGAATGCCTCGACCATAACGTCATCATCGCGATGACCCCCGTCACCGAGCCGTTGTTCGATCAGGCGCTGCTGCGCTGTGCAGCGACGCGCCGTCGCGACACGCTCTTGATTCGGCACGGTTTCCACCCGGAGACCATCGACCCGGTCCGCGTCGATGTCGCGCTGCGCTCGATCACCGGCCCGCTGCTGCTCACCGACCTCAACTTTTTTCGCGACCGTGATCAGGGCCTGCATCTGGTGCCCGCTCGTGGCGGGCTGTCGGTGAAGCTCGGCCGTCACGGCGTCGAGATCGGCACCCGGTTGCCCTGGAACTGCCTGTGGGACCGCGCTGCCGGGCTCGAGAGCGCCGCCGCCCAGATCGTGCGTGCGTGCCGGAGCGAGAACCAGGGTTGAGATGAACGACATGATGAACGGCCCCGATGCGGGGATGAAACAAGGAGATAGAATGATGACCGCCACGACCTTCGAAGCCGCCGTCACCCGCGCCATCGTCAAGCTGCTGCTCGGCAACCGTAAGCTCAAGCCCGGCGTCTTCATCACCGGTGGCGATCCGCTCGGGATCGAGGACAAGATCGAGATGGGCCGCCATGCCGTGGAAACCAGTTCCGATCTGCTGCACCTTGAATTCCGCAAACGTCCGACCCCGGCGCTGATCGACATCGCGCTGTTTCTGCCGCGCGATGGCCGCTGCCACATCCAGAGCGGCTGCCGCCTGTGGCTGTCGAAGGCGGGCCGCCGCGGGCTGATCCTGCCGCAGGCCCATGTGCGTGGCCATTTTCGCCTCGCGCCGCGCGAGATCGTGCACATCGACGGCAAGCCCGCCGACGATCTGAGCGAGGGCGTCGAACGTGCCAGCGCCTGGCTGGCCCGGCAGGTCATGCGGCCGGACATCCAATATGACGCCGCGCAGTGCACGCTGTGGGCGCAGGCCGCCTGACTGATCCGGGGCGAGCTCTATCACCCTATACGGACGAGCCAGCGAATTCGGACAGCCGCGGGTATATTTTCGCCGTCTGTGTCCGAATACGCCGTCTTGCCCGTATAGGGTATGAGAAAGTCCTATCTCCCCTCGAACCAGCGGTCGTTGTGAGCGATGGCCAACGCTTGGTCGGAGACCACACGCTGCATTCCTCCATTCCGATGCGCGGGCTCGCTAACCGAACAGCGGCTTCAGCGGATTACCGATGAGGCCGCTGACCATGGCCGCCTGGATGCGGGTGGCTGGCCAAAGCTTCGACAACGGCCCGACGATGCGGTCGCGCACGAAGGGGATCGCCCGGCTGTCGGACTGGTAGACGGGCGTGAACAGCGCGGTCAGCGCCTGGTACAAATGGACATGCCGCCGCCGCATGGCGATCGCCGCACTGAGCGCCGCCGCGACATCCGGTGATCGCCGCAACGCCAGCGCCAGGGCATAGGCATCGAGCAGCGCCATGTTCGCGCCCTGGCCCAATTGCGGGCTGGCCGAATGCCAGGCGTCGCCGATGTGGATCATGCCCGCCTCCGCAGGCGTCGATAACGTACGATGTGCATAATGGGCGAAGGTGAGTTGATCGGCTGATCGGATCTGGTCGAGCAATCCTCGCGTTGCTGGCCATAGTGCGGATACCTCGGCCTTCCAGACGTCGAGCCCGGCCGCCCTCCATTCTGCCAGCCGATCCGCGCGCAACGACCAGAACAACGCGGCCTGTTGGCGCAGGCCGCCGGGAAACCGCCCGATGGGCAGGACGCCGACCATCACGCTCGCGCGCCGATAGCGCTGTTCGAGTGCGCCGGGATCGAAACCGGCATCGGCGGGCCAGTCCAAGGTGCCCCAGAGCGCACCATAGGCCAGTTTGCGACCGCAGGGCGGCGCCATCGGCGTCCGCGTGCCGAGCGCATCGACGATCAGGTCGAATGGCCCGACGCGGCCACCGCCCTCCAGCAGCAGGAAGCGGCGGTTGTCTGCTGCCATCTCGCTCCCCGTCACCGCGCATCCGGTTTCGATGGCGATCCGCTCGGTAGCGACGGCCTCGTGCAACACGGCGAACAAGGTCGCGCGGTGGACGCCGATGCCGAACCCTGCGCCTTTGCCGAGCGCGGCATAACGCACGTCGAGGACGACCCGGCCGCTGCTTCCCGCCTCGCCGTGGAGGCGATCGATGCGCGCACCGTGTTCGAGCAGCGCGTCGGCCAGCCCGAGTTCGCGCAGAACGGCAAAGCCGGTCGGCTGGATCATCAGCCCCGATCCCACCGGGCGGGGCGCATCGAACCGCTCGAACAGCGTGACATGGTGGCCATCGCGATGCAGCAGCAACGCCGTGGCGAGACCGGCCGGGCCACAGCCCGCTATGGCGATATGAAGACGCTGCATCGCGCCAGCCTAACCGGGCTCGGGCTTGGCGGCATCCTCTTTGATGCTGGTGACGGCCACGGACCGCTCGATGCCGATCGCGTTCAGGAAGCGAGCGTCGTGGCTGACCACGAGCAGCGCTCCGTCGAACCCCCGAAGCGCGTGTTCCAGAACCTCGATCGACTCGATATCGAGATGGTTGGTCGGCTCGTCGAGGATCAGCAGCCAGGGCGGCTGCGGTCCGGAGAGCGCGGCGGCCAATCCCGCCCGCAGTCGTTCCCCACCCGACAGCGTGCCGACGAGCCGCTGGGCATCACGGTTGCGAAAGGCGAAGCGCGCGCAGGCGGCATGGACCGCCTCTTCGTCCAGCGTGGGGTGGAGGCGGCGCAGGTTGCCGACGATGGTGTCGGCGGCGTCGAGCAGGCCGATATGCTGGTCGAGCATGGCGATCCGATCGGCGCGTCGGCGGACCGTACCGCTGGCCGGTGCGAGGTCGCCCGTGGCGAGGCGGAGCAGGGTCGATTTGCCGGCACCGTTGCGACCGGTCAGCGCGACACGCTCGGGCCCGCGGATCGTCAGCGACGAGGGTCCGAAATGTCGGTCGCCATATGCGACGGTCGCTTGCTCGATCGCGAGCACCTCCGCCTGCGACGGCAGGCCGGTGGCTGGCAGATCGATCGTCAGCGGCGTCAGCACCTCGACTCGCGCCTGGGCAGCGTCTCGGGCTTGCACGGCCTCCTCGATCTGTCGTTCGGCGAGGCGGCGGGCCTGTCCGCCGCTCTTCTCCGCGCGCTCGGCGCGGGCACCGAGCAGGATCTTCGGCTCCGACCCCTTGGCGGCGAAGGTGCGCCCGGCCTTGTCGCGCCGGTCCTTGGCCTCGCGGGCCGATTGGGCGGCCAGGCGGGTGGTACGGAGCGCGGCATCGGTGCGGGTCTGTTCGGCCTCCACACGGGACCGTTCGGCATCGCGTGCCGCCGCAAAGGCTGACCAGCCGCCGCCGCCGATACGGATGCCGATCGGGCTGAGTTCGACGATGCGGTCCATGGTTTCGAGCAGCGCGCGATCATGGCTGGCAACCAAAAGGCCGCCACGCCAGCCCGCGATCCAGCGTTCGATGGCGGCTCGGCCTTCGGCGTCGAGATTGTTGGTCGGTTCGTCGAGCAGCAACAGGTCGGGCTTGGCGATCGCCAGCCGGGCCATGCCGACCCGCGTCCGCTCGCCGCCGGAAAGGCTTCCCATCGGGCGCTCCAGGGCGATGCCGCCGAGGCTGACATCGGCGAGCGCGGCATCGATCGCCGCCGGCAGTGTCCAGTCAGCGGCGTCGAAGTCTGCCGCGGTGCCATCCCCGGCTTCGATCCTTGCCAAGATCGACAGCGAGCGGTGGACACCGAGCGCCTCGGCGACGCTATCCCCGTCATGCCACAGCTGGGCAAGCCGGTCGACCGTGCCCGCGCGGTGGATCGTGCCGGACAAGGGAAGCGCTGCGCCCGCAATGATGTGCAGCAGCGTCGACTTGCCGGATCCGTTGCGCCCGACCAAGCCGATGCGCTCGGCACCGACCGACAAGGTCAGATCATGGAAGAGCGGTCGGCCGTCAGGCGTGGCGGCGGAAAGGTTGGAGAGAGTGAGGAAGTTCGACATGAACACCGTGGCGGACGGAAAGGGCAGGGCGGGTGGCGCTGATCTTCCGGTCGTTCATGGTCGTGGCTCCTTCGGTCTCGCCACTGGTATAGACGATGGCGGCCCCCACGTCACCCGCCGTCAGAGACAGCCGAGGCCCGCCAGCGTCACCCGCACCGCTTCGGCGAGGGGCGTGTGCGGTTCCTGCCCGAGTTCCGACACGAGGCGGTCGTTCGCCAGGCGCACCGGCTGCTGCCAGAGATAGCGCATCTCCATCAACTCGCGTGGCGTCGTGGCGAACAGCGCGGCCAAGCGAAGCTGCCACCAGGGCATAGGGCGGATCGGCACGGCCGGGTCACCGAGCGCGCGGGCAATCGCCTCGACCATCCGGCGACCGTCCGGATCCCAATGGCCATCCATGTGGAAACGCGCGAAGGCCGGCAGGTCGGGCCGGTCGAGCAGCCGCGCCATCGTCTCGGCGACGTCGGGCAGGTACGCCCATTGATGACCCACCCCGCGCTTTCCGGGATTACGGATCACGCGGGGCCGGGAGCCGCGCGTAATCAGTCCCTGACCGAACCAGTTGTTCGCGGCGCCGGGGCCGAAATAATCCCCCGCGCGGACGATCAGGACCTTGGCATCGCCAGCGTCGGCGGCTGCTTCCAGGCGCTGTTCCAGTTCGACACGGATCGCGCCCTTGCGGGTGCGCGGATGCTGTGGGGCATCCTCGGCGATCGACGGAAAGGCATCGGCGCCGAAATTATAGACCGTCCCCGGCAATAGGATACGGGCCCCGCTGGATTTCGCCGCCGCCAGCGTGCTGTCGAGCATTGGCAGGACCAGTGTCTCCCAGTCGCGATAGCCCGGCGGGTTCACGGCATGGACGATGACGTCCGCCCCCATGGCTGCGGCAATCACGTCCGCCGGGTTCAGTGCATCGCCCCTCACGCCGATGCATCCCTCGGGAAGGTGCGCGGTGTCGCTTCGGGTCAGGGTCCGGACGATCCAGTTGCCGGCAAGCAGTCGACTGGCCATCGCCCCGCCGATCCCTCCGGTAGCGCCCAGGATCAGGGCTGTTCGCTGTGTCATCATCGCCTCCATCGATACGGCGGCGATGATGGTGGCAGTTCAGCGCAACGAAAATTGCTGAAAAGCGGCAAGCCGCTATACGTGAATCTATGAGCAACGAACCGAGCTGGGACGTCTATCGAAGCTTCGCAGCCGTGCTGCGCGAGGGATCCTTGTCCGGCGCGGCTCGGGCGCTCGGCATGACGCAGCCGAGCATCGCCCGCCATATCGATGCGCTTGAACAAGCGATCGACGGCAAGCTGTTCGTCCGCTCGCAACGAGGGCTATCGCCGACCGATCATGCGTTGTCGCTTCGTCCCCATGCCGATGCGCTGGTGGCTGCTGCGGCTGCGCTAAGGCGGTCGGGCCGCGGCGGTCCGGATGCCGTCTCCGGCGTCGTGCGGATCAGCGCCAGCCAAGCGGTCGGCGTCATGCACCTGCCGCCGATCCTGACGGATCTCCGCCGAGCGCATCCCGCGCTGACGATCGAATTGTCGTTGTCCGATCAGCCCGATGATCTGCTCCAACGCCATGCCGACATTGCGGTGCGGATGTTCGAGCCGACTCAGAAAGCTCTAGTCGCCCGCCACGTCGGTGATGTTCGTCTCGGTTTCCACGCACGCCGCGATTATCTCGACCGGCGCGGCGTGCCGAACACATTGGCCGATCTGTCCGGCCACGACCTGATTGGCTTCGACACCGAGACGGATTTCATCCGCGCGGCCATGCGGCACCTTCCGGGTATCGACCGGTCCGCGTTCGCCTTGCGGGTCGACAGCGATGCGGCACAGTTCGCGGCTATCCAGTCGGGATTCGGGATCGGAATTTGCCAGGCTGTCGTCGCCGAGCGTGATCCGGCGCTAATACGGATTCTTGCCGATGTGCTGGACCTGCCCCTGCCTATATGGATCGTGATGCACGAAGATTTGAAACGCATCAGGCGATTTCGTGTCGTGTTCGATATGTTGGCGAAGGCCTTTATGCGCTGACCCCGATCTAACCTTTTGATCCAGTCGTTGGGGTTGGTGAGGCAGGCATGTCGTCGGATCTTGGTGATTCCAAGACTTTCGTACGCCTGCCGGCATCCGAAACTCTTCAGGGAAGCGGTATGGCCGCTTTCGAACTGCGCTAGCGGTGAGTTGCCGTTTGTTAAGGCAGCGGGGCAGGGAAGCCCGAGGCGCTCGCCGAGGGTGATGGGCGGAATGGCGGCTAGCCGGCGACGATCCTGCCTATCCGGCTACCCGCCTCGTGCACTTACGTGCTGGCACCTGCGCGTCCTGGAGCGGCTCGCATACGTTTCTCCTCGAGCATAAACCAGTCGAACCAGCCGGCGGCACCATCGGCAGGCAGCTTCTGAGCGGCAACCAACTTCGGAATTGCGATATCCCGGGCACCTGCGGCCGACAGGCCGGTCGACTGCATGATCCTATAATGCTCCAGGCTGATATCGGAGGCGTGGCGGTGATGGGACCAGTAGTCGGCCACCCCAGCCATCCAATCGGTGTTGGCGTCGATGGAAAGGCCGATGAGTTCGGCGGAGAGGGCGTGACGCGTGTGTGGCGCCGGGCCTTCGATCAACCCCCGGAGCTGCGCGAGGCTGAGGCATTCGTCGACGTTCCCGGGCCGGATCGTCAGGGCATCGCTTAGAATCTGGCGGCAATCCTGACACATGCCGATCTGATAGTGGCTGGCGAGTACGATCGGCCCGGGATGATATAGGCCGCGGCGCGAAAGCGAGTGCGGGTCAGTTTCGGCGCGGAAGTCGTTCACGGCCATGATCGAAGCAGTCCAGTCGCCCTCGTTCGACTTTCGAACGATCTCGAATTTAGTGCGCGCGCAACACGGACAGCACCAGCCGTCATCGCTCTCACGCCACCAGCGTGAGCTGCTGTTGCGCGCGGCGTCGAGCCGCTCGAACGTTGCCTGGTCGGGCGCTTGCACCTTGCGTGAGGCTTTCGACTTGGTCGTGCTCCAGCGACCGGCGGTGGAGCGCGATCGGGCGATCAGACCAGCGGCGATCCCGTCGATCTTGGCGCGGGCGCTCATTACTTCGTAGCCGAGCGCGAAAAACAGTTTCCGGTCGTCCGTGCTCTGTCGCAGCGCGAAAGACGCCTCTTCCCGCTCGTGCTGCCCCTGTCCGATACGATCCCCGAGCATCTCGGCGAACTCCGTTCGCTGGGCGAGGTCGGCGCTGACCTCGTCCCAGATCTCCTCACCGGCAGCGACGTCCAGCCGATGCGTCCGATTGGGTTCGACCACCACGAAGCGAGCGATTTCGCTGGGACGAAAACTGAAGTAGCTGGGCACTTGCTTGCCGAGCTGCGCCTTCATCGCCGCATCGGCCGCATTGCAGTCGTTGCACAACAGGGTTTCCGAGAAGCGCTCGATCAACGGTAGCGCCGCCGAGATCGATCGGGCGGCTCGACGCTCGACTTCGCCCGGGTTTCCCGTAAGCTGCGCCCTCATGAGCCTGCTCGCATGGTCGCGCAGGTGGTCGTGATGCCAGTCGAGCTGGCAGAGCAGCACATTCTGTTCGGTGAGACGGGCGAGCTCGATCTTCGCGCGACCGCAGGCGGGACAGGTCCAATCGGTCCAGTTCTCAGCCCACGCCTCATTGAGCTCCAGCTTGTCGGTGCCAAACATCGATAGGAGCCAGCGGGTCTGGGTGCTCCATCGTCCGTCTCGATGACGAGCGAGGACGTGTGCCTGGACGTCGTCATCGCTCATCGTCTTGAAGTCGGGGATCGCGAGTGAGATCGACCGCGTAGTCACCATCTTCCGTTCTCTTCCTTACGAACCACACCATACCGACAGTGGGATCGGGCGCAGGCAATGTTGCCAGCCTGTTCCGATCCAGGCTAGACCTCACGTCAGGTCAGATCACCCTGCCGGGAGATCAGCAGAATAGGACAGGCGTGCGTGAACGAGGACCTAAGTCCCCTTGCAGAGCGGCTCGGCAGACACATGGCCGAGCAATGTGCCGACGGACTCGTCGGGAACTTCGGCGAGGATCTAGCGGCATCCTTTCCGGACGAGGATGTCGACGCGATCGCCGCGGCGCTTGCGGAGCTGCAAGGTGAGGGGCTGGTCGAACTTTCCCGGATGATCAACCTCAAGCTGCCCCGCGTGAGAACGACCGTCGCGCTGTTCGTCGCCTGCGATGCGGCGATCACCGGTCGGAGCCCTATCGAGGACTCGGTCGTCCTCGCGCACATGCTGCTGGCGGATCGTAACCTTGGCGGCAATGCGCGGGACCTTGAGGCGGCGACCGGATGGGAACGTCGCCGGTTCAATCCCGCTTTTGCCCAGATCGTGCCGTGCATCGGCAAGGGCCGGATCAGGAACGCCGATCAGCCCGATTACCCGGTACTTGGCGTCCTGGTCGGCGACGATGATGTGGTCGCCCTGCAGCGCTACATCCGGGAGCGGGTGCGGTGATCAAGATGACGTATAACGGCCGCTCCTTCGACGCCAAGCGCTTTGCCTCGGACATCGAGGCGAAGGCGCTGGAGATGGGCGTGCAAGCGCTGATCGAGAAAGTGCGGGGCGCAGCGGCCTCGATCATCGACCCGGAGACGGAGCGCCACGCGGACGTGTTCGTCGATCGCTTGCCCGGCAACAAGGTCGCGCTCCGCACGACCGGTTCGCCTGCTTTCGCTCGATTGGTGGAGGATCGATTGGGCGTGGAACGAGGAACGGTGACGATGACGGTGGCTGCCGGGGGTACGGAACACCCCAAGATCTATCTTGCCCACGCGAGCGAGGATAAGGCGCAGGTTCGCCCGATCGCCGAGTATCTGATGGCCAACGGTGTCGAGGTCTGGTTCGATGAGTGGGAAATCGATCCCGGCGACAGCCTCCGCCAGAAGATGGAAGAGGGCCTCGGGGCTATGACGCACTTCGTCGTCGTGCTGACAAAAACCTCGATCGTTAAGCCCTGGGTCGCCAAGGAGATCGACGTCGGATTGGTGCGGCAGGTCGGCGGAAAGAGCCGCTTCGTGCCGCTCGTTGTCGACCTGGATCCGGCCGCGCTGTCGCCTTTCCTCCAGGCCATGCTTTTCCTGAAGCTCGATCCCTCCAACGAGGCGGAGCTGAAGGCGCTCGTGGATCGGCTTCATGGTGTGAGCCGAAAGCCGGCGCTGGGCGAGGCTCCGCAGTATGTGAAACCCGCGCCCCCCGGTCTGACCGGCTGGTCGCAGGCGGCGATCGCAGTGGGGCGCCACATCGTCGAGACCAGCGTCTCCGCGATGGCCGTCGACCCGATGATCACGCTTGCCGGGCTGGCGGAGGCGTTCACCATCGCGGAGGATGATCTGCGTATCGCGCTCCTCGATCTGAGAGGCGGGGGCTATCTGCGCGAACTGAATGCGCGCGGTCACTACGCGCCGACGCCGGCGTTGTTCGTCGACTTCGATGAGGCGTTCATGCCCTTTAGTCCAAAGGACGATGCGGGCGTACTCGCCAATCGCATCATGAACGGCGAGACGCGCAGCGTGCAGACGAAGCAGCTCGCGGAGGAACTCGGTTGGGAGCCGCGCCGCATCAACAGCGCGATCTGCTATCTGGAGCGTGTCGGCGCGATCGAGACGTGGACGGCGCTTGCGTCGGCACCGTGGCGAGCGGTGAAGCTTCTTCGCACCGACGAGACGCTAAGGTTCGCCCGTAACCATGCCTGAACGGACAGCGCCTTCGTCGCCGGCAGGAGCATATACGGCCGCCGGTGCCACTGCGGCGGCCCTTCGTCGAGCCGCCGGAGTCGGAGAAGGGGAATGATCAAGGTCACGGTCATGAACGAGCCGGGAGTGCCGTCACGATCGCCGGAGACCATCACTCCGGTAACGGTCGCAGCGATCGCGAAAGGCGATCTGCAGGAGGGGCAAGACCTGGACTTCAAGCGCGAGGTCCACGTGGACAAGCCGGAGGCCAAGGCGCGGCTGCTCGATGATGTCGTGGCATTCCTCAACCGAGGGCCAGCCCGGCTCTTGATCGGGGTCGAGGAGAGGGGAGGGCGCTTTGACAGCTTCCGTCCCCAGCAGGGTGACCCCGATAAGGCGGCGCTCCGTCTACAATCGATCATCCAGGACGGCGTCTCGCCCACTCCTGTCAATATTCAGGTGGTACCGCTGCACCTGGAGGGCGGTTTCATCCTCGACGTCCAGATTCCTCGCCATATCGGTGGGCCGTTCATGAATCGTCTGACGGGTAGCTACCTTATTCGGTCGGGCGCCCGTAACCTTCCAATCGAACCGGCGATGTTGCGCAGCCGGTTCGTGGACGAGGCAAGTCTGCTGACGCGACTCGCTGACCTGGCCGCGGCCGAAGACAGCGCGCTCGCCGGCAGCAGCAGAATCGAGACGCGACAGGCGTTGCGGATCGCGATACTTCCTGCCGAGCACTTCGATCATCGCCGCGCCGCGTTCGCGCAGGACGGCCCCGTCCGCCATCCCGGGCCTGTGTTTCACGAACATTCCGATCCTTGGTTCAAGGTTACCGAGGATGGTCATGAGATTTTCGCGCAAGATCTGCGCTCCCGCGGAATCGAGCGCTTGTTCGTGCGCGACGATTGGTTCGTTCATGCCCATGCGGCTTTCGCGATCCAGCAGTTGAGCGGAGAGGGGAGGCTTGGTCTAGCCGAATTCGAGGAGGGGACGCGGCACTACCTTGATGCCTTGGCGGACTTCTTCAAGCAGCAGGGCCTAATCGGACCGTTCGCGATCACCCTATTACTGCAAGGGCTCACTGGGGACGACCACTTCCACGCTTGGTTTCGTCAGCTTTCCTCGATTCGCATGCTTCGCCCGCGGTTAGTCGGCGCAATCAATGACCCGGAGTTTGTCGCCGACTTTCTTCGTCGCGTCCGACAAGCTTCATTGTATGGCTGAGAGGCTTGGTGCGGCCGATCAGGCGATCGAATCTCCACAGAAGGGGTACAGCGAAACCGAGGCCTCGCCGTCAGAAGAAGGCTTCCCCCCGCTGTCGGTTGAACCAATCGGCAAGCGCGTCGATTCGTTCAACGCCGTCTCCAAGCTGGGGATGGGCGGGCCGCCGCGTAGTCACGCTGAAAACACCTGTCGTACACAGGAGAGCAGGCCGCAGTGGGCGGGTTGGGCTGCCCTTACTGGGGTCGTTCGACGTCCTTGAAAGCTTCGTGAACTAAGCGGGCGCGGCGTGGATACGACGACGCCAACTCGTCGATGTAGAGTTCGCGCTTTGCAAGCGTGAACCGGCCTGCCTGTTCGCGGATCTCGAAGAACCGCACCCGGGAATGGCGCGCTTCCAAAGCCCTGATCACGGCATACTTCACCGCATTCCAAAGTCGATTTCCTCAAGCTCAATTGGAGAGTCGTGAAGCCCGCGCGGCCCGATCAAGCGCCACTCCTTCTCGTAGCGCCATTCGGCAGCCTTGCGCAGCAGCACGGCTTCTTCGGCCTGTTCGCGGGCGGCGCTGTCGCCGTCGAGCATTCGTCCGACAGCGCTCGCCTGTACCAACCGACTGCCAACATAGCTGATCCTGTGCAGGTCTGACCGGACGTCGTCGGGAATGGAATAGCCGACGCAAAGCCCGCGATGCTGGTCGCCATAGTGGCTCCACATCAGCGGACAGTGCGCCCGTTCAGCCAGGGATAGCACGCCCTTGTCGTAGCGCTGGAGCAGCTCGCTTTCGACATAATGGCCGAGAAGAAACAGTTCGGGATCGGCGATCTCATAGGCCGGACTAGTCGCATCGTAGCGGATGCGCTCGATCAACCGCGCGGCCTCGCGCCGGCTGTGCCGCGAGATATGCTCGATCGTCTTCGGTCCCCGGTATCGGATGGTCTTGGCGGCCGCCGACATCTCGGCTTCGGCGCGCTGCTCGGCCAGGCGGATAGAACAATCCCTCCGCGCGGTAGTGCTTGTCCCGCGTCGGCCTGTTTTCCATCGTCACCAGAGCGCCGGCGGGAAAGGCCACGACATCCCCTGGTCTGGCCAGGATCGAGCCGAACGCTGGATGATGGATCTGCTTTTCGCCCGATTGCACCAGGCAGACGAACGCACGCGAGATGAAGACGTCGTCCATCGGCACGGCAGTTGCTTGGCCGATCGTCACGGCCACCACCTCTTCCGCCCCCGCCATCCGCATTCGCAAATCTGCCCCACCAAGTTAGTTCGATTCGGCGTGACCTCGGCTCACCTTCGCTGTCCAGAAGTTTCTCGAAACGCGATCGTCGTGGATAGTCTTGCTCCGTCCGACGTCACTCGATCGAGGCGTCTCAACGATCAGGGTTAGCAAGACGGCACCGATCGGCCGTGTCTCGATCATACCGCGACGATTCGTTAGGCGATCCCTGGCGGGAGCCAGTTGCGGCATGCGGTGGCGACCGCCGCATCCTGTTGTCCCGAACAGCTTTTCTTTCCGGCGGTCCGCAGCCGCGCCAGCGTCGCGCTACCGTTCTGTTCGGTGCCCCACGCGGCCAGTGCCTTGCCCAGCTTTTCCAGCCGCGTCCGGGTTCGTTGCCGGTATCCTTCGGGTTGGCTGGCCAGTTCGCTAATGACCGCGCCGGACGCCTTTTCGATCGCGGCATGGTCGGTGGGCGTGAGGCGCAGCAGTCCCTCGACATAGGTCACACCCCACTGCACCCGACTAGCCGGGCCTTCGGACGTTTCGTAGCCACGCCGCAGCCAGTCGATCGCCTGCCGCCGGTCGCCGCGCGCCTCGGCCAGTTCGGCGAGCGCTGGCATGTAGTAATAAGGTGTGCGCGACCGTTTGACTTCGGCTTCCAGCAACCGTTGCGCCCCGGCCGCATCGCCGGCATCGGCCAGCAAGTGCGCCGCGCCACTGATGACTGCCTGCCGTTCATAGGGGCTGGTGACGCTGCGGTCGGCCCATGCAACCCTTTCGCGCACTTTGGCCAGCAACGCGGCGGCCGGTGGCGCGGCGGGGCCGGCGCGATCGCGGTACAGCGCGACCGCCGCGTCGACCGATGCAAGCCGCTCCGACGCGACAAGCCGGGTGTCCACGAACAGGGCGTCCAGTGCCCCGACGATCGCTTCGCCGATCCGCTGCCGATCCGCTCCTCCGCCAGGAACCGCACCATTGACGAGTTTCACCGCGCCATAGGATAGCGAGGCGCGGTTGGCCCGGACCTCTGCGGGATCGGCGAGTACCGTCGTCAGGGCGTGGCGCAGCCGGCTGCTTTCTGCGGGAGACAAAAGCGGGGCGGTATCGGGGCGGACGGTTTGCGCCTGTAAGAGGAACTGGCGTTGCAACCGGACGTCAGGGGCGGCCGCCGCCAACGCGGCCAGCGTCGTCGCCGCAGTGGCAGATCGGCTCGGGTCGTGCCACCCCCCATATCCTGCGAGCAACGCCCAATCGTCGTTCGACAGCGATTGCTTGGACCGGACACGCTGCAGCAGCGTATCGACATTGCCGGTGCCGCGATGGACCGCATCCAGTGCCGCCGCGACCTGTGCGCCATCGCCGGTGCCCGACAGCCGCGTCACCTCGCTCCGATCGGGACGCAGCAGTATTAGTGTCGGATAGCCGGTGACGCCGAACCGTTCGCCCCATGCCTGCGCTCCGGGCGTATCGCCGTCCAGATAGACGGGGATGACGTCGCGTGTCCTGCTGATGAAGTCTGGGTTGCGGAACAATCCGGCCTTTAACTGATTGCAAGGCGGACACCACACCGCCCCCCAATAGAGCAGCACCGGCTTGTTCTGTTCGCTCGCCTCCGCAAACGCATCTGCAACGTCGCCGTGGCGCCACGCGATCTCGGTGGCGGCGGTGGCTGTCTTCGGTGGTGGGGACGACCGGTCCTCTTCGCTACAACCCGAAAGCACGAGCAGCGCGGCGGCGGTAAGATACGTCCAGTAGCGCGGGGACATGCGGGTCTCCTTGTCATGCCGGGTCATAGCGAAACCTTCAGGTCGATGCTGGCGGTGCGCGGTTGTCCCGGCGACAGCGAATAGCAGCAGGTGCTGGTACCGCTGTTCCAGTAGCGGGTGTCGAACAGGTTCTGAACCTGTCCGCGCAGCGTAAGTTCGCGCCCGCCGAGCTGGAAGCGATAGTCGCCGCCCAACGTCGCCAGCCAGACCCCGGGGGTATAGACGGTCCAGTCGCGGGGTTGGTTGTTGAAGATCGCGGCCTTGCCCTGATAGCGGACCAGCGCCCTGAGGCCGACGCCGGCCAAGAAGGCGGGGTCGTAGGATGCATCGAACACCGCCGTTACCCGCGCGACGCCGTGCAGTTGCCGTCCGACCAGCCAGCGATTGGTGGCCCGTTCATGCGTGCCGTCGACGAAGGTCGTCGATGCGCCGAGGGATACGGTAGGGACGGGCACGACCCGCGCCGACACCTCGATCCCCTGATAGCGTTCGATCCCGTCCTGCACGAGCCGGTTGTCGTCCGTGACGAAGTTCGCCCCGCGGTCGAGCCGGAACAGCGCGACGGCGCCGGAGAACCGGTCCCATTCCCATTTGGCGCCGACTTCATACTGGCGACTGGCCAGCGCGGGCAGGATGTCGCCGACATTGTCGTACAGGTTGCTGACGATCGTCCCTTCGGACAGCGCCTGGATATAGCTGCCGTAGAAGGTCAGCGCCGAACTGGGGCGATAGAGCAGTGCGAAGGTCGGCGTGACGCCGTCGGTGCGATAGTCGCTGGTACGTTGCTGGCTGCGCCACGCCCATGCACGCGAATGATAGTCGGTGTAGCGTGCGCCGGCGATGACCGACACCGTGTCGGCGATGGTGATCGTGTCGCTGACGAATGCCGATTTCTCCTCGTTCCAGCCCAGCGGCCGGATTTCGAGGTCGCGGCGATCGTCATAGGTCCAGCGGGCGAGGACGGGTCGGAAGATGTTGCTGCCCGCCTGAAAGGTCGCAAGATTTTCGGCATGACGGCCGAGGCTATCGCGCCAGTCGAGCCCGAGATTGAGCTGGTGCGCGAGGCCGAAGGTAGCGAACTTCCCCTCGACGAACACCGAACCCAGTCGGTTGCGGTACACGTTGCGCCCGTTGAACAGGCGCAGCGAATAATCCCCCGCCTGGTTGAGCAGCATGATGCGTTCATAGGGCAGCCGGTGGTCGTTGCCGACCTGTCCGCCGGTCAGCCGGACATACCAGTCGGGGTTGACCTGCCACGTCAGGCTGGTGATCGCGGAATACAGGCGCCCGTCGGTATAGGTATCGCGCGAGGCGAAGCGCGTCCGCCCGCTGACCGGGGCAGGCACCACCCGGTCGCGATAGGTCGGCACCGCCGGGCTGGCATTGCCGCCGACCACGAAGCTGGGTTCGGCGCCGTCGATCTGGTTCCGTTGATAAAACGCATCGGTGCGCCAAGCGATATCGGGCGAGAGGTCGATGCGCAGCCCGATCGCCGCGCCCTGACGCAAAATCTCACTGTCCGCATAGGTCCGGCCGAACTCCCGCACCGCGTTCAGCCGGAACCCGACTGGCCCGACCGTGTCGCCGATATCGACATGCTGCCGGAACAGCGCCGCCGACTGCCACCCAACGCTGATATTTGCGAGCAGCGTCTCGGTCGGCTTCTTGGTGACGAAGTTGATGACGCCGCCGGGGGCGGCATAGCCATAGATGAAGCTGCCGGCACCCTTGAGCAACTGCACCTGTTCGAGGAATTCGGGTGGGGTGTCGGCGCCCTGCGAGTCCCGCAGCGGTACGCCATTGTAGAGTTGGGTCCGTACCGCCGCGCCGCGCACCGTCACCCATTGCGAATGGATGTTGTAGCGGCTGCCGCCGTCGCGGGTCACGCTGGCATCACCGACGAAATAGTCGGCGGTGGTCAGCGCGCGCAGTTTCTCGATATCGTCGCTGTCGACGCTGGTGATCGAGAACGGCGTTTCGAGGTTCGAGCGGGTGCCGAGCGCACCGCCGCTGATTTCCTTCTGCTGCTTGCGGCCGTTAACGACGATGTCGCTGTCGGGACTTTCCTTCGCTTCCTCCGTCTCCGCGGGGTCGGCGCGCGGCGGTGTGCCATCGAGCGGTTCGGCAAAGGCGGACGGTGCAGCTAGGAATGCGGTCGCCGCCAGCAAAAAGGCGCAGTTCTTCATGATTCCCCCCAAGGATAAGATGTGATGTCGGCACCGTCTGCGGTGCAGATCGCGGACGTGCGCCGTGCGGGCGCTTCAGCGCGCCGCGGTAGCCATCTGCGATTCGTACCGGCCGCGTACGATCCGGCCGGCGATCGACTGCGGATCGCGCAACAGGTTGTAGATCGGGCAGGACGCCTCGACTGCGTCGCGCAATCCATCGATCCGCGCGGCCGGTTCGGGCGATGCGATCGCCACAGTATAGGCGATGTCGCGGAACCGGGCCGCCGTCGCCCCGTCGCCGCGCGGCGGCAGGACCGCGCGGGTGCGCACTTCCAGGCCATCCAGCACGATGTTGCGTTTCGCGGCCTCGATCTCGAAAATATGGGTCATGCAGGTCGCGAGCACGCCGACCAGATGCTCTTCGACCGTCGGGGCAAGGCCATTGCCGGCGCGGTCCGCCCGGCTGTCGTGCAGGATATGGTAATTGCCCTTGCCGGTCCGGGCGGTGCGCAGCCCGCTGTGCGGTTCGATACGGGCATGGGCGCGCAGCCCGGTCGGCGGCGCGGCGGTGCCGGCGGCGGAGACCTGCGCCAGTCGCGCGATCGCCTGGCGCTTTTCGACCAGGAAATCGCGCAGTCCGGGCGGCGCACCGGCATCGGGTTGCGCCGCGCTGACGGTCAATCCGACCGGACCGTGGGCGATCGCCTGCGGATCGCGCACGGCGGCCAGCACCGGCGATGCGCGTTCGACATCCTGCCGCAGCGATTCGAGTTCGGCGTCGCTGGCCGACGACGCGATATAGGCGGTGTAGGCAAGGTTGCGGGGATAGGACACCTTGCGCGTGCGGGCGATTTCGGGGGCGTCTGGGTGACTGGTCAGGACGATGTCGATGGCGTCGACGGGCAGCTTGCGCCGTGCTGCCTGGGTCGCGAATTCGTCGGCCA
Source organism: Sphingomonas sp. NCPPB 2930 (assembly GCF_042867205.1). Lineage (NCBI taxonomy): Bacteria > Pseudomonadati > Pseudomonadota > Alphaproteobacteria > Sphingomonadales > Sphingomonadaceae > Sphingomonas > Sphingomonas sp. NCPPB 2930. The sequence continues at coordinate 6,514 of NZ_JBHZQU010000023.1, read as the reverse complement.
GCGCGCTGGCCAACACCGCCGCGAACGTGTCCCACGATCCCGCTCCCAGATCATAGCCAGCATAGCTGCGGTCGCTATCACTCAGATACTGGAAATCGCCGATCCGCAGGCGTCGTACGCCCGAACGGCTTTCCGCCGTGGCCCGCGTTTCGATGACCTGCTCCGCATCGGGGTTTGCCTGCGCCGCACGTCGGCGGGCCAGCACCTGCCTGAGCGACGGGGCGGCATCCGGTTCGGACGCGAACGTCGGCGACGGGACGGTTGCCAGCATGGCGATACCCGCCAGCACGGCGATCGCACCCCGATGCGAACGTCGTTCTTGTCGTACGGCGCGCGGCCGCAATCGGTTCGGCATGACCCGTTCCCCCTATGATTCTGATCTGGCGCGGCGGCCCTCTCCCCGGACCGATGCATGACCGTCGCGGCCCCGTCTGAGTGCCTCGCGAACCAGGCAAGCTTAGGTCGCCGGCCCGCTTCCCGAAACAAATCATATCTATCAAGTAGGAATAAAAGGGATTGCTGTCACTCGGCCGGTTTCGAGCGGATATGGCTCACCCGTTGTGGGGTAGAGTAAGCCTCTTCATGGAGGGGCTGTTGCACGCTTGGCGGCGTGGTTGACCGTCAAACTGCCGCCGCCGCTCCCCGACGGCGAAGGATCAACACAGATAGGGGCGTTCGCCATCCTCTGGGCCAAGCGCCACGGTGCCACGGTGCCAGGGTGATCGGGACCGTGGGATCGGACACCAAGGCCGCGATCGCAATCTCGCATGGCCTCGATCCGGTGATCTTCGGGCGTGACGCTGACTTCGCGGCTGAAATGTCCAGGCTCACGCAAGGGTGCGGTGTAGACTTCGCGATAGACGGGATCGGCGGAAGTATCCTCGACAAGACCCTGGAATGCGTTCGAAGGTTCAGCACCGTGGCCAGTGTAGGCGAGGCAAGCGGCCCTATTGCGCCTCTTGCTGTCGAAGCGATCGACCCGCTGCGGTCGCTCAGTTTCGCTCGGCCGAGCGTCATGTACTATGCCGCGGACCGTGTTACCTATGCATCGGCGTCTGGAGCCGTGGTCCGTCTGATGGATGCGGGCATCGCCGCCCCGATAGGACGACGTTATCTGCTAAGCGACGCGCGCCAAGCGCATGCCGACCTTGAAGCGGGACTGTTCTCCGGTGCCGCCATCCTGCTGCCGAGGTGATCGCTATCGGCGAAGTGCACTGGCAGGGATCTAACGGGATCACGGACGATGTTGATCGGTTATGCGCGCGTCTCAACGGCCGATCAGGATCTCGCTCTTCAGATCGACGCTTTGACGAAAGCTGGTTGCGAGAAGATTTTCACGGATAAGGCGAGCGGTGCGAAGTCGGATCGTCCGGGCCTGAGCGCCGCTTAGGCGTCCGGCGCTAGAACATGGGCCTCGCCCCATGTCTTCAACGCCATGATGACGGGCTCCAGCGTCCGACCACGCGGGGTCAAGCTGTACTCGACCTTCGGTGGCACCTCCGCATTGACCTCGCGATGGACCAAGCCGTCGGCCTCCAGTTCGCGCAACTGGTTGGTCAGCATCCGCTGCATGCAGTTCTGCAACTGACGGCGAAGTCGGTTGAACCGCAGCGAGCCGGTCAGCAGATGGAACAGCACGACGCCCTTCCACTTGCCGTCGATCAATTGCAGCGTCCCCTCGACAGGGCATCCCGGCCCGCAGTCGAGGCTCAGATGGCGGATGCGGCCCATGAACGGTATCCTTTTCGACACTATGTGCTTCTTATGTGCGTTCTTGCGCCATCGAGCATAACCTATCACCCCGTTTCCGCATAGCCAATCGAGGTAAACGGAGACAAATCATGAAGGCCATCGGATATCGCGTGCCGGGTGCGATCGATCGCGATGACGCGCTTATAGACATTGAACTGGAAAGTCCTGTCGCGGGTGGCCGGGTCGCCGGACTCGACGGCACTCTCACGCAGCAGGACACTGATCTTTGCGCCGTCGATGTCCTTGGCGCGACGCGCCAGGTCGCGCAGCACCGGCATGCCGAGCTCGCTGGCACCCAGGACGAGGATGTTCCGTGACTTCACGGTGGAGGTTGTGTCGTTCATCGTTCTTGCTCGTTTTCACCTTGGTTGCCGCTGATCTGGCAAGCCGCAGACAAGCGCGAAAGATGGGTACATGCTTGATACTACTACTAGTTCCCTGAGCCAGGGTGACATCCCCCGCTACTCGCAAACTGTCTGCGATGGCCGCGCGACGACGACGACGGGGTGCGCCGGGAGGTGCTCGCCCATGCCGGCAACCGCTGGTCGCTCGGCGTCATTCACACGCTCGGAGTGTACGGCCAGCTTCGCCATGCCGAGATCGGCCAGCGCATGCACGGGATTACGCAGCGCATGCTGACTCGCACCCTTCGCCATCTGGAGCGCGATGGGCTGGTGGTACGGCACGACTTTGATGAAGTCGTACCGCATGTCGAATATTCTCCTTCCGACACCGGCTTGGAGCTACTCGTCAGACTGGTCCCACTGTGGACGTGGATTGTTGGGAACGTGGATAGCTTCCGCGCGTCACGGAAAGCGTTCGACCAGAATGATCCTGAGAAAGCGACTCTTTGAGGCCATCGGCTCAAAGGGTTTGTCTGCCATATGAGCCGGTCAAACCGGATGCTCGCAGTTGCTAAAAAGTGTCACAACCGAACGGTTGTAACACCGCTATCACCGGTGATCGGTGTCAGTTTCCGAAGTCGATGTCAGCGAACTACCGTACCCAATGTCAATGGTTGGGCTTCTGCCGAGGTTCTCCATCCGTTGAGGGCTGGAACGAGATCGGCCGGCAACTGCCGCCATCTATCGGTCAAGACCGAAGCCAGTGCGGAATTTTGGCGGACCTTTCCGAGAAAAGTCTGGTCGAACGCTGGTTGGGCCAATTCGGGCTGTAGTTCCAGCAGTGCATCCCCACCAACCGGCTCAGTTTTCAACGCATCGGAATAAGCTTGAACAGCAACAGTGACATCTCCGATGCAACGCGCCCATTTAGTTCGCAGTCTGATGGTAGGATCGATCACAAACCGCTTTTCCTGTGGCTCGATGCCAGCGTTTAACGGCGCCGCAGCGGCAGTTGATTCCGCAGTCCGACCGAGCTTGTACAGCGCGCAAGATCTGATCCATGCGAACTGACGATCGCTTCCTTTGACACGCGCATTGCTGGTGAAAAGGCCGTCCGCGCCCGGCGCTGCAAAACTGCTTTGCGCAGCATCGATGGCGGACAAAGCCTCACTGGCGCGACCAACATCGAGAAGCATTGCCGCGCGATTGACTTCCAGATTTAGTTTTGTGCGATCCTTCCCCAGTGGAGGTATGCTGTCTTCAATTATATGGATAGCGGCCTGGACATTACCTTGAACGTACTGCGCTTTTGCCAACCAAGTAGAAATAGCCGCCCATTCAATCGGTCCCCACCTACCTTTCTGTGGAGCAGTGCCGCGTGCGCTTTCCATCAGGTGCGTTGCTTCTTCAATACGGCCTGCGTTCAGCAGCGCATCCGCCAATAGAAAGGTACCACGAAGCGCGGGACTTACCGTTGATCCAAGGCTTGTATCCGCATCCTTCGTGCGGCCCTTTTCAAATACCTTCCTAGCGGCACTGATATAATTATCGCGCAAATTTTTAAGGCCGGGTCCGCCCCATTCGATTATCTTTGGCCATATCACAGAAAGGTGTTTGTCGGCGAGTAGCGCCAGAGCGTCGTCTAGGCTTTTAATATCGACGGTATTAGACATGATTCGCGATTGAACAGTTAGCGTCGCTGTCGTCGCAGAAAGCGGATGGAAGATGATGTTCGTGAATTCATCGGCGGCCTGAACCGGCGCAGATGGCGGCGTACCGGCTGAAACCTGTGCGGTAGCGAGGGCGAGTGCAACGATCATCGAATACCATCCTTTCTTCTTGGTTTGGGATGTTGGTCGTTAAGCTTGGGAGATCAGAAAAGGCGTGTCAGGTGCCGGATTTCGAAGGAGAGCCAATTCACGGTATAGTGTCGACCGCCCAAGCCCAAGCTGCTTGGCGGCCTGCGCAGGACGGACACCCGCCTCGACCAATTTGAGCGCCGACGCGAGCTTGTCGGTGTCGAGCGTCGGCCGCCCCGGCACCTTGCCGCGCGCGCGCGCAGCGGCAATGCCGTCGCGGGTGCGCTCCACGATCAGTTGGCGTTCAAAATGCGCGATGGCACCGAAGACGTGGAACACCAACTCGCCGGCGGCCGATGACGTATCGAGGCGCTCCTCCAGTGACCGGAACGCCAGCCCGCGTGCCTTGAACATGTTGATCGTCTCCAGCAGCTCCTTGAGCGAGCGGCCGAGCCGATCGAGGCGCACGACGCAGATTGTGTCGCCGGCACGGCAGAAACCCAGCATCTCGGTCAGGCCCGGCCGATCGAATCCCTTGCCGGACATGATGTCGTCGAACACCCGGATCGCGCCGGCTTCCTCGGTCAGCCGGCGCCGCTGCACCTCCAGGTCTTGGTCGCTGGTGGAGACGCGGGCATAACCCAGCATGTCCGGCATCGTGTTACCCCTCGTCCCTAATCCGCTCGGTTTGTGGACGAGCGGGCCAGCGCTCGCAAAATCCGGCGTCGACCGTCTCTAAATACTGTTCACAAACCCGTCGTGTCCAGAAAATCTGAACCGCATTTTATGGACGAATTCCGGATCGCAGCGGATTACCCAGCGTGCCACAATCTTGGTTCGAGCATGGCAGCGGGCGTCGGTCATGTTGCGGAGCCGGCGGATCGACTGACCGGTGCCGCTCGACAGTCGATCCAGCAAGGCTTGGGGCGGATCGTCCGCGCAGCGATCAAGGTCGCCGACGTTGCAGCCGAGGCCATATCAACAGAAGGTCGCCACACCCATGCCGTAGGTGTCGGCCAGTCTGCGGACGTAGGTGTCGAGCCTCTCCAACGGACGCGGTTGCGGATGCAGCGGCCAGCGCGGGCGCGGTAGGTCGTCCAGCAGCTCGACTTCATCGAACACGGGGGAAGGACGCTTCGAACAGGGCGCGCCGCTCGTCCGGCCCACGATAGTCGCACCCGTCGAGCATCACGCGGTCGATCCGCTCGCGTCCGTGCAACAGCGCATGGACCGGCGCGGCGGTCAGCAAGGTCGAGTGGTGGGGCACGTTGCCCTCCAGCCCCAACCGGCAGAACCAGCGATAGGCCAGGTTCAGATGCACCTCGTCGCACAGCCGCCCCTCGGACCGAATGCCCATGCAATAGCCGATGATGAGCATTCGGATCATCAGCTCCGGATCGATCGAGGGGCGACCCGTGTCACTGTAGAAGAGCTTCAGTTCCTCGCGGATACCCGACAGGTCGACGAACCGGTCGATCGAGCGCAGCAGATGGTCCGCCGGCACGTGCCGCTCCAGGCTGAAGCTGTAGAACAGCGCCTCCTGCGCCACCGTCCGCTCGCCTATCATCGGCCCGTCTCCGCTTGCTTCGCGAAGATTGAATCAAACCATCAGCACGACTGCAAAACGGCCTTTTTCAACACAATCGCTCATCAATTGTCATTCCACCCATCGAGGATCTAATCGCTGATCGGTTGGCGCAGCATGCGATCGCGAGTAAAGCCGACGCTTCGCGTCTTTTGCAGGCCCGAGCGCTTTTTAAGATGGCAGAAGGGATTGACCGGCACTATCTGATAAAACGAATCGTTGAGGAAGGCGGAGACCCTGCCCTAGTCGGGCTATAGGTGGATCATGCATACATTTACGCTCACTAATTTCATGGCGGATGTTCAGGACCGTGCTCGCCGTTCAGGCGTAGCCGACCTACCCGTTGATGCCTTGCGCAACAAGGGTGGGCGCCGTTCGTCGAGGAAGCGTGCCCTCCTAGCTCGTGCAAATGCACGTTCGCATGGAAACGCCGCTGGGATCGTAAGTTACATCTGATAGATTGGCTGACCTGCAAACACTGTCAGGCCACCCTACTACCATCGCCTCAACGATCGCCTGCATCAGGACATGACGCGGCACCGGCACCCCGACCGACACATAGCCAGGATTATGCGCTGACCGCGTGCCGTGCAGGTTGATCCACTTGCGGCCATGCTGCCGTCAGGCACGCTGTAGCGGCACCACAGGCAGCAGCGGGCACATCCCGGCCGGGGCATAGGCGTACCCGATGAAGTCCGCTGCCAAGGACTTCTGAATCCAGCCAGGCACGCGGCGCGCTTCGTCCGACCAGCGCTCCAGCAGGACGTCCGGCCAGTCGTGCATCCGCACCTTCTCGTCGACCGTGTACGTCCGCCCGCAGGACAGGGTGAGCAGCCGGTCTATTCCGCCCCTCTGCGCCCATCTGAGCTGGCCCCCGTTTCGACCGGACAGATCTAAGCCTAGGAAGGAGGCTTGGGGCTATCCCCTGAGCATAGGCTTATGTCCGTGTCCGAGATTATCACCGACGGCGGTCGTCGCCGTCACTGGAGCACGCCTGAGAAGCTGAGGATCGTCGAGGAAACGCTCGATGGTCG
>NZ_JBHZQU010000022.1:0-51249 GCF_042867205.1 Sphingomonas sp. NCPPB 2930 | reverse complement strand
CCCTCACCCAAGCTGCGCTAGCCAGCAGGCTGGCAAGCTCCGCTAACCCTCTCCCCTGTCCAGGGGAGAGGGAAGAAAAAGGCATCATGAATGCCGCCCACCTAGAAAACGACCCGAGTCGCCTCCCCCGGCACATCGGCGAACAGCGCGGGCTCGGTCCCGGTCATCCATACCTGCCCCCGCCCGGACAGCCGCTCGAACAGCGCGGCGCGGCGGGACGGGTCGAGATGCGCCGCGACCTCGTCGAGCAGCAGCACCGGCGGCACCCCGCGCCGCTCGGTGACGAGATCGGCATGCGCCAGCACGATGCCCAGCAGCAGCGCCTTCTGCTCGCCGGTCGAACACAGCGCCGCCGCCTGTCCCTTCGCCACATGCGTCACTGCCAGGTCGGCGCGGTGCGGCCCCACCAGCGTCCGCCCCGCCGCCGCATCGCGCCTGCGCCCCATCGCCAGCGCATGGGCGAAGGCGGCCGGGTCCACCGCCTCCCCCTGCAACGCCAGCGCGGCGCGCGCGAACACGCTGTCGGGCACCTCCTCCAGCCGCTGGTCGAGCGCCGCGACCGCCGCCACGCGCGCGGCATCCACCGCCGCGCCATGCTCGACCATCCGCGCCTCCAGCGCGCTCAGCCAGTCGGGATCGATCGGGCCGTCGCTGGCGAGCAAGCGGTTGCGCTCGCGCATCGCCGCGTCATAGCGGGTCGCGTGCATCCCATGCGCCGGGGCCAGCGCCAGCACCAGCCGGTCGAGGAATCGCCGCCGCTCCGATGCGGGCTCGACGAACAGCCGGTCCATCGCCGGGGTCAGCCACAGGACCGACAGCCAGTCGGCCAGCGCATTGGCGCTCGTCCCCGCGCCCTGCACCCGCACCACCCGCCGCTCGGGCGAGGAAGCGAGCGCGCCGGTCGCGATCTCGACATCGCCGTTCAGGGTCGCGGCGACCCCGAACCCGCCCTTGCCGCCCTGCCGCGCCATCGCCGACAGCGCCGCACGCCGCAGCCCCCGGCCCGGCGCGAGCAGCGACACCGCCTCCAGCACATTGGTCTTGCCCGCCCCATTCTCGCCGGTCAGCACGACGAACCCCGCACTGGGGTTCAGCGCGAGGTCGGCATGATTGCGGAAATCGGTGAGGACGAGGCGGGTGAGCATTGCGTCCGCCTTAAACGATCCTCCCCAGCATGGGGAGGTGGCAGGCCGAAGGCCTGACGGAGGGGGGGGTTCCACACGGGACGTCCCCCGCGGCGATCCCCCTCCACCACCCTGCGGGTGGTCCCCCTCCCCGCGAGCGGGGAGGATTTGGGTCTTAGGTCCTTAAACGGCCAGAAATCTGTAAACTGTCAGTCCGACCGACTCGCAGGTGCCTGACTTTGCTAGCTTTTTCGCAATTAAATGCCCCGCCAGCTTTGCAGAGTGTCAAGTTTCCAGATTCCTTGTGGGCGGACGACGGATAGAACTTTACACATTGGTGTGGCCCGTTCAACGATGCTGGCACGGGGGACGCGAATGGCTGCTGATCAAATCTACGTCGGGCGGGCGGACGCCGTTGACCTCGAGATCGACGGCGAGACCGTCATCGATCTGAACGAGGCGCTCTCCGCCGCCGCGACGGACGCCACAGAGATCACAATTCTGGGCGGATATTACCAGGCGGAATGGCTGGTGCAGCTGTTCAGGAACCTCCCGGCACGTCGCCGACGCGCGTGCAAGGTCAGGATCGCGGTTGGATCCGACGCGACCGTGAGCCTGCCACGCACTTTCCGCGAGATGCAGGACGTTCGATCGGAACTGCGTCGGCTGGGGTATCGCGACATCGAAGTCGCGGTAGTCGGTCGCTCTCCCGTCCATTTTCACACCAAGCTGTTCCGGTTTCTTCGCACTACCCGACCCTCCTGGTACGTCGGTTCCGCCAACCCCGGCAGCGAACGGCACGAGCTGATGATCCGTGTGGCAGGGCGGCACCCGGGCCTCTCCAGCTACGTCGATGCCGTCTTCGCCGTCGCACATTCCGTCGAGCACGGCTTCCCGGAACGTCAGTCCGCGACCACCATTCGCGAGTTCCTCCTGGACGGCGTTCTCTGCCATCGGCCGCCGGCGCAGCAGCTCTTCACGTTCGATGCGTACAGGTTGTCGCCCGAAGATCGCAGGCGGATCGATACCCGGCTCGGCGAAGGAAGCGGCGTCATACATGCCAGCCCACGAACCGAGGGGTTCGGATTCGGCCTGCGTAGCGCCTTGGCTCTGCCGGCGGACGAGGATGCGGACGGTGACGGCGTCGAGACGCGCACTCGCTTCCGCTCGCTCGGCATGGATACCCTCTTCGGCCTGTGGATGCCCCGCCTCTATGCGGAGGAAGCCAAGGACTCCGTGAGGCAGCGGGAGGACGTTCGCCGTTCGCGCCTCGCGTCGATAGGGTCGGCCCTCAACGCCGAGGGTGGACAGGATCGCGTGCTCGCCGCCTTCCATGCCTATGTCGCTTCGATGGACCGCTACCTCGGCGACCTCGGAATCGACGCCAGGCCGGTGCGCGATCGGGACGCTGCTTTCAGTCGGTTCGTCACCTCGCGCAGGCGCAGTCTCTCCGACCCCGCGTTCCAGCAGAGGCATGCTCGGCTGATGACGTTCGCGCCGATGTTCGACGTCTGGCAGGATCCGGACGTGGCTAAAAAATTCGAAGCCAGCTTCTTCGAGGACCTCGCCTGGCGCTCGTCGCCGTCCGCAACCCGACGACCTCGCATCGTGAAGTCGATCATCGACGGGATGGACGAAGACGCGATCTGGCAGACATCGGAGGAGCTTCAGGACGCTTTCGCAGCACGACTGGCCTCCGATCCCTGGTCGGACGACGACTGGGAATGACCCGAGCCGCACGGGTGATTTGGGACGCAAGGGATCAGGCCTTTGCCTGAGCATCTTGGACAAATGCGTCGTTTACGCTTTCACCCTTGAGATGGTCCGGGAAGTCAACCGGGTATCTGACCCAAACAGACTTCTTAGCCAGCGCCCGTTTAACTGCTGTTCCCCGCGGCTTCCAGATTTCGCAGTGATTTGGGTCACCGTCCAACGGCATTCGAGCGATGGTCATACCGTGATCTCGCCACGCCTTTACCGGCAAGGACACGAGGCCATACCCTTCATGGCCTCGCAGGACGTTTTCCACATCCTGTTCGCTCTGATAGATGGTCACCGACGTTCCGCGACCAGTCCGGTCAAGGTCGAACGTCGGAGACGAGTTGGGCCGGCCGTCTCCCGCCTTGTACCCATCCGGGGGAACCCGCCGGAGAACAAGCCACTCGTCGGCGATCTCGGGATCGTCGGGAGGAGCTGCCTCCGGCGCATCGGTCACGGCCAACCTGACTCAGTTCAGCCCCGAAGCCTCGACAGAAATTGGCGTGCCTCATCCAGAGACACGGGCTCATCGGGCGCGATCTCGCCGTCCTCATCCTCGTAGACGTAGTCGCATGTACCATCGGTCAGGAGCTCGATCTCGAGTTCCTTGCCCGTGTCACACTCCCAGGACAGGTTCAGCCCACCCGTCGAGGTAAGACTAATTTCCGGATACAGACAGGGACGAAAGCCCTCGACGATAAGGGCAACGGCCGAGCGGACCACACCTCGATCAAGACGCGCGGACCCATAGCTGTCCCAACCGTTCTTGCGTTCGGCAAGCTCGGCAAGACGGGTCAGGCTCTGGCGTACGACCTCCGGCACTTCGCCCCCGCTCCGCGACACGTCGAAGCGAATGTCATTGCCGGCGATCGTCACGGTTTCGAAGCGACGAACAGGGAGAGTCTCGCGAGCCGCGGCAAGGCGGTACTGATCGTCGATCAGCATACCGCTGTCCCGCTGGTCCTCGGCGTATTCCCAGTCCTCGTAAGCCCGTAGCGCGTAGCCCATCACTTCAGTCCCCAGTGCGCGTGAGCGGCGGATGTCGTCGCAGCCACGAATGTGGCGTTGATGGCATCACGCCCCTTGTCGAAGAACGACAGGGAGTCACACAAGTTGCCCGAATCAGGAGTTCCTCGGGCCGTGAGTTCGAACCGGTATGCCTTCTGATCGTCTTCAATTCGTGAAACGGGAACGAGCGCCTGTCGCAAGCGGCCGATCGGCCTCCCGTTGTCATCGTACAGCACATATTGCGCCTGAAACTGGCAGGATTCAAGACCCACCCTATCAACGTCCAAGGACAGCTTGGGCACCTCGAAGAAGCTGCCCACGTCGCCGAAGTCACTTCCGAAATCGCTAACGGGCACGATGTTGACGTTCGCTAGCTCACAATGCGTAATCCTGATCGCTCCCATTTTCCGCTCTGCGACATATTCCGCGAAGCGCACGAACAGCTCTGCGAACCGACGGATCAGCGGTTCCGAGTTGGGATAGGCCTCATCCCCGACCTTCAGCCAGTTGAAGGTGAATAGGTCAGGTTGCACCTGCACCTGCTCGTGTCCAGTGGCACTTCGGAAGATGGCACGTGGAACGGCGTCTTCCGGCATCAGCCGGAACATTGGCGCTTGCTCCACCTGCTCGTCGAAGCGTTCGACCACGGGCTCACGCATGGGCTGCGTGACAGTTCGGGGAAACTCAGATTGGAACCGCCCCCACAGCAATCCGAAATCCACTAGGGAGAATTGCGGCAAGCGATCGAAGATGACGGTAATGGCCTGCTCGGCCAAGGGCGGATTGTCGAACCGTGGACGGGTCGTCGCCACTTTATCTCCTCGCATCGTGAGATGATCCTTAGCCGTAACGCCCGGGCCCTGTCCATCGAATGACGTGCTCCGGGCATACTGTTTATAGAAGAAGGCATTGGCGGCGGGTTGCCGATGAGGGAGGTGAAGCGACAGCTTGCTCCAGCAGCCCCCTGTTTCCGACCAGCACGGCAGTCCCGCGCGCCCTCGTGATCGCAGTGTAGATCATAGTGCGGTCCAGCAGCCGGCTGGGCACGATGGGGATGATCACCCGCTCGAACGCGGAGCCCTGGGCCTTGTGGACCGTGATTGCCCATCCTCGCAGGACGCGCTGGAGATCGACCGGTCGGATCTCGGTCCGCGTGCCTGCCTCGTCGTCGAACAGCACCATGGCCCCCTTGGGCGTGGCGTGCTGCACGATGCCGAGACTGCCGTTCATGATGTCGACCACCTTCGGTCGCCCTTCGTCGTCCATTGATCCCGCGTCGTGATCGTAGCTGTTGCGGGTCCACAGTATCTTGCTGGTCTCGGCGATCCCCCAGTCGTGGATCGGAGGCTGCGCGCCGGCCCAGCGCCGCTCGATGCGATCAGACAGGGCCGTCACGCCAGCGGGACCGCGTAGGGTCATGCCGAGGATCTGGACACGTGCGGCATGAAGGTGCCGCATCGCCGCCCGATCCGGCTTGTCTGCTGGCGCGCCGACGAACGCCTCGAAGATCCCCATGATCGTGTCGGGCACGTCAGCGGTACTGCAGGCTGCTAGGAAAACCCCGTTGCGTCCGGCATTCTCGGCGTCGAAGCATGGCACCTCGAGCATCGTCCCGCTGCGGATGGCGGAAGCGACGACGGGTATCGGGCTATCGCCCGACTGCCGATGAACCTGGCTTAGTGTAGCGCGGGGGACCCGCGTGGTTCCGACAAGTGCAGCGAGTGGATTGCCCGCACCGATGGGCGGCAGCTGTCCCGGATCGCCTACGAGCACCACACCGACCTCGTCGGGGATCCATGACATGATCTGCCACAGGTCCGGCGTGGCGATCATCGACGCCTCGTCGATGACGAGGATGCCGGCACCCATCTTCCGACCGCCGACCGTGATCGCCTTCAGGAAGCGATGCACGGTCATCGCGTCATGGCCCGTCGCTTCTTGGAGACGCTTGGCAGCGCGTCCGCTCAGCGCGATCTGCGTGTATGCCCGATCGAGGTCGTGGGCGAGATGCATGATTGCGCGAGTTACGGTACTTTTACCAGTGCCTGCCGCGCCGTCGACGATACAGAAGCGCGAGGCCGCCACCTGCTTCACGGCCCTGATCTGCGCCGAGTCCATCCGGAAGCCCAGCTCTGCTTCCACGATCGCGATCGCACTCTCGGCCTTCTCCTGCGGGGCGTTGACCTCCCGTAGTCTGATCAAGATTTTCCTCTCGATCTCCGCTTCCATCATCGCAGGCCCGCGTCCCTGCCACATACCGGCACGCTCGACGAGTTCACCGTTGCCGACAGCCAGGTCGAACGCGGCGACGGCGTGACGTTCGCCGACGCGGCCGAGCAACGACCTGAGCCCGGCCAGGATGTCCCGACGCTCCGACGCGGTGTGGCCTCCTGCGCCTCGCTCGTGTCCTCGATACCGTCGTGCGACCACTTCCTCGACCGCCGCGCGCAGACGGCGTGGATCGTCACCGGCGATACCGAGGCGGCGCGCTCGGTCGTCGACCTTCCGCCAAGGCTGCAACGCGGATAAAACGTAAGGATCGCTATCCAGCTTCTCGACGGCAGCACGGCCCCATAGCTGCACTGCCATCATCGAGGTCGCGGCGTCGAAGCCGTAGCGATCGAACCGCTCCAGGACGTGGACCTCGTCGGCGAACATTCGGAATTCGTTAGTCAGCGCGACGCTGGCGACGGGGCCGAGATCGGCAGCGAGGGCTGCTGCGTCGCCCTCCTGAAGAATGCGGTAGAGGTCGGTGCCGTGCACCGTCCATAGCTTGCCCGCGGTGATGCGGCCCACACCAGCGACAGCCCGGTTCGTCGCGATCCAGCGGACGATCGCCTCCCCGCGAGGAACGAGCGGCAGCGCGACGTCCGCCCGGACCTGTCGCCCGTGGTCCCGATCGTCGACCCACACGCCGGTGACGCGCCAGTCCTCGCCCGCCTTCGGCTCGCGCGTCGCTACCTTCGCGCCGATACGAACCCGTTGCGACGCTCCGTCCGCCGTTCTGCCGATCATTATGCCGCCGTTCGTCGGCGAGGGGTGGAACGAGGTGACGGTCAGCTCCATCGTCACCCCGATTGGCGCGGAGCCGTTCGCGATCATGGCAGTCGACCCGTCTCAGCGACGAACCCCCGCAGGAAGCCGAGCTCCTTCCGAAGCCGCTGGTTCTGCGCGCGCAGGAGCAGCAGCTCACCCTCGAGATCGGAGATGCGTCGATTGCTCGGCTCCTGCTCTTCCACCGCCGCGCGAGCAGCCGCGAGCCTCGTCGTCCCAGCGGTTCTCTCCCATTCGTCATAGGTGGCGAGCAGGCGGGCGCACCACTCGTTGGTGGCAAAGTTCTGGCGATTGAAGCGACGTCCGCTGGCGCTGATGGCCTGGGCGACCTTGCCGGCGGACGCCTTGCCGGCATGTCTAGGCAGCGCTTCCTCGCCGAGGCCGCGAAGGTAGTCGGCCACTACGCGCGCGTTCAGCCGGGCGGCCGGTGCCGCTGGGCCGCCGAGCCTGGAGTCCGGCACGGCTTCCAGCTCCTGCATGACGCGGTCGATCAGGTCGCGTACCTCCTGCGCGACGCCGGCATCGGGGCTCATGTGCGCTCCTCCGCTTGGCCGAGCGCCTCGTACAGCGCCGTCTTCCCGACCTTCATTCGCGCCGCCGCCTCGCGGACGGTCAGTCCTGCGGCGATGTGCAGGCGGGCGCGCTTGAGCTTGTCCGGCGTGATCACGGGACGTCGTCCGCCCTTTCTCCCCCGAGCCTCTGCCGCACGAAGACCCGCACTCGTTCTCTCAACGATCAGGTCGCGTTCGAACTGCGCCAGCGCTCCGAAGATGTGGAACAGCAGCCTCCCCCCTGGGGTGGCGGTGTCGACGGCCTCAGTCAGCGATCGCAGGCCGATGCCGCGCTGTTCGAGTTCGCCGACGGTGTCGATGAGGTGCCTGACCGATCGCCCGAGCCGGTCGAACTTCCAGATGACGAGTACATCGCCTTCGCGAAGAAACGACATGGCCGCAGCCAAGCCCGGTCGATCGGCCTTGGTACCGGACGCCTTGTCATCGAAAATTTTGTCGCAGCCGGCCGCCCGAAGCGCATCATGCTGCAGCGATGGATCTTGCTCCGCCGTAGACACGCGCGCGTAGCCGATGAGCGCCATCGTCAGATCAAGTCCCGCGAAGCGCCTGAGACAACCCCCTCGTTCAGCGCATCCGCAGCCGAGCGTAGCGACGACGTCACGTCCTGGACGCCTTCAAGCAGCCACACGGCGTCATCGAGAATGAAGCGCCACCCGTTTACGTGTCGGACGTGAACGGCCCTGGCGAGCACCGTCGCGTGCGGAACCAAGGCAGCCCGCCGTACCGAAAAATCGCGATTGAAAAGGACAGCAGCAAGATAGTCGAAGCCGGCGTCGGGTAGCGCGCGCATCACGCCAAGCTGCCGCTCTCCGGGCGCTTCCGTGCGCAGTCTGCGTGCCTTGATCTGGAAGCGGATGCCATCGCCGTTCTCGGCATCGTAGCTGGTCGCAGAATTCGGCGTCAGCTTCCAATGGAAGGCTCGCGCGAAGAGATGCTCGGCATAGTCCCCAAGAGGCGCGTTGCCGGTTCGTACAACGCCGCGACGGCGTAGTTCCTCGATGGCTGCGGCCTGCATGCGGAGCAGGTCGCTCGTCGTCGCATTGACCATGAACGGCCAATCCGAGGGAGCATGCTCGGTTGCAGCTGGGATCGGCGCGGGAGGCCGTATCAACTGGGCATCCATCTGATTGGAGCCGGGGTCGTACACATGCCGCGGAACAACGCGGCGCAGGCGGTTGCCCACGTTCATCCGCTGCTGGCCGGCATTCAGGTGCGCATACTTCTCCGCATCTACGCCGAATTCGGCGGCCACGCTGCGAAGGCTATCGAGATTGAGGAGACCATCGGGACCGACCGTATGATCCCGCAGCCAGCGATTGAATGGACTGTTTCTGGTGTCGGCATGCCATGCATCACGTTGTTCCTGGGTGAAGTGCATCGTCGCCGTCCGTTCAGCCGCATTGGGTCATACTGAAATGTCCGCCTTCTCGTCCGAAAAACAAGCTGTCCGGATTTCCGTTCCGCTGTGCCATTTACGGACACTGATGACCTCGACCGGCAACTCCCCGTTTTCCGGACCAGCCATCTATCGCTCGGCGATGCACGTGCTCACCGATGCGTAGGGTCAATGAGAATGGTCAGAGCCTGACCAGCACCTTTTCCTTGGCCCAACCTTCGGCGGCGCGGCGGTCGCGCTCCGCACCGCGCTGACGCGATCGATTGGACAGGCCGAAGACGTCCGCTTTTCGCACGAGCATCCTACGTTCGTTCCGTATGATCACGTTCTGGCGCTTCAGATCGACCATTACCGTATCGGTCACGACGGGGAACGGGCTCCGTCGGTCTTCAAGGCGGAAAAGCGAAACCTGCCTGCGCACCGGATCCAGCCTTGCGACATGGTCCTGCCCGAGTTCGCCGACGAAGAATGCGGCACACCCGTAATAGCAGCGTAGCACGCCCTCGAGCTGCTCCACCCTTTCGCCATCGATGACCAGACGCCCATCCTCGTCCAAGGCGCCGAGACCCTTCTCGGCCGACCTTACCATCCCTTCGGCCGTCCGCGACGGGTCTGCCAGCGCGTGGAGGTATTCGAGCGCTTGCTCGGCGAACTGCTGCTGGCTGCCGAAGTGGTGACGGATGTCGCGTACGATCGACGCACTTGGTCGACTTGCCGAACGTGTGCGATTGAGCACGTTCAGCGCTTGATGAACGAGCAGATCCTCGCGCCGCCCCACGGCGGCGGAACGGAAGGCTACCTCGTCGATCACGTCCTTCGCGGCGTCGGTTGCGCGGGACAGGCTCACTCTCTCCTGCGCAAGGCGGTCGTGAACTCCCGATGGAAGCTCGTCGGCATGGGGCATGCGTCCGCGATCGATCGCGAATGCCGTGATCGCCTCAAGCGGAGCCTGAATTCGCTCGATGAGGGGTACGGTCAACTGCGAAGCGCGCGGCCGCGCGCTTGCGTAAGCCGCCGTCGAGGCGCGCCGACCTCTTCGACGCTCGAGCAGGAACTCCTGCTCGTCCTCGGGCTTGCGGAAGGCGACGAAGATGCCGGGCGCCAGCGCTACTGGCTCGCTACCCGTCGCATGCGCGACGATCCCTCGCAGCTCGTTCTGCTGGTAGTATTTTTGGAACGTGCCCCGGGACGTGAGATAGCCGTCGCGGAAGGGCTTCAGGCCATCGACGGGGACTGCACCGACGATCATGACCGAGACGACGAGGGCGCGATTCGCGAGCGCCCAGGCGCGCTCCAGCGCCGTCGATCGTTCGCGCTCGTCCTCGATGACGTTCAGAACGAAGCCCAGGTTGACGATGTCCGCCTGCGTGATCGCAGCGTCAGGCGCGAAGTGGGGATCCCATCCCGATGCCTCGACGCCTGCGGCGGTAAGACCGCGAAGGTCGTCGCCCTGACCGCAACCATAGTCGAAGACGCTGACGCCAGGCCGGATGACGCCTGTCCGGACGAGCAAGGACATGGGCTGGGAGAGATGATAACGCACCATGGCGGTGCGATGACGGGCCACGGCTGGCCCATCAGCAATCCCGTGCGATGTCATGGCCAGCCCTCCACGTGGAGGCCGAGACTGTCGAGGCGCGATGCCCATTGACGCCGCGTTCCGATGCGATGCGCATCCATGAACGCTGATGCGGCGACCAGGCTCGACGTGAGCTCCGCCCATTCGGCGCGCAGTGGGTGGTCGTCGGCGACCAGCAGTTCTTTCCTGTGAAGTATCGGCGGGTTGATCCGATGCGTATAGTCGGTCTCGGCTGCCGTGGTGGATCCTTCGGCAAGGACCCAGGACCGGGCCAGCGCCGGGAAGGGATCGCGATCGAAGTCGCGGTAGAGAAGCAGGCCGATGCGGTGGGCCTCGATGCGAGCCACGTTCCAGTCGCCGTCATATAGAGCTTGGGCACGAAAGACGGCGACTTGTTTGCTTCCGTCGAGAAGGTGCAGCGCCGACCGGTGCACGTAGACGGCTCCGCGCACCGACTTGCCGACTCCCAACGGTCAGGCCTTCGTCGTCCCGAGGGCCACGGCGGACGCCTCCTCGGGGTCAAGGTACGGCGCCTGCGCGTAGATCAGGCCGCCAGGCTGATTGGCCAGGCGGGCGATCATGTGGCCGTGCCCAAGCAGACCTTCAGCTCCTCCCTCGTCGAGGATGATCTGCGAGTTCACCCTGTTCGACACCTTCAGGGCTATTTTGTTGTTCATGTTCGCCTTGATCAGACCGGGCAGAGCATCCTTGTCAGGTCGCTGGGTGATCAGGAACAGGTGGATGCCGGCCGCACGCGCCTTGCCGCTGAGACGCACCACGTATTCGGAAACGGCGTCGCGATACTGTCCGTCCGCCTTGTCCGCCATCCAGTCGGCAAGTTCGTCATGGAAGAAATAGATGCGCGGCAGCCTGTGCTGCTCGTCGACCTTGGCATTGTATGCGTCGAGGTTGGGCGATTTGGATGGGGCTAGGACCTCGGCGTACCGCCGCTCCATCTCTCCCACGAGATCCCTGAGGGCAATGATCGCCTCTTCCGCGGTCACGATAATCGGTCCGTCGAGATGCGGCACCTGTTCGATCCAGCCGTAGTCAATCCCGGCCTTGGGATCGACCAGTCGGATGCGTGCCGCAGTCGGCGAGTTTGTCGCGCAAATGTCGAGGAGGAGGTTGGCGGTGAAGACGCCTTTGCCGCCCCCCGTCTCACCCGCGATGAGCGTGTGCGGTCCGTGTTGCGGCTGACCCGCGAAGGGGCCGCCCAGATTTAGGTACAGGATTTCACCCGTATCCTCCCGCTCGCCCAGTACGAAGCTGGTGTTCCGGAACGGCGCCGTTGCAGGGAGTGCCCGGCGCTTCCAGACGTCGAGGGTTGGAAGAGTGATGCGGTCGTCGCGCGCGACCATAACCACCACCTCGCCCTTGGCTGGCCGCACCGCGACGATTTCGAGACCATGCGAGGTGAGCAGCGTCGAAGTCCGCTTCTGTACGAGATCGGTGGTCATCTCGTCGCTTCCGCGAAAGCGGATCAACGCTGAATTCGGCGTCAGACGTGACCCGACCACTTCGGTCGTAAGGCCATACCCCTTCAGCGCCTTCTTCAGTTTTCTTTCAGTCGCCTGCAGCCATTCCTGACCCGCAATTTCCGCCGGGGGTATCGGGCGCTCCGCGAGTAGCTTTGCGACGCCGCTGCGGAACGCTCCGTTCGGAACGACATTTCCAGCGGGCTGCGATGCAGGTTCGCCACTCGCTGCGTCGTTGGAGGAGGTTAGGATTTCTTCCAGCAGGATGTCCGGAGACGGTCGCTCTGCCCCCGTCGATGGCGCGGCTGCCAGCGTCGACAGGACCATGCCGTCGTCAATTTCGACCGAACCCTGTTGGGCGTCGGCGGGTGAGCTTCCGGCCACCGTGAACGAAGAAGTGGGCGGCGGACCGTGAGACATCCAATCATCGCCTTCGTCGCCGTCTGGCGCCGAGGGCGGCCCCTGCGGCGACGGAGGACTCGGCAGCGGAGGGGAACCCCCGCTGCCGCGTACGTCCTCCAGAAGCGAAGCGATGGCCGGTCGATTGAAGAACATCTGTAAGAAGCCGTCGTCCATGACGGGAGGATCGACGGGACCATCCTCGTCGTGCACGAAGACTAGGGATGCTCCTGTCACCTCGATCTCGACGTCAAGCGCCCGTATCTGCGCGATCCGTTCGAGCAGCCTATCCCCGTCCTCGCGTTCCTCGAAGCTGCCGTGCTCGACGAGCAGGTCGGCGAGCTGCGCGGCGTGAGCTGCCGCATTCAGCCGGTCCGCGCCGTTGCCGTAGCGGGCACGCAGGCGATTCATGGACGACTCGGTCTGCTGACGCGACTTGCTTCGGGCTGGGATCAGGCCGTCGGCGCTGACGTACTTCGATTCGACGACCGTCAGCGTAACGACGTCTTTGCCATCGACCTCGCGCGAGCTGACGAGAAGCAGGTCCGCGACCGGATCGCTCAGCAGATGCCCGAAGCGCGTCTTGAAGTCGTCGAGGAAGAACCAGGCAAGCATCTGCCCATGCTCGGCGACCGAGCTCCGGATCAGCTGCTCGCTGAGGCTGAGGCCGATAAGCTCCAGTGCCGCCGTGTCCCGGTTGGCCGCCCGTAGCACGATCTGGCCCGACAAATCCGCCGCACGATCGATCAGAGTTCTGGCGAGATCGATCTCGTCGTGCGGTACGCGAGCCGTGACGTCCGCGAGCATCTCGGCAAGCCGCTTCGACAGCGATCGCCTGTGAGCGCAGGTCGACACGACGAGGTTGTGACGCACCTCCTCGATGGGCACCGAACGGATGACGCTGATTCCATTCTGCCGGAACAGCCTGCGGTCCGCGATGGTGTCGAACGTGACGACCCAATCGGCGATGTCGTGTGCGCGGCGAATTATCTTGGCGTTCTCGTCGTGATCAAACGAAATCTCACGCACGGGCTCCCAGTGGTCGCTCCGACCGGGGTCGTCCGTCTCCCTCGATGCAAGCTCCATCGCCAGATCGAGATAGCGCTGGACGCATTCAGGGCGTGTCGGCGATGCCAGAAGCATGCGCGTCCGGTTCTCCCCTGCTCCGTGCACGAGGCGGCGGGACGGCGCCGCACGGGTCGACAGATCGACGTCCGGCCACCCGGCGCGGGTGGCGCAGCGTCTCCAGTGAGTGCCCGCGTTTCGAGCGAACACGTCCTGAAGGAAGGCGATGTCGAGGGGCTTGTTGTCATGCTCCGATGTGGCGAGCTGCTCAACGTCCCCGATGCCGACGCGCAGGTTCGACAGGAACTCCTTGGTGAGGTCGGCACCGCCGCTTGAATCGAGCTCACGTCCGATTGAGACGTTCTGCTCGGCGTACAGCTGCCGTAATCTCTTGCGGTCATCGCTGGCGATGATGAGGTCGCAGCGCAACCGCGTGTCCTCGTCCACCCGGCGCGCGAGGCGCTCCGCGACAGCCGAGGGAAGGTCACGACTCTCGGAATTGTACAGCACCACCGAGAAGTTGGCTGCGTTGTGGGGGTGTAGATCGAGATGCTCTGACAGCACCTTCATCAGGTTGTCCGCAGCCTGCTTCGTATGCGCGCCCTGCTCCTCGCCTGCCGTTCCGGGGGCTGCAGCGGGTTCGACGTACGAATAGTCGGCTAGGAACTGATTCTCCGTCATCGCCACGAAGACGCTCTCGCCAGTCTGCAGCACGGCGAAGTCGCTGAACCAGCTGCGCTGCAGGTCGGCCTCTGCCCGCAAGACGAAGGAGCGCAGGCCCTTGTCGTCGAGACCCGACGCCACCGTATCGAGGCTGTCCTTCAGCGTGCGCGCGCGAAGGCCGATCTCGGCGAGGCGGAAGGGGGCTAGCGGCGTGACGATGGCGCCTGGGGAATTGCGCGACAGCGCGATCCCGATCGTCATGACAGGCATCCAGAGTACGCGCTTGCACGCGTCCCTATAAGCATGCGTACGCAGGGCGTGGAGAAGCTGCCCGTATCGCCGCGCCTGCTCGATCACGGCGTCTGCCATCGCGCCCTTGCCGCCGATGAACGCCTTTACGGCTTCGCCATAGCTTTCGGAGAACGCCGCGTATGATGTCTCGATGGCCGAGCGGCCGGATGGCGAGACGATGTTCTTCGCGCACAGGTCCGCAAGCCCACTGGTGAAGTTCGCTCCCATGTCGGACGTCGGATCGTTCGGATCGAACAGCTGCCCTCCGTCGGTCGCGTTGACGTCGCTGATGGTCTCCCGGTCGGCGAGCTTCAGCGAGGCAGGCCCCGACACGGTGTCCTTGGCGGTCCGCGAGAACCGGCCGCAGAGCAGCTGAACCTTTCCCGTATCCGGCGGTGCAACCGCACGAAGGTGGTCGGGAAAGTTGACCCCGAGACCGCGCACGGTCGGGGTCCAGATCATCTGCGTCTTGACCGCATGGTCCAGCTTCGTCGGGTCGACGGCGCCGTCCGGCAGGAAGTCGCCCTTACCGAGCAGGTAGACCTCGAATCGGAACTCGGCGTCCTTGCCCTGGTGATCGCTGACCGCGTCGATCTCGCCCGCCCAGTCGCGCGTCCAGCAGATGCCGCAGTCGATCCTTATGAAGTCCGGAGTAATCCCGTCGAGCCCCCGGTAGCGGTCGCGGAGCGTGACGGATGCCTCCAGGACGTGCTGACGCCAGAAATCGAGCTCGTTCGCCTTATCAAGGCGGAACAGGACGATCCTATCCGCCATGTCCACGGCGGCCGTTGACAGGAGTTCGTATGTCGAGCGCAGCAGCCCGACCTCAAGATCCGCGTGGGCGCGCACCTCGCGGAAGATGAATTGCTCCCAGCGTCTCGCGAGCTTGCGGTCCTTCTCCAGCCGCGTGCGGTGGCGGCCGTACAGGGCCGTCTCCGCCGCGTCGGCCGGGCGACTCTCGTCCAGGCGCTCCAGGATGTCGCGGTCGACCGCACTTAGCGAGCCTGTGGCCTCACGATCGACATAGTCCATCGTGGCCTGACCCAGGCGCGCCTCCTTGTTCGTCTTGCGGGTCTTAATCACCTTCTGGATCGTCGACCACTTCAGGGTGACGAAACCCTCCTGGCTTTCCGTCCAGACTCCGGGCTCAATGTCGCCATCATCCAGAAGCGCCTGGAACTTCGCAGCGTCGTCGGGCTGGATTTCGCTTTCCTGTATGAGCTTGTCCAACCGCGACTGCAGCACCGGGCGTTCGAGCGGCGATCCCTTGTCGTTCCTGAGGTAGGCGACGTCTGATACTCGATTGTAGAGTTCGCTCAGCTGGGTCGCCCAGGACTCTGGAGAAGTGAGTCGCCCGCGGTCACCTGGCGGCGCGAAGCTCGGAGCCTCGGGCGGCATACGCAGCACCGTCAGCGCCCGATTGAGCGCCTTATGGGATGCCTGCTTGTCTACCCCGTCGTCAAGTTCGAGCATGAACTTCGCGAACGTCCCGACGCCCGTCGGGATGTCGGTGCGCAGCAGCCCCCTGATGGCGCGGTGGAGATAGTCCTGATGCCGCGGTTCCAGAGACCTCAGGTGGAGGCTGGCATCGAACCACGCGTCCACGTCCGCCTTCAGGTGGTCGGGAGAGATGCGATAGATGGTGGCCGCAGTCTCGCCCAATCGGTTGAGCGCCTCGTTGCCGACTGCCGACACCACCGCACGGTCGGAGTCGGTCCGCTCGACGTTGCGCCAGTGGGTGAGCGGCTCGTCCGAAATCCATTCCTTGCGGACGCTTCCACTCACCAGATCGGGATGGATGGCGATTCGAGCCGCGGGTTCCAGCGCGTGGATCGCCTCGAGGATTCGGCGGATCTGGTCCTTATCGAAGTCGAACACCGCGAACAGGACCGGTTCGTCGGGACTTGCGAGCAGCGCCCGCCGCACGCGCTGCGCCGCCACCTTCGCGACGAGGATCGCGTCGTCACGCGCCTCAAGGATGGTTGAAGGCGACGACTGAATCTCGTCGGTGGTAGCGGGGGCGTGTGCGCTCTGCGTGGTCATCTACTTGCCGTCGGCCTGATGGTATGGATTGCGCACAAAGGCGCAGTCGTCGGAAAGGCGCTCGAGGAAGCCGAGCATGCGCAGGCGTTCCTCGAAGACCCGCTGGTTCACGCGGAGTTGTTCGAACGGGGCGTCGGTGCCGAGTTCGCGCTGGCCGATGGCAGGTCCGATGACCAGTCGGTAGCGCGCCCAGATCGTCTCGAGGTAGCGCTCCAGTTCGACAGGCGCCGTCACGTTGGCCAGGACGAGTGCTTCCAGGAAGCCGTTGTTCGCGGCGTACCATCGTCCCTGTCCGACCCTGCTCACTGCGAGCCCGATTCGCTCCGCCTGAACCCCGAGCATCTGCCCGAGGTGGTTCGCGTGCTTGGCGAGGGCCTCCTCGCGAAGCTCCTCGATCATGCGTGTGGGATCGGTCGTCTTCTGGTCGACCTTGAACGACAGTACCTCCGACAGCAGCTGCTTCCGCCTGGCCGTCGGATCGCCTGCTGCCCCGGCCTGCTGCCATGGATCGCTGGCCGCGAAGTCGTCCACGGTCTTCGAGATCGCCAGCCGTGAGAGCTCCCGGTGCAGCTGGAAGCGCTCTCGGGACACCCGTCGCAGGCCGCCCGCGCTGGTCATGGCCATGTCGACGGGCATCGGCTGATCCTGGCGTCGGCCGAGCACCTCGGCGGAGCGCTCGACTATATAGCGCGCCACATGGAGGCCGGTGACGCGCATCAGAGGTTCGGCGAGCTGATCGTCCGGCAGCTGCTCGAGGCTCAGAATGGCCGCCCAGTCCTCGGCGAGTCGATCGTAGACGAAGTGGTGCGGGAGCGGGAGATAGCCCACCCTGTACTGGATCGCGTCCACCTCCTCGGTCGGCTCGCTCGGCTTCTGAAGCAGCTTCGCAACCCGGTTCCATCGCCCCGTGTCGACGAGCAGCCTCCTCCTGACCAGTTCCTCTACGCGCTCCGCAAGGCTGCTGCGGTTCAGCATCAGGAAGACGATTTCGCCGCCACGCGCGAAGAACTTGCGATCGCTGGTGACCTTGCCCGTCTTCTTGCTGATGCCGTAGTCGGCAGTCAGCATGTCAGTTCCGCCTGGTATCAGGTGCCGCGAGGTGGCGCGGCGACCGCGCTCTGGTTCGACTACCGCGGCTCGCAGCAGATCGACCGCGTCGTGGAAGGACGAGAACTTGTCGAAGCGCTCGCGAAGATGAGCGACTTCCGCTGGGCTACGTTTGCCGCGCCACTTCTCCCACTTGGCCTCGTCAGACAGCGTGTCGCCGTCGGCGGCGATCCTGTCGAGGACGGGATCTTGGAAGAGGAGACTGCGCAGGTCCGCACGCATCGGCACGTCGTACGAGAACTTCTCGTGCTTGCCAGACAATGGCAGGAATATGCTTCCCTTGTTCTTATCGCTGGCCCGCGCAGCCATGATGGCGATCGTCTCGAGCAGCAGAAGCCAAGGTGACTGATCGTTGATGAGGCGATGCCCCCAGATCATCTGCTCGATGTTTACGCCCCACGAGTCACGCTGAGCCGTTTCGGGGACGTCGAGTGCACCCTCGACCTTGAAATGAGCAATATCGGTCATGCGGCACCGAGGGGCAGCGGGGCGAGCGCCAGCCGACCGTTCGAAGGAAGACGCACCAGGGTGACCTCGGTGGGTTCCGGCGGGAGCAGCCGCTCCTTAGCCAGCCGGGCGACGGACCGGAGACGGAACTGCCGCAGCTCCTCGAAGCACTGGCGGGAGAAGCTGGAGGGGAGACTGCCGTTCCGAATCCGCACGAGGTACTCGAACAGTAGGGGAGTTAGGTCGATCGCGGTGAGTTCGGCGCCATCGCGCCGTATCACCATGCGGGGACGTTCATTCGTCCCCTTGGCATCGAAGTCGACGCTGAGCCGCTCCTGCGGCGAAGCCCCGAGCCTGATCGGCGCCGCCGTGTCGAGTACTCTGCCTTGCCGGCTCTGCGTGTAGCCTGCAGGTCCAGTCAGCCAGAGCTTGTCGTCGTCGTCGGCCATTAGCCCGGTGTAGACCCTGTTTAGGCCTGTGATCAGGTGACGCTGCATGCGCCCCGTGTCGGCACCGCTGGCAAGACTGTCAGCGAACCGCAGATAGTCGCCGCCGCCCGTAAAGATCGTCAGGAGCCACGGGTTCAAGCGTTCGTCTCCTTCCGGCAGCACGAAGAAGAGCCGCCTGCGCTGGTCGGCCAGTGCATCGTGCAGCACGGCCATGTCCACTTCCGCGGGCGCAGCACGATATCGGATCCGGTGCGTCGCAAGCAGCACGTCGCCATGATGTCCGTCGGCCGCCATGAATTCAACGAAGGCCTGGGCGGGTTCCATCTCGATCATCAGCTCGTCAAACGCGTTTAGGGTTTCGCGTCCGAGCCCAAAGCTATCGAATACGGTGAACGCCCTGAACTGCTGGCGGGTGGCCGCATCGAAATTTAGACCGAGAAGATTACGGAAGGGGTTTACCCGCCTCGCCGTCTCGCCACCGGGCGCAAGGTGGTGCGCATCGGTGCAGCGTATGAGGCCTGCCGCGCCGCTATCACCCAGTAGGATGTTGGAACACAGCAGCAGCAGTTGGCGGACGGGTAGATGGGTGTCGTTTAGAGCCGCCAGGCGGATCAGCTTACCCAGACGAACACGCAGACCTGGATCCGAGGAGTCGGCTAGCACTGCAAGGTTCCGCCGGATCGGACACGTCGAGTTTTCGTACAGTGTACATCCCGAGCACCGCTCCCAGTCCGGATGCTCCACGATGGCCCTGACGACCTCGTCGAACAGCAGGTCATGAGGCTGCCTGCTGAGGTTGAATAGACGGAGCGCCAGGCCGGGGGAGTCCGGCCGTTCCCGGACGAGCATGGTCCGGATGGCCTCGTCCAGCTGGTCGCCCTGCGGATGTAGATGGGCGAACTGCCTTACAAAAGCGACAAGCTGTCCGTCATTGGACGCAATCAGCAGGGGAATGTTGGAAGTGCCGAACACGGACGCCGCGAAGACCTTGTAGATTTCAGCCTTCTCGTCGTCGACCAGTTCGGCGAGATCCTTGACGACCCTGACCGTTCCACCGGTTGGCAGAGAGACATCGAGCACCTTCGCGGTACCCCAATCGCTCATATCTGCCCCGACCTTCTCGAGAGCAGAGCGGCAAGTGTAGGTCTTCCCGTCTCCGGCCGTTCCTGTCAGGACGATGCTCGGCGGAGAAGCCGATTGCCAGGCCGTTAGCACCTCTTCCACTCGAGGGGCGGTCACGGTGATGGGCTGAACGTTCTTGCGCTTGGCCGTGCGCTGCACGTGCTCGTCGAACTGCGCGTTCGACGAGGGGAGCGGCCCGTAAGAGCGCAGGAAGTCGACCAGTGGGTTCTGCTTCAGCTCAAGCGTCACAGGTGGCACACGGCGCAGCCGTCCTCCGCCTTCGCCGAGACGGCCCGCCTCGGCATCCTCTCGACGTCGTCGAGGGACCGCCCGTCAACCCACGTGTACTTGCGCCCGCGCTTCATGCCCTCATAGGCCTTGGCCTTCTGATAAAGTTCGGGATGGCGTTCCTTCAGGCCCTGCCATTCCCCGATCTGTTGGTAGAAGCAGAAGTAGCACCCCGACCGGCTCCGCCATTCATAGTATTCGGGCAAGCCAAGCCCGGCGCTGTCGAGGATCCGATTCACCTCGGCGATGTCGATCGCATCGTCGCGATATGGATACACTGGCGTGATGTTCGGCTGTTCGGAGATCACGACGGGCTTAGCCCCAGCTGTGCCGTTACCAAGATATCCCGAGCGGTTTTCGTCGGCACGAATGCCGATGTACGAATACGCCCGGTCGGTGCCGACGAAGCGCTCGAACGGCGCGATCTTCATGATGCGGGTGCACCAGCGCGCGCGCGGGCTCGGGAGGAAGCCCGCAAAATGCTCGTAGAGGGCGATGTCGAACGCCGTGCGCCCCGGCTTCTCGGCGATGTCGAACAGATCCATCGCAGACACCCGATGGATCTTCCCGTCCAGAACGTGTTCGAGCCGATC
The DNA here is from genome assembly GCF_042867205.1 of Sphingomonas sp. NCPPB 2930. Classification (NCBI taxonomy): domain Bacteria; kingdom Pseudomonadati; phylum Pseudomonadota; class Alphaproteobacteria; order Sphingomonadales; family Sphingomonadaceae; genus Sphingomonas; species Sphingomonas sp. NCPPB 2930. Next base: position 30,813 of record NZ_JBHZQU010000022.1, on the reverse strand, counting down.
AAGATAGTCGTAGGTCTCAGGTAGCTCTACTCCGGTGTCGGAAAAGACGTACTCAAACCGAACATCCGGATTGCGCTCCTTCAGGTACACCGCAAGCGCAGACGAATCCTTGCCCCCAGAGACAGGCACGATATGCCGTGCTTCTCTATCACGTACGGCATCGTCTACACTTGCGACGTTCATTTCCTGCTCCCAGCAGCTACGCGGCTCTTCGAACCCTTGTCGTCACCTCCGTCGATTCTGACAAGTAGTTCATTCAGCTCGCGGACTTTTGCTTCCACGATGGGGCGAAGCCCAGCGGCTGGCCTCTCGACATCGAGCGCCGCGGCCTCGATGCGCGCCCGCGCTTCCCGCAACGCCGCTCGGAACTGTGATGAGGTACGGTCATCCCATTTATCGAGGCTGCGCTGCAGCAGTATCGAGCTCAGCGCATTCGCCAGCGATTTTGGCGAGAAGCGCCCTTCCGCGGTCTCCACCGCCTTGCGCAGCACAGAGCGATCGACAATTCTGAGATCGCCGCGGCGTTCTAGCGTCGCAACGTCGAAACAGTCCGCCCAAGTCTTCACGGTTAGAACCGGCTCGCCCGCCTCAGAGCCTGTCCGGAACCCCTCTTGGAGAAGTGCTACCGCCTCGTCGGCAAATGCCTCCCGCAAGTGGTCGATCTCATTTCTCACCCGCTCCACACGAGCAATGACGTCAGGCCCGATCTTCTTCGCCCCGAAGGCGGCCGGGATGTGCTGGAGCAGCATGTCGATTGGATCGGCAGGTGCCGTCGTCACGCGCAGCAGCGCGCGCGCCACATCGGTCAGCCGCTTCGAACGCCGCGTGCCGTCCGACACGGTGGCAAGCCACTTCTGCACCGCGTCCTGAGCCGCCCGGATCAGCTCGGCGTCCGGCGCAGGGCGCTCGTGCACCAGTACGTAGCAGAGGGCGGAGAGATACTCGCGCAACGCATCGGTCGGCTCCTCGACGCGCATCGTCACGCCCTCAGGATAGGCGACCATCGCGTCGAAGCCGAAACCCATGATGTCCGGAACGTACGTGCCGTCGCGGTATATCGCGACGGAGCGGGCGAAGTGGCTGTATCCTGCCGCCACGAGGATCGGCATGACGGCGCGCGGGACGCCGGTGGTGACGTCCTCGAGATCCGCGACCAGCTCCGACATGCCCCGGTAGCAGCCCGGCTTGGTGGGCACACGAAAGAATTCCATGATCTGCATCCAGACCTCGCGCAGACCCGGATCCTTGATCTCCATCGGGTCTGCAAACCGGGTTGCCCCCGCCAGGCGCAGACCCGTGTTCTCGATCACGGTGCGGTATATCGAACCCTCGGCGCTTCGGTCGCCATCCTCGTACCCGAGGCGTTCGCGATCCCCGCGCTCTAGGATGGCTTGTACGACGCGCACCCGCGCCGTCTGCATGGTGCGCGATGCGGTGGCCCGCATCAGCTGCTCGTTGGCTATCCGGGGCGTCTGGTTGTACCATCCGCCGAGCAGCCGCGAGGCCGCCATCGTGCCCGGCTTTTCCTCGGTGACGTCGAGCACCTTACCGTCCGCAATCCACGTCGATGCCAGACCGCGGGGATCGAGAAGACCGCGGAGCAGGACCGCCAGCTGGCCGAAGGCGACCGACTGGAGTTCGTCGATCTCCGTCACGACCATCGGATCGGAAGCGATGAACTCCTCGTCCTGGCGGAGGGCCTCGATGGCGACGAGCTCACGCGCCGCGCTTTCGAGTTCGAGCGGTCGGTCGGGCACGACGACAATGGTGCGCCCCGGACGCTGGCGCTTCGCTTCGTCGACTGCCTCCTCGATCGCCCTCCGATCCTCGGCGAGGACGTAGGCGATGGCGCCGGCCTCGGTCGGGACGGACAGACCCTGACGCAGCTCGTTCGGCGAGACGTACCGGCCTGCGAGGAACCGGTTGACGCCGAATTCTGCGTTGTGGCCGGGTGCGCGCAGATGCGGTGCCGGGAAGCGCTGCTCCAGGAAGGTGCGGATGTCGAAGTCGGCGGAGCGGCGTTCGCGTTCTTCCCGTACCCGGTGCGCGACGTCGATGTCGGCTCCGTGCCATACGGCGACGTCGTCGTTGTGCCGCCGCCATAGCAGTAGACGCGCCGCCACGAGGTCGTCGATCGCTTCCGTCACCTGCGCGGCGGGCATCGTGCCGTCGCCGACGGCAAGCTCTAGGACGGCGCGCGGCAGCCGCCGCCGCTCGCCGCTTGCCCCCAGCTGAAGAAGGCACGCTGCTGCCAGGATCTCCCGCTGGATGGGTTCGCGGGCACGGGACCGAGCGCTCTCGGTTTCTATCCAACGACGATAGGTTCCGCCAATGCCGACGTCCGTCCGCATCGCGTCGGAAAAGGCCTCGTAGACGGCCTCGATGCCAACCGTCTCGGCGAGGTTCATCTCGCGCAGGAAAGAGAACAGACTTCTTTCGTTCTGGCCGACCCGGGCGACGAGGGTGGGAAGGACCTGAAGCGCGCCCGCCGTCAGCGGTCGCGCCGTCTCCAGTATCTCGCGGGCGGTTGCGACGTCGTCGACGCCGTCGAACCACCGTGCGGCGATTACGGCCGCGACCGTCTCGTCGGCAACAGCGGCGACCGGCACATCCTCCGGTCGCAAGCCTTCCACGACCGAACCCACCAGCCGGTAGAATTCCTGACTGTCCTCGACCATGCGGATGGACCGGAACCGGCCTTCCACCTTGCGCCACTCGGTGCGAGAGGTTTCGTTCAGCCTGGTCGCGTACGCCAGCAGGTTCTGGTGGAGCAGAAGCGTCAGGCTCATCGTCGGCGCGGAAGCACGCGACACCCGTTCTGCCAGCCGCTGCAGCAGATCGAGCTCGCTGGACCGTCCCTCGGCCACAAGCCCTTCCAAATGGCGCCCGAACTCGTCCCAAACGATCGCGACATGATCCCAGCCGCCCTCGCGCATAGCCTTGCTGAAGCCCTCCACGGACTTTGGCGCATGGCTCATGCCGAGCTGAGTCGCGATCTCTGCCAGCGGCTCGGACACCAGGCCGGAGAGAACGACGACGGCACCGCACGAGGCCGATCGCGAACGCCCGACGACGGCGTTCGCTAGGTTCGCGTCGAGGTCACTGATGCGTGCCGCTATCGCCTCGACTACGGGACGGCCGCTCGCGTCGTTCCTGACTTGAAGCGCGCCGACGCCTGCGGCAAGGCTCTTGCCGCTGCCGTACGGCGCTATCACCATGGTGGCGGAACCGGGCGTGACGACCGCCTCGACGATGGGCAGCGCCCGCCGAGTAGGCCGGTAGTGGGCGAAACGCTCGGGGCGGGCGAGATCCTCGACGAGGTTGAGCGAGCGGAAGAAGTCGGCGTCGATCACGAGGCGGCTCCCCCTACGCGGCGGTAGAAGTCACCAAGCCATTCGGTGACACTGCGCGACGGCACCTCGAGCCGACGCTCACCCGCCGACGTGTCGACGGTCACGCCGCGGAAGGCCTTGCCCCCGACCCTGCCGGTCATTTCCTCGACGAAGTCTAGACCAGCGCACAGGATTCTGCCCGGACCACGGCGCAAGGTCGCGAGTTCGCGTAGGCTCAGCGCGTCCTTCTCAGTCTCTTCGGACAGCAGAGACACGCAGGCGAGGAATACCTCGGGCGGCACGCCAATCGGGGCACGGCTCCGCTCGAAGCGCGCTACCGCCTCATGTCTGATCACGAGGCCTAGTTCCCGCAGCGGACAGGCTCCGACGTCGCCCGGGTCGACGGTGTCGACGCCAGGCCGCGACGCGTAGGCACTGAGAAGACAAGATACGTCCTTGGTCGCCATTGCCTGGCTGGCGGGACGCAGCGCCTTGGCCTTTGTATGCTGAACGAACGAGTCGGTACAGCCGATGCGATCGAATATCCGCTCGGAATAGTCGTTGAAGAACCAGGACCAGACCGTCCCCTCCCGGCGCGCAAGGGCGAGGTGCAGGAACCACCACGTTCCGGGAAGCTCGCAGTAGGGGTCGTTTGCGGAAATTAGCTTCGCCATCCCGGTCGCACTCTTGCCCGCACGCTTGGCGTCGTCGCCCGGAACATCCGAAAGCCCCATAGCGGATAGCCAGAACGCGAGGGATTCGACCATCTTCGAGCCGAGCCCAAGACTATCCGCGACGTCCGTCGAGGGCGCGAAGGTGCCCTCACGGGCCATCTGCGACAGCCCCTTGGGCAGCCAGCCGTACCGAACGGGAAAAGTGACGTGACCGCCGTATTGGAAGCGGACGGACGGCTGGTTCACAGGCCGCCCCTCAGGCGGGTCGCTGCGGCGACAATTATCTGCACGGCGTGGTCGATCTCTTCCAGGGTGTTGAGTGGTGATACGGAGAAGCGGACGCTGGAGAAGGCGTCCGCCTCCGACAGCCCCATCGCGGTCAGGACGTGAGAGGGTTCCGGACGTCGACTGGAGCAGGCCGACCCCTGCGACGCAAGTATGCCCTCTGCATCAAGGTTGGCCACCAGCGCCATGCCGTCAACCCCGACGAACCGGATGTTCGAAGCGTTGGGCAGCCGAGGTGACGCCACCCCGTTCACCACTGTCCAGGGCAGCAGGGTACGGATACCGAACTCAAGCCGGTCCCGCAGCATCGACATCATTGCGACGTCCGCGTCTAAGGTACAGCCCCTCTGCTCGCAGGCCGCCGCGAGGCCGGCCAGCAGCGGCACGCTCTGGGTGCCCGCTCGACGGCCATGCTCCTGGTCACCACCGACGATCAGGGGAGCATACTCGATCTCGGCGTCGGCACTCACGATGGCGCCCGTACCAGCGGGGGCGTGCAGCTTGTGGCCCGACAGGGTGATCACGTCGGGCCCATGCCCACGGCCAAGTATGGTTCGGATCTTGCCGAACGACTGAGCCGCATCGGCGTGGTAGATCGCGCCGTACCGGCGGGCAAGGTCGGCGATGGCAGCGACAGGCTGGAGGACCCCGGTTTCGCTGTTCGCGGTCTGGATGGAGATCAGGCTCCGATCGGGACTGCCCTGCAGACCCACCTCGAGTTCGCCGAGGTCTATGACACCATCCGCATCGACACGCACGAAGCGAACCTCGGCAAACTCGACGGCGAGACGCTGGGCGACCTTCAGGACGGAGGCGTGCTCGACTGTGGATACGAATAGAGTCTGAGCTGTATGGCCGACCATACCGCGAAGCACCGTGTTATTGCCCTCGGTGCAGCCCGACGTGAAGACAACGCCGTCCTCGAAAGCGCCTTCGAGCAGGGCGACGACGGAGTCGCGGGTCCGCTCGACGATACCGCGCGCGAGATCGCCAGCGAGATGGCCGCTGGACGGATTGCCGGCGCCGTTAGTCATAGCTTCGACGACGGCAGAAAGAACCGCCGCCGTGGGAGCGGCGTTCGCGTTGGCGTCCAGATTGACGACAGTATGATCGCCGCCGGGCGCGAAAGAAACAGGGCTACACGACGTTTCTGCCAATGTTGCCATGCACTTCCTCCTTTCCTTTCAGGGTCGTCGACCGGCTATAGGAGGATTGCCGAATCCGGGCAAAGCGATTGACCGCCGACTCGGAGGTTACGTCCTTGACCGATGCGATCGCCCCGTGAGGGCATCTGACAGTCTCACTGCGGGAACATAATTCGAACATCCACACTGGCGCAAGGTGCGATCTCGAGCATCGATGAATGTGCCTCGTCACGCAGGCATCGGGCAGGAGCTGGAGCAAGCGATCAATCACGAGGTGACAGTTGATCTTGGAACCACGTCGGGGCACTGATGAAAGCCTAAAGAAAGGCGCGATGATGCGTGCGAAGACTGTTCTGTTCGGGCTGATTGGCATCACGCTTATCGCCCCTTTTGCGGCTACTCGAGCGTACGCACAACGAGTGTCGGCAATTCCCCTCGAGACCATGAGCTTTGAAGAGATGGCGGCGGCACGGGCAGCCGGTAGTGGCTGCACCTGGCTTGGGGGCAAGGGGTTCACGCGGCGGGTCGCGATGAAGGAGGACCGAGGGGCTGTAAAGCGTGACGGCAGGATCGTCATGTTGCGTCCCGCAGCCGACGCCAGCGAGGTGTTCCCGTATACCTTTCATCATTGGGTCGGCGGGGGCATGGACATTTTGATAAAGAACAGTGGGAAAGAGGTTGGGAGGGGGCCAGAACACGTCGAAACCTTGGCGACGCTGACGTTGACCGAAGAAGGACGCAGCCGGTCTTGGCGAGGCCGACTTAACTGCGGATCGTGAAGCCGTTTAAGGGAACCGATGATCAGATGCTCGCAACGTCGACGCTACGAGATTTGACTGTCACAGCGCCATCTGTAGGCGAGGGCCATTACGCGATTATCCCCGCGGGTGTCGCCCGCCCCGATCAATGAGCCTTGACGGACATCAGGCTTTCAGCGCTTCCATCACACGCCGCTTGGATGACGCTCATATCGTCATTCTCCGAGACGACGGGGCTCTCGAGGTATTTCACGGGCTAAATCTTGGCATAGAGGAAGGTCGTGATGAGGTCTTCCCAGAGTCCGATTGCGGGCCGCAGGCATCCGAACTCCGCTACCACTGCACCGTTCGACCATGCCGAACGCCAGAGCCAGACGTATGGATCGGATCCGATGCGATGATCACTATCATCGGCGTTGAACCGACAGGTGCAACGGTGACCATGACCGGTCGCGGCATCTACGACCGGACCGGCGATGGTGCGTTTCATATCGAGTTCGAGACGCCGCCGGCGTTGTCGACCTGGAATTCGCCCGAGGCTGCTTCGAGGAATGCGGGACGCTAGATCGTCGATGTTCCCCCAGCTTTGTCATTGCGCTTCAAGAGGGCATGTGCTGCTTCAACTTTGGCCACCGCCCTGCTCACCGCTTCGAGCCGGGCATCGCGGTAGGGCCATGCGCCGTCTTCGATACCATGATCTGCATGGCAAGCCTGAAATGATGCCTGATCGGCGGCGCTAGCGTCGACGGCCCTAAGGGCGGCAAGTAGCTTCGCCTGAATGTCGTCGAGCGTTGGCCGATCGGCAGGTACTGGGCTCATGCATCGCCGAGCGATCTCCTCGACGCCATCGACCAGAAAAGACGCGGAAACGATTGGATTACCCGCCTTCGCCCACTTTTCCCACGTCTCTGGCCTCAGCCACTTCCTCGACCGCCCCTCCATAGGTTCCGGCCACCATTCATGCGTCGCACCTCCGTAAGGATGCATGCCCCGCGTCATCACCTCGAATATGATTACCCCCAGCGAGAAAATGTCCGACTCCGCCGTCACAATCCGATCAAGCCACTGTTCAGGCGCCATGTACGGGCGTGCGCCCTCTGCATTCTGAAAATCGCGACCGGCGTTAGCGAGTCCGAAGTCGGCGAGAAGTGGAAACTCGAAGACGTCTGATACTGCGGCATCGCGGAGCTCTGTCACGAACTTGCTCATGAGAATGTTCTGCGGCTTGAGGTCCTGATGGCACTCGACGCCGCGCAACCTGCAATGGCGGAGGGCGGAACATAGATACACGAGAACGGCGAGGCGACTGACGGGACTGAATTCCGGCCGTGGGATCCATTCCGCCAGGTCACCGTCGTACGCCCGGAACAGCGCCACCGGTGTATCATGTACCATCTGATAGTCGAACGGCCAGCAGACGAACCGATGATAATAGGTTTGATGCTGTATCTTGATTTCACGCAGGAAACGGCGATTTCGCTCATCGCGATCACCTGACGGGCTTCTCGGCACCTTGGCTACGACGTATCGCGGCCGCACAGTCTCCCCTTGATCGAAGAAATATACTGAACCGCACATGCCACCGCCGCGCTCCGTGATGCTGCCGTGCTTGCTAAACGCACCCTCGATTACGAGCTGAATCTCGTCCTCGGTCATCGTTCCTTCGAGTAGCGAATACACCGTGCTCTCCCCTTGATATTGAACAGCATCACCTCCGAAAGGTTAAGATACCGTGGCTCAGGGAACGTGATGCTTACCCTTCGTGAACTACGCCCAGGTGAAAATGGTCTGCCACTTAGGTTGAGTGGGATGATTGACGGTCGCACTCGCGGATCATAGCCTCGCTTCTTGATATCCAGTGAGGGCGGGAACTGAATGTACGATCAAATAATGCTCGAGCCGCGCCGCGGCGATGACCAGTGGAATAAAGATTATGATACGCTTGTAGCTGCTTGGAGAGAGGTACAGGTCTGCCCCGCCCCAATAGCACGATTCTCGACAACGGCTGATCACATTGGCCATTTCTATTTTACCGCTGGGCCTGCCGGAGCTGCTGCATTCTACCTGACGAAAAGAGCATTCGATGTGCTTAACATCTGGATGCAGGGCCGTGCGGGTCGCAAGGTTCACGTTCGGCTTGCAGATGGCACTGAGCTATCAGCCACTACGTCAGACGAATTGATCAAGATCGCGAGCGTCGTGGATAAATTCCGTACGCCTGTCGGCGCGGTCCCTGACAGAGCGAAGACTGAAATCGAGCAAGGTTCCGCCCATGACGCATGATGCAGACGGGTCCTTCAGGACGCCGGATCGACGAATTGCGCTGCTGATAGATGCAGATAACGTATCGCACGTGAACATTGCAGCCATTCTTGCCGAGCTATCGAGGTACGGCACGGCGAACGTCAGGCGCGCTTATGGTGACTGGGCAAGTGCAGGCCTCAAGGGGTGGAAGGACAAGCTCCACGACTTCGCTATAAGGCCGATCCAACAATTCAGCTATTCCGCGGGCAAGAACGCCACGGACATCGCACTCGTCATTGACGCAATGGAATTACTGTACACGCAGAAGCCGGAAGCATTCTGCCTCGTCTCCAGCGACGCCGATTTTACCCCGCTTGTGATGCAGCTGAAGGCGAATGGACATGAGGTTTACGGGTTTGGGGAGCGCAAGACACCGTCGCCATTCGTCAACTCCTGCACGACTTTCCTCTACCTAGATACGCTGGACGGTGGCGTCGACCGACCGGCTGCAGCGGAAGCATCGTCCGCCGTCGCCAGCAGCGATGCCACTCCCATACCGGACATGATCGACGATCAACCGCCAGCGGGTCGACGACCTCTATCGCAGGACACCAAGCTCGTCACGATCCTACGCGGTGCAATCGAGGCGTCCGCCCATGAAGACGGCTGGGCGGCGATGTCCGCCGCTGGCAGCGCGGCTAAGCGACAGGCGTCGATCGACCCTCGCAACTATGGCGTCAAAAACTTCGCCGCGCTCTTCGCTGCCACCGGGCTGTTCGAGATTATCAAGGTTGAAAACGGGCAGCCGTTCGTCGCGGACAGGCGAAATCGGGATCGATCGCCGAAGCCGATTCGTTGACCGGCTGGAGTATCAATTAGCAACTGCAATGGAAGCGGTTGCCGTGGTTGCGGATCGCGCGGCCGATGATTTCGGCTCGACTTCCGGTCCACTTCGCCATTCATGCCGCTCATAACCTTAGAAGTCCGGGTCCATCCGAAAAATCCGTCGCCATCCTGAAATTGGTGACCTATATTCCACGATGCACGGGAAGCGGTTCCCGAGCCGGGGCGTGGAAACCCTGAACGAGAGTCGGTCGAAAGACCAATGACGGTCGAAGAGCTTCTTCGGCCGGGTGGCGGACACGTATGTCCAGACCACCCGGTTAAAGGTGCCCGCGCCAGCTCGTTCTGGTTTCCAACACCCGGCTCAGGGGGCCGGCATCCCGTTTCACGGGATGCCGCCGACTGAGGTGGTGTCCTTCACTTCGGAGGGCGACGATGATTGGGAATCAAGCCGGATACATGAAGACGCTGGTCAAGACGGCCATCACGACGGGTTCAACGCTGACCAAAGGGGTCTGAGCGTGCCGGTCCAGACCGTACCGTTCGTCCCGATCTTCATACTCGGTGGCATCTTTCTGATCGCTCCGGGCATGATCGTGACGCTCTTCACCAATTCTGATCCGCTCGGCTTCGCCGTCGTGATGGCGACCGCCATTGCCGCGCTTATCCGCCCGACAGCGTCCTGGATGCTGTTCGCCGTACTGTGCTCGATGCGCACCGTGCCGTTCATCGTCGCCGCGCTGACGGCCGTCGCGATGAAGATCGGGCTGGCAAAGCACGGCCTGCCCTACCTGATCGCATATATCGTCATCGGCGGCGTGGCGCAGCTGCGCATCCGCTCGCTGCGGCGATCGGGCGAAATCGACATCTGAAAAGGAAGCATCATGAAGCATGTGATGGCGCTTGTCCTCATGGCGGCGCAGCCGGTGGTGGCCGGTCAGATCGGCGTGGACGCCGCCGCGACACAGACTGCCAAAGGAACTCCCGCCACCTTCGACCTTGCTGGCTTCCGGCTCGGAATGACCGAGGCGGACGTCGAAAGGGTCATGAGGGAACGCGGATTGATCGTGAAGCGGCGGACGCGGACTGACACGTTCGAGGATCGCGTCCGCAAGGCAGTCAATCTTTGGGGCGGGCGGCTACCGCTGAAGGGCGGCAGCGTCCTGGACAGCGCCGAATTCGACGACGGCAAGGGCGGGAAGGTGATGATCAGCACGTTCGTCTGGTCGGATGGCGCGCGTGTGCGCAACGTCGCCTATCTGCCGCCAGCGGGAACGGATCCCGCAGCTTGGCGCACACTGCTGGTCAGCAAGTACGGCGCGCCGTCCAAGGACAGCGACGGCATCGATGGCGAGGGGCTGCATGCGATGTGGTGCGGTCGAGCCGCATGTCTGGGACACGGTGAAGCGTTCCGGCTCGCTGCCGACGTAGGATCGCAAGGCGGCCAGATCACGCTGGCGCAACCGGAGGGGACATCGAGCAGGATGATGGCACTGATCGAGCAGGAAGCGTCGAGGCGTGGTACGGGTGGCAGGCCGGCGCTTTAAGGCAGAGAGGGCGCCGCGCGTTCGTCACTATCGAGCGTGCGGCAGCCACACCGTGATGGTCGGCATATGAAGAAGCATCGCCGTGCCCATTGCCGGTGCAACACAGTCCAGAGGTTTCATCCCGCGTATAATGATGTCCTTACCCTGAAATAGCGGGTGGCCGAGAATCAAGAAGGCATCGAGATTAGAGACCGACATGACCGTCGCTGGCAGCACGACGTCGACCAAGTTCAGCACGCTTGTCGAACAGTGATAGAAGGCCTTTTCTCCCATCTGGATCACGCACCGCAGGCCATCCGCTGCCAGGCTGGCCTGTATCACGACGCGACGGTCGACCGACCTGATCGCATCGTCCTGCCACAGCGATTGCTTCAGGATACGTTCGACGAACTTGGCGAGAGGTACTTCGCACTCGACGAGCGCGGCGAGGAGGATAACTGGCAACTGGATCGTGTCCAGGGCGGGCCGCAGTCGGTTCTGAGAGGTTGGAACGCGCGTGACCGCCGCGACGATGGCGTCGCGGCGGTCGTCGAAGTGCGGCGTGTCCATCGAACCGCGCGCGTCAGCTGCGGGCGTCGAGATCGATCGCGACCGAGGGCGCGGGATTTTCATCAGCGCCACGACCGAACGCAGGGTCGGATGCGATCAGCGCGAGCAGATGCTGCGTGAGCGCCTGCGATCCGGACTTCTTCGCCATCTCGCCCCATGCGCTCCATCGGTACATGCGGCCGTAGAGCCAGTGATACAGACGATCTCGCGTCGCGCGGTCGGGGCAGGTAACGGTCCAAGTGGTGCGCGCCATCGGGATCACGTCGTCGGGATCGCGGTGCAGCATCGCGATCCGATGCTGGCGCCACCGGTCCTCGCGCACGATGGCGTATGGGTATGCTGCGCAGGGGCCGTCAGTCGCCTCGTAGGTGTCGCGATCGCATTCCGTGGGCGAGTCCGGCGGACCGAAGGCTTGAAGGGCTTCGGCCCCGACCGGAATGGCGGCGAGTTCGGGCGGACGGGTGGCGAGGAGCAGGCGCACCACTGATGCGCCTTCATTTGTGGCGCCCGCGCCGAATGGACCGGGGGCCGGCTTGAGCAGACCTACCGCCTGCAGCCAGTAGGTGTGCCACCGATAGAATTTGTCATTGCCACCATACAGACCGACCACGTCTTCGCCGAACGGCACGATAGGGCCGATCTTCGACGCCATGATCGCGAGGATCAGCTCTAGCCCCTCGTCGACGATCTTCGAATTCTCGGTGCTCATCTGAAGGCGACCGCGCCAGAGCGCCTCCCGCAGCGTGCGCCATTCCTGCTCGTGCTCGTCGACGATAACGATGCCCTGATATCGGGGCTTTACGGTCCGCATCCAATGGCCCCAAGGGAGCCTCGGATCGTGCTGGATGTCAGCGCCGGGGATCATCGGTCGCTCTCCAGGGCCTTTAGTTCCGCAGCGAGATCGGTGCAGATGCCGTACAGCGTCTGCGCATCACGATAAGTCTGGCGGATGCCGAGACGCTGCGCCTCTGCAGCGTGCTTCGCGTCGTCAGGGACCAGATCGGTCAGGCGATTGCAGACGGTCCCGACCCACCACAGGTCGTCATGATGGTGGGTGTTGCCCCGGACGTGGCAGATCGATCTGCTCGCTGGGCCACGCTGGTCGCAGGGCGCTGCATAGTCGAGTCCACCAGGGACGGAGACGACATCCGGGGGAATGGCGTCCGCCTCGTAGCCAAAGAGCATATGTCGCCTGGGCAGGCCGACGTACGCGCCGAGATGCCCGCCGCGTTCGCGTCGGATGATGCAGCAGTATCCAGTCGCCCGGTCGGTCCACGCGATCTTGTCAGGCTCGACGCGCCACGGTCCCGCGTTGGTCGGCTGTATCGCCGGCTCATGATAGGCGATGTCCATGCGCTGGCCGCCGATCACGACGTCGCTTCTGGTCGATGCCGCCGGAGCGAACTTCTTGCGCTTAGCCATGGGTCCCTCCCGCGACGGCGAGGGCAACCCAGAGCCCGCCGGCGACGATGCCGCAGCCGACTAGCAGCATGAAGATCACGGCCGCGAGCAACACCGTGGCGCTCATTGCCCCGGGACCCTGAGGGATCGTCAGGATTTCACGACAGGCGTTGAAAGTGGTGCCGATCGAGCCGCAGCCCGCGAGGGCCACGCCGATGCCGAAGACGAAGAGCGGATCGCTTACCACTGAACCTCTCCTGAAACGAAGGGCTGCTGGTGGCCACGCGCGGACTGCCACCAGTCGATGCTCGACAGCGTCGTCTGGTTGAGCAGCGCACCGCGCTCCGCCAGCCACGTGCTGCCGACCCAGATGCGGCATTCGGGGTCGAGGGAGACGAAGGGCTCGCTCAGCGCCTTGAGCAGCATGATCGACCCAAGAGGGTCGCCCTGACGAGCGGAAAGCGCAGCGCAGCTGCCACCAATCTCATAAGCCAGGCCGAGCATCATGCCGTCGAGCTGGAAGTATGCCGCCGCGAGATCATTCCAGGTGGGGGCAAGCTCGTCCCCGGCCAGAGTCGTGAGCTCGGCGATGAGCGCCGGCGGCGCCAAGCGGCTGACCGAGATGATGGAGATGACCGCAGTCTCTACGATCTTCGCTTCCACAAGGAAGCCCTCGCAGGAGAGGGTGCGCCACCAGCTTAGGGGGCCGCTGCCCCTAGAGCCGAGCGCATCGAGCTGGTCTTCGAGTGCGATGTTCCTCATGTCGTCGAACTCCGTTCGCGGCGCGGCAGTCGGGCGCCGTCGTTTCAGGATGGATCGATGTCTCATCCAGAAAACGCAGAACGTAGAGGGAACGGTTTGGACTCATGGGTGAAGGAAAAATTTTAGGACTCCATGCCTTCCTTCGGGACGGTCCACTGCTGGCCGACGTGGATCACGGCTCCGCCCCTGTCACGCATCTTGGCGAGCAGTGGCGACACGACGGTACGCGGAACCTTCAGGTGGAAGCGTTCTTCGATCGCCTTCACGATCGACGACACTCCCAGGGGGACTGGCGATGATCGGAGCACCTCCAGAACCATGTGGCGATCGGTAGGGGCGCCGATCGCCGCCTTGCCCTGCCGTCGATTGGGGCGTCCCAGACCTGGTCGATATATGCCAGCGCTCAGCCTGATGTCCCCGGCCGTGAGGAATGCGCTCAGCGCGGCTTCCATCTTTCCGGCTGTGACTGAAATGCCGGTGGTCTTATCCACCTCGGTCGCGAGGTCGCTCGCCGAAATCCCATCGTCGCCAGCCTGTGCGATGATGGCCAGTGCCGTGTTGATCGGGAGCCGACCGTAGGGGACGCCTTCGCCTATGTCGGCTCCCACGAGCCTGGCCAGGCTGATGCCGGTCTCCTTGCGGCGAAGGTCGAGATCGTCGAGCGCCTTGCGCCGAACATTCATCTCGACGGTAAGCTCAATGATGCGCTTCGCTTCCGCGACGATCAGCGCGGAACGCTCGTCTTCATTTTTCATGGCGGGCTTCCTTTCCCTCGGACTTCTAGAGGATTAAATTATATGGTCACTAAAGTCTGATTGACGGATGATCGTGCGATCGTCATGGTCACGGCATGAGCGAATCGCACAAGCACCGGTCCCGACAGGTCACTTTCGACCTCGACGATCTCTATCGGCAGCGCGCCGAGACGGCGGAGCGCGCGGCAGACCTGCAGCGGCAGCTGAACGAGGCCGTCCTGCAGGGCGCTGGCCTGGACGCGCTCATCAGGCTGTCGGAGGAGAAGCTGGGACTAGCTCCAGCTAGGTCACCGGCTTCCGGGGTGGTGCCCATGAGGTCGACGAAGAGGCGTCCCACGCATCGCGCAATGCTGATGACAGCGATGAGTCAGGCCCAAGGTCCGCTCGGCGTCCGCGGGCTAATTGACGCGGTGCAGGATCAATTCGGCGAGACAATACCGCGCACAAGCGTGTCGCCGCTGCTGCGGAAGCTCGCGGCGAAGGGGGAGGTCGTCCACCATCCCGATGATGCCACCTGGTCGCTTGGCGATGTCGATCTGGCATTGCTTGGGAGGGAGGCGAACGGCGAAGTCGTCAGGTTCCGCGGTCCCAAGACCGCGAAGCGCAGGACGGCGTGATCGAACTTACACCGGAGGGAAGGTGCGGGGCCGCCGTTAGCGGCGGCGGCCCCGCGGACCGCTTCTTTCGGGGTTTCTCAGACCTGCTAGGAGACTGAAGATGAACCCGACCTAGAGGAAGTCCTCCAGACCACACCCGAGGCAAAGCGGCGGAGATTTGCGTCGCATGTAAGCCTCGTAGGGTCAAGGAGCATGCTGCTAGTCCGAGAAGGCGATTTCTGGATGGGACGAGGTCTCACCCGGAACCGTTCACCCTGCGTTCCGTTTAGAGGGGCGATTAGGTCTCCGAAGGAACTGGTGGCCCTGATTTGGTCCTTCGACCTACGTTGCTATTGGATTGGGTAGGTCGAAGCACTTTGCTGGCGACGAGGCAGGCACTCGCCCTCCTTGTCGCCGCTTTAACTTATCTGATGTCGCCGCACGCGAGTGCGACGCAAGGACAAATCACGTCAGGAGATGCACGCGGATGAAACTGCGACTTGCTGACCAGTCATCATCTTCACCGAGATCGACACCCTACCCCGCCCGCTTCGTCCGTAGCAAGGCTGGCGTAGAGTTTAATGTCACTGAATCTTCGTGGCGTATTTCCCCCGATCACGTGGTGGATCTGGAGATCTTCGCATATCACGACCTCATAGACGAGGGTGTAAGGGCCTTTCTTGAGCATCATCTTCGCGTGAACTCTGCTTCCTATGTCGCCAGTCAGCGGGCGATGCTTCGACCTCTGGGCGAGGCAGGCGTTCAAAGCGCCGTGCATAGTTCGATGGAGCGACTGGGCCATCTGGACCGAGGCGTCCTGGAGGCTTTCAGCGACGCAGTGGATCTGACAGTCGCCAAGCACATAAAGCCCAACTACATCGGCGCGTTCGTACGCATGTACCTTATGGCGAACGATCTCGGGATTGACGGTTTCGATGATGATGTAGCCGCTGAACTCGACGAAATGGTCATTGGCAACAATCCGATAGGCCAGGCTGTCTTGTCCAACGACCCGCAATCGGGCCCGATACCACGTCGTGAAATGGACGCTCTGCTGGTGAAGCTCCGGGACGCGACGGAGCGTCGCCTGATCCCCACCACTCACCTGGCGGTGACTTGGCTATTCATCTGCTTCGGCTGCAACAGCAAGAATCTGCGGCTTATCCATGAGAGCGACTGTTCCGTCGTCGACGTGCCCGATGGCGAGCCCATTTATCAGGTGCAGGTTCCGCGCATCAAGAAGCGCACCAGGGGGGAGCGAGATCAGTTCAGAACGAGGCAGGTGCCCCCGGTGGTCGGCGACGTCCTGGACCAGCTAGTTACTGACAACCGCCACCAAGCTCTATACCGCGACAAAATCGACCGTCAGCGGTTCGATTGGCCCCTCTTTCGTGCCCCCAAGGCACGGGAAGATCTGCTTCACGGCGCCTTCGACGCCAGTGCCTTCCGGGTTGAGGCCAACTGGCCCGGTATGGTTCTCAAGGAAGTCGCGGAGCTTCTCGACCTCAAGGCGTCCAACGGAAGCCGGCTTCGCCTGACCCCCAGGCGTCTTCGTTACACTTTCGCTGCAAGACTGGTGGCCGATGGTGCCGCTCCACGTGATGTTGCGGATGCGCTCGACCATAGCTCGCTCCATTATGTCATGGTGTACTTCAACGCCCGGCTGGATGCGGTGGAGCAGATCGACAAGGCGGTCGACAGCTTCCTAAGCCCGGTAGCGGATGCGTTCATGGGTCGGATTGCGCTGGACGAGGCTGATGCTAGCGGAACGGGACGTCCGCTACGTCGCATTTCCCATGTGAGCCCCACGATGAACGCGATGCGCGCCGTCGGGTCGTGCGGCGAACTGGGCGACTGCGAGAAGCATGCGCCCACGGCCTGCTATGATTGCCGGGTCTTCATTCCCTTCGTAGATGCGGACCATCAGGCGGTCCTTGACGACCTTCTCCTACAGCGTGAGCGGAGGCTCGCGAACGGCGACGACCCTCGCTGGACCCAGATCAACGACCGCGCGATCGCTAATACGAAAGCGATCATCAGGCGGTGTGCGGAAATGAAGGATGCTCGCGAATGAGCGACACGTCCAATCCGCACATTTCCAGGCGCTCCTCCGTCGCCGTGGTTCGCCCGTTCGCCAGCGCGGCGGAGCGTAGCTGCAGCGAGAACCTGTCTCGTCTGATCAAGAAGGCAAAGCAGGCGAACGTACTCAAGGCAGAAAGCTGGGACAGCCCCCGTTGGGATCTGCGACGAAAGAGCAGAGCCTCGTCAGCGGGTGACGGCGGCCTGTGCTTCACCATCGACCCATCGACCAAGGGCAACCTCGCAGCGCCCTTTCCGCCCCGCTACATGGATTTCGTCAAGGCTCTCGTCTGCCGATATGAGCAGAAGGAAGTCGGCGGGTACGCAGCCTCGAACCTCCAGCAGGTGATCAGGGCCGCCTCGTTCCTATTCCTGCAGCTTTCGCCGGACCGCGACGACGCCGACGTGACCCTCGTCACCGCAGGCCACCTCGAGCGTGCCGCCGTCCGAGCGTCAGAGAGCATGGGCGCCGGATACAAGAACATCAGAACGAAGCTGATATTCATAGCGAACCTGCTCGTGCGGGACGGCATCGTACCGCTGGCGCTTTCCTGGAAGTGTCCTCCAGTGTCGTATAACGACCGCCGCGCGGTGGCACCCGACGAAGATCGACTGCGCAACGACCACATGCCCTCGCCCGACGTGCTGGACGCGATCGCCGATCTCTCGTTGCGGACCGATCTCGACGATCGCGATCTGCTGCTGGTCCGGATCGTCGACCTGCTTGTCTGCGCGGGCTTCCGAATCAACGAGGCGCTGACCCTTCCGAACGACTGCCTAGTGGAAGAGGCCGCGCTGGATGAAGACGGCATCCAGCTGCTTGACCGCACAGGCGCCCCGCTGGTCCGCATGGCGCTTCGATATTGGCCGGAAAAGGAGGGTCATTTCGAGGTCAGGCTGAAGCCGATCCCGACCGTCATGCAGCCAATCGTGCGGCGAGCCCTAGCGGATATCCGCAGGATCACGGATCCCCATCGAGCAGTGGCATCGTACCAGCGTCGTCATCCTGGCCGTACGCTACTCGGCGAGCCCTGGGACAGCCTTCCAGCGGACTCCGTGCTGTCGACGTACGAACTTGGACTGGTTCTCCAGCTCGGCCGCGGAAAGACCGAGTTGCCGCGGCAGCGAGTTCAGAGCCTAGCCAATCAGTACCTCGAAAATCACGCCAGCACTCTGCCGAAGGCAAGAGGTGCTCGAAGTTTCGAGGTCAGCAAGCTCGGTTTGGAAGCTCATCTGCGTGGCAGGTCGCTTGCCGGAAACATTCTTCGCGCCGGCGAGGGCGTTCAGGACATAGCCGATAGCCTGTGCGTGGTTTCGCACCGATTCGTCCATCGTCACCACAAGACCGGCACGCCAGGGACAGCTCAGCTGGTGACCGACGCCATGATCGATGTCTTCCTTGGAGGACTGAAGAGCAAGACGCAGAAGTCGATCTTCGACCGCCTCGGGTACTCTGGCTCGAACGGAGCCAAGCTGTCGGTAGATACACATGACTTCCGACACTGGCTCAACACGCTCGCCGAGGAGGGTGGACTGTCGGAGATGGAGGTGGCGCGATGGTTCGGCCGTGCCGACATCGGTCACAACCCCGCCTATCAACACATGCTGCAGTCGGAACGCGTCCGGCGCATGCGGAAGTACATGGAGGACGGCAAGGCGGAAGGACCGATCGCCGACGCCGTAGCCCGCATCAACGATCCGATACGCCGAGCCGACTTTATCGCGAGCACCACGGCATCCGCCCATGTGACCGACTTCGGGATCTGCGTTCACCCCTGGAATGTTTATCCTTGCGCCAAGCATGGTGCCTGCGCCGGATGCGGCGATCTACGCGTCATCAAGGGTGACGAGCAGTCGCAGCAGCGTACTTCCCAGCGCTTGACCGCCGTCGAGGAGCAGCTCGCGATCGCGCGTGAGGCGATGACGGCCGAGGAATGGGGTGCCGACCGTTGGGTTGCCGCCCATGAACGGGAGCGGGACAGCCTGAAGCGCATCATGGCTGTTCACGACGGGCATCTGGACCCTGGCACTATCGTGCACATGCCGAGTGGCTCATCGGCTGCCAAGCCTAGCCCAACCGCTGGTAGATCAAGGTGAGCGGAACGCCTCTGTCGAAGGTCGAGGTGTCGCGCATCCGTAGCGCGGTCGACCGACTGTCCGCCACTACTCGACCAACGTGGGCGATCGTCGTCGAGATCGCCAAGGAGATCACAGGCCGCGACTTTACGAGACAGGCGCTGTGCGACCACAAAAGCATCGAAAACTCCTACCACAAGCGACTCAAATCCTTCCGCGAATCTAGAAGGACAGGGCGATGCAAGAAGGGTGACGATGTTGAAAGTCCCGCCGATCGGAGCAATCGTCTGCTCAAGGAGGAAAATGAAATCCTACGGAAGACCATTGCCGAGTATGATCGCCGATGGAACGCCATCTTCGCTCATCTGCACCTCAAGGGAATCGATGTTCGAAGTCTGCCGACATCGCTCCCGCCGATTAGCCGTGAGGGCCGATAATCATTGTCGGGGTATCCAATAGGTGGGTCTCAACGCTTGGCCGCTATCAAGCTATCATTCGACCGGCGAATGAAGGCTTGGGTCTGTTGGCTCAACATGAAGCCTGCATAGTGCTCAATCATTCTCGACCTCTGCGACCAGCCCTTCTTTTCCCTGTGAGCCCGATCGCTCTCGACCTTGTCCCTATTCTCTGCCTTGTCGAGTTCCACCCATCGTTCGCTGTCGTCAGCACGGAGAACGTGCTGAGTGATGTTCGCCAGCTGGGGGAACGATGCGCCGAGCGTCGCATAGATGTCACGCAGACGACGGCCCGACAGGGGGGTCCCGCCGGTCGAAATGAATATGAAGCCGGTTCGCCGGGCCGAAGCCGGAAAATTCGCCCTGCCCTTCGTCTTTCCGTCCCTGTGCCGCATCCATGCGGCAAGCGAATCTGCCACTTGGTCCATCAACGGGATCGTGCGGCCGAGCGTCTTCACCAAGGCAGGTTCCGATCGCGGGTCCTCGGCATCGAATGGGCGACGCTCAATCGTGACGGTCCTGTCGGCGCTCCGATCGTCGAATTGCGGGCGCTTCAGGCTCAGCGTCTCGCCCGCTCTAGGACCGAGATAGTACGCGAGCATAAGGATGGCATAATTACGGATCCGCAGCTTCGGCGTGAATGGGTTCTGCGCGTGGTCAGGGTGGATCACCTCCAAGAAGAGTTCCCGCTGCGCGGGCGTGAGTCCCTTACGTATGCTGCTGTTCGCTGCAGGACCTGTTTCCCGGGGACGCCGCTCCTCGACCAGCCGATCGAAGTCCCTCCTTTCGTCCACAAGCAGACCTCGGGTCTGCTTGTCCGCTCGCTGCTGGAACGGCTCCTGAAGCCAATAGAGATAATCCATGAAGGCGGTGAAATAGCTTCCCGCCACAGCCGCTCCTATCTGTCCCTTACCGTCAAGCCGCTCCTCACAGGCCCTTGCGAGCTTGTCGAGCTCGAGGCGATCAAAGATCATGCCGGTGGTGGCAAGGCGCCGATCGATGTCGATATGCGACTCCGCAATGAATGCGACACCCCGGGCAATGCCCCGGACGTGGTTCTCCATCGTAGCGTAGGCACGTCCTTGGGGACGCAACCATGTCGTGACGTAAGCCGATACACGAGCGTCTGGAACACCAGCAGCATCGACAAGCTGCGGGACGCGCTCGCCGTCGTCGTACCGGCACTCCCGGATGACGCTACGGTGCAGGGAAGGGTGATGGTCGGACATGGTAACCATCAACCCTGGACAGTAGAAAAGGTGCCGTCGCCACGCCTAAGTTTACAAAAGCCAATTATGGCCGTCTATTTCCACAGGAACTTTACATTCTACGCTATCAGGAATGGTCTATTCCACGATTGTCCAAGGCGTGGCAACTTTACACTTCTCAATTATGGCCGTCTACACCCGCATCGGCATCAGCACGTAGAGCGCAGGCGCCTTGTCATTCTCGCGGATCAGGGTCGGCGCGGCGGCGTCGGCCAGGTGGACTTCGACCAGGTCGCTGTCGATCTGCGCCAGGATGTCGAGGAGGTAGCGGCTGTTGAAACCGATCTCGAAGCCCGGCGCGGTATATTCGCCCGGCACCTCTTCCGATGCGGTGCCGTTTTCGGGGCTGGTCACCGACAGGGTGATCCGGTCGCGGTCCAGCGCCATCTTCACCGCCCGGGTCTTCTCCGTCGCGATGGTCGAGACGCGGTCGACGCCCTGCATGAACGCCTTGGGATCCAGCTTCAGGATCTTGTCGTTGGCGGTCGGGATGACGCGGCTGTAATCGGGGAAGGTGCCGTCGATCAGCTTGGAGGTCAGGATCGCCTGGCCCAGGTCGAAGCGGATCTTGGTGCCCGACAGCGACACGCCGACCGAGCCGTCCACCTCGTCGAGCAGCTTGCGCAGCTCGGCGACGCATTTGCGGGGCACGATCACGTCGGGCATCCCCTCGGCGCCCTGCGGACGCTCGATGGTGACGCGCGCCAGGCGGTGGCCGTCGGTCGCGGCGGCCTTCAGCACGGGGGCGCCGTTATCCTCGGCGACGTGCAGGAAGATGCCGTTCAGATAATAGCGCGTCTCTTCGGTCGAGATGGCGAAGCGGGTCTTGTCGATGATCTGCTTGAGGAGTTCGACCGACAGCTCGAACTGGGTGGGCAGTTCGCCCTCGGCGATCACCGGGAAGTCGTCGCGCGGCAGGGTGCCCAGCGAGAAGCGCGCGCGGCCCGCGACGATGGTCATGCGCCCCTCGGCGGCGGTCAGCTGGACCTGCGCGCCCTCGGGCAGCTTGCGCGCGATGTCGAACAGCGTGTGCGCCGACACGGTGGTCGAACCCGGCTGGTCGACGGCGGCGGCGACGCTGTCGTTGATCTGGAGGTCGAGGTCGGTCGCCATCATGCGCAGCTGGCCCTCGGCCGTCGCCTCCAGCAGCACGTTGGAGAGGATCGGAATCGTGTTCCGCCGCTCCACCACCGACTGGACATGGCTCAATCCCTTGAGCAGCGTTGCGCGTTCGATCGTCGCCTTCATCTCGAAATCCCCCGCCGGAACGACCGCATGGTCCGATTCCGATAGTGATAAATGGCCTTGGTTCCTACCCGCGAAGAAGGGGCCGGAGCAAGGCTCCGACCCCTCCAACATTGGGGTAAAACCACCGTTAATGTGGAAAACCCGCGATCCTTTAGAAACGCAGGCCCAGCCCGGCCATCAACTGGTGGCGGTTCGGGTTGATGCCGACGCCGTCCAGCTCGTCATAATGCGAGTAGCGATATTCGCCCTTCACGAAGGTGTTCGGGCTGATCGCATATTCCAGGCCCGCGCCCAGGCGATAGCCGCCGACTTCCTGCGAATTGACGGTGGTGACGCCCGCCGTGGTGTAGCGCGCATCGAACTTGGCGTTGGTGTAACCGGCCTTCAGATAGCCCAGCGCGACCGGCGAGATCACATAGCCGACGCGCGCACCGGCATAGAGATCGCGTCCCGCGCCCAGGCGGAATTCGTCGCCCGCGACGCGGATGCCGTTGCTGCGCGTGTCCGAGCTGCTGCCCGAAATCTCGCCCTCGGCACCCAGGATCACCGGGCCCGCCGGAATGTCATAGCCGATGCCGGCGCCGTAGAGCACGCCGTCGCTCGAACTCTTGTCCTGTCCCTGACGGTCGTTCAGGCTGTCATAGCCGATCAGCCCTTCGACGCGGAAACCCGTGAAGGGCTGGCCCGTGGTCGTCTGGGCGGCGGCGGGGGCCGCGGCGGCGATGGCGGCCGAGGTCGCCAGGGCGGCGAGCATGAGCTTACGCATAACTTACTCCGTTACTGTACAGGCCGCCGTTACAGGTGGCGGTCGCACGCTCAATGACGGGAAAGCGCCTGCGTTGCATGAACCTCAGCTAAACAGGAAAAAGCGTTGCATACGCGCAACAGCCGCGACAGGGATGCGGCCATGGCGACCCCCGATGCCCTGCCCGCCCGACGCGGCCGCGACTATATCGCCCGGCATGGCGAAACCGTCTTCAACCGGATTGGACGCATCCAGGGCGACCGGGTCGACCTGCACACCCCGCTGACCCGCAAGGGCTTTGCCCAGGCCGAGGCGATCGGCGCGATGCTGCGCGAACGGTTGGGCGAAGGTCCCGTGGGCGAAGGTCCCGCGCTGACCCTCTGGTCCTCGCCCGCCGGCCGCGCGTTGCAGACGCTGGCGGTCATCGCCGAGCATCTGGGGCTGGACTGGCACCGGACGCATCAGGATGTCCGGCTGATCGAACTGGGGTTCGGCAGCTGGGGCGGCCGCACCCTGGCCGAGCTGACCGCGATCCATGGCCCCGTCGTCCATCCGCACGGCATGGCGGTGGGCGCCCCCGATGGCGAGACCTATGCGGCGATGGCCCAACGGCTGGGGCGATGGATGGCCGATACGCACGACCATGACGGCGATCGCCTGATCCTGATGCACGGCCTGTCCAGCCGGGTGCTGCGCGGGCTGCTGCTGGGCCTGGCCGACGACGTGCATTGCGGCGTGCCGGTCGCCGAGCGCTTGCCGCAGGGATCGATCGTGATGATCGAGCGGGCGCGCGAGACGCTGGTCCACCGGCCTTCGGCATGAGACGGCTGGCGCTGATCCTGCTGCTCGCCGCCATGCCCGCCTCCGCGCGCGAGACGATCGGCATCTACAAGGGCTGGGGCGCGTTTCGCGATCCGGGTCGCTGCTATGCCATCGCCCGGCCGGTGCTGGCCAACGGACGGACGGGCGGTTTCGCCAGCGTCGGCACCTGGCCCGCCAAGCGCCTCCGCGCCTCCTTCGCGCTGCGGCTCAGCCTGCCGCGCGACCGCGAGACGCCGGTGACGCTGTCGATCGGCGAGCGGCGCTTTCCGCTGGTCGGCACCGACCGGCTGCTCTGGGCGCCCGATGCCGCGACCGACCATGCGCTGGTCATGGCGATGCGGTCAGGGCGCAGCATGAGCGTCTCGGCGGTCGATCCCGGCCGCCGCCCCTTTGCCGACACCTATGCGCTGGCGGGCGCGGCGGCGGCGATCGATGCCGCGACTCTGTCCTGCGTGACGCGTCCTTAGCCATCCATCGGGCGCGTCCTCGTACCAGTGGAAATGGATGCGATTTTGCGCTATGGCCACGCGATGCAGACAGTTTCGGCCGCCCCCATGCCCATCCCCGGGCACATCGATCCCGTGCCCGTGCCGCGCGGCGTGCAACCGCGCCCCGATGGCCGAGCCGACCTGATCGGGCTGACCAAGGACCAGTTGCGCGAGGCGCTGCTGTCCGGCGGCATGGAGCTGAAACAGGCCAAGCTGCGCTCCAAGCAGATCTGGCACTGGCTCTACAATCGCGGCGCGACCCGCTTCGCCGACATGACCGACATCGCCAAGGCACAGCATCCCTGGCTGGAGGAACGCTTCGTCATCGGCCGTCCCGACGTGGTCGAGGCGCAGGTGTCGAGCGACGGCACGCGCAAATGGCTGCTCCGTTCGCCCGACGGGCAGGATTACGAGATGGTGTTCATCCCCGATGCGGATCGGGGTACGCTGTGCGTGTCGAGCCAGGTCGGCTGCACGCTCAACTGCCGTTTCTGCCACACCGGCACGATGCGCCTGGTCCGCAACCTGACCGCGGGCGAGATCGTCGGGCAGGTGATGCTGGCGCGCGACTCGCTGGGCGAATGGCCCAGCCAGCCCGAGGGCCGCATGCTGACCAACATCGTGATGATGGGCATGGGCGAGCCGCTCTATAATTTCGATGCGGTGCGCGATGCGCTGAAGCTGGTGATGGACGGCGACGGCCTGGCGCTGTCCAAGCGTCGCATCACCCTGTCGACCAGCGGCGTCGTCCCGATGATGGCGCGCGCGGGCGAAGAGATCGGCGTGAACCTGGCCGTCTCGCTCCACGCCGTGACCAAGGACGTGCGCGACGAGATCGTGCCGCTCAACAAGAAATACGGCATCGAGGAACTGCTTCAGGCGTGTGCCGACTATCCGGGCGCCAACAACGCCCGGCGCATCACGTTCGAATATGTGATGCTGAAGGACAAGAACGACTCGGACGCCGATGCGCACGAGCTGGTCCGGTTGCTCCGCCACTATAAGCTGCCCGCCAAGGTGAACCTGATCCCGTTCAACCCCTGGCCCGGCGCCGATTACGAATGCTCGACCCCGGAGCGGATCCGCCGCTTCTCCGACATCGTGTTCGAGGGCGGCATCTCCGCGCCGGTGCGCACCCCGCGCGGGCGCGACATCGATGCGGCGTGCGGCCAGTTGAAGACCGCCGCCGAGAAGAAGAGCCGCGCACAGCTCGACCGCGAGGCGGAAGAGAAGTTCGCGGCTTTGGGCTGATCTTTTCCTCCCCTGCAAGGGGAGGTGGCAGGCCGAAGGCCTGACGGAGGGGTGTCCCGCTATCGAGAGGGAGTGGCACGCTGGATTGCCCCCGGCAATCCTCAAACCCGCGGGGCGGGTTTGACCTGCCACTCCCCTCCGCCATGCGGCGCATGGTCCCCCTCCCCTTGCAGGGGAGGGATGCCCAATTGCTTGCCGCCCGCCCTCGGTTGAGGCACGGAAGCCCCGCACCATGCGTTACCCGCCCCGATGATCGACTGGACCTTTCTCGCGCTCGCCGCCGCTGGGGGCTTTGTCGGGGGTGCGATGAACGCGCTGGCGGGTGGCGGCAGTTTCTCGACCATGCCGACGCTGATCGCGCTCGGCCTGCCCTCCACCATCGCCAACGCCACCTCCAACGTCGCGCTGCAACCCGCCGCGATGGCCAGCGTCTGGGCCTATCGCCATGGGCTGGAGCCGGTGATGGGCGTGTCGATGCGCCGGATGGCGGCGATCACCTTCTGCTTCGCGCTGCTGGGCAGCGTGCTGCTGTTCCTGACGCCGCCGCGCGCCTTCGACCTGATCGTGCCATGGCTGTTGCTGACCGCGACGATCGCCATCGCCGCCGGGCGCCATGCCTCGGACTGGCTGGCGCGCATCGCCCGGCCCGGCCCCCGCGCGCTGATCGGCGCGCAGGCGGTGCTGGGCATTTACGGCGGCTATTTCGGCGGCGGCATCGGCATGATGCTGACCGCCGCCTGGGGCCTGTTGTCGGGCCGCAGCCCGGCGCAACTGGCCGCGCCGCGCACGCTGATGCTGGCGACCGCCAACGCGGCCGCCACGCTGGTGTTCGTCGTCACCGGCATGGTCGCCTGGGCCCAGTGCCTGCCGATGCTGGCGGGCGGGATAGCGGGCGGGTGGAGCGGTGCGCTGATCGGGCGCAAGCTGCCCCCCGGCCTGATCCGTGGCTGGACGCTGCTCCTGACGACGGTGACGACGGCGGTGTTCTTCTGGCGCGGCTATGCCTGACCGGCTTTGAGCGGCAGCGCGGCGGGCATCGACTCCATCTCCGCCACCAGCGCCCGCATCGCGGCCTCTTCCTTGCGGAGCCACTGCGCGATCTCGAAGCGTATCTCGGCGGTGGCGTGGCGATAGCCGACCCAGTCCTTGACGATCGCCTCGATCGGCCAGCGCGATACGAAGCCCGAGATGCGCTGGCGATAGGCGGGGATATGCGCCTGCAAGGCCAGCCAGCCAGCACCGCCGGGCGTATGAGCCAGCCGCTCGGCGGCGGGCAGCGCCGTGCCGGTCAGCCAGGTCGCACGCTGGCGACTGACATTGGAGATCAGCCAGCGGTTGCGACTCAGCGCAACGGGATCGGGCGCGGACGCGCCGCACAGGGCGCGATGTTGGGTCATAACGCGCGTCAATTCTTCGCGCATGTGCAGCCATTCGGACAGCATAAGGGGTGCCTCGACACAATCGGGACCGCATGGCGCCCTGCCCTGGTCGAGCCCCACCCCGGCCCGGACCGCCGCAAGGAACATGCGGTGAGAAATAGAGTTCGCGCCAGGATCGACCCACCCCCGGTCATCCCGCGCCATCGCACCAGCATATTATCGAATCATCGCATGCCTCCCATTGGGCAGGCATTTTGGGCTCTATAATCTAAATCAACGTTTAATGGCCGCGCCGGCCGCCTCCCCTGCGGGTCGATGGTGAAGCCAGTCGCGGTGCAGCCAGCCTTCTTCCCTCTCCCCTGGACAGGGGAGAGGGTTAGCGAAGCTTGCCAGCCTGCTGGCTAGCGCAGCTCGGGTGAGGGGTTGAGCGAGCCTAAAGGCTCGCGCGCTCGCTAAGCGAGCGCCACCCCTCACCCAGCTCCGACTAGGCCTTTGCTTTCGCAAAGACCAAGTCTGCGCAACCCTCTCCCCTTTGCGAGGGGCGAGGGACGGACTGGCATCGCCGAATATCGATCCGCCTTAGTCGGGCCGCCGCATCTCGAAGCGGGCCGCCTCGGTCACCTCGAAATAATCGACCGGGCCGCCGCCGCGCAGGATCGGGCGGGCGCGGGCGGTCTGGTAGATTCCGTTTTCGATCAGATCGGCGGCGATATGGATGCCCACCGCCTCGCCGATGACCAGCCACTGGTCGAGCGCGCGCCCTTCCTTGGTCTCCAGCCGGACGAGCTGGGTCAGGCGGCATTCGAACGACACCGGGCTCTGGGCGACGCGCGGTGCGGCGACCAGCCGCCCGTCCTCCGCCGCCACGCCCGCCAGCGCGAATTCGTCCACCTCCGCCGGGACATGCGATGCACTGGCATTCATCGCATCGGCCAGCGTCATGGTGGCCAGGTTCCAGGTGAAGACCTTGGTCTCCGCGATATTGGCGACCGAGTCCTTCCACCCCTGCGACGAAAAGCCGATCAGCGGCGGACGGTAGTTGAAGACGTTGAAAAAGCTGTAGGGTGCCAGATTGTTGACCCCCGCCGACGAGCGGCTGCCGATCCAGCCGATGGGCCGGGGGGCGACGATCGCGTTCAGGGGATCATGGGCCAGCCCATGGCCGTTGACGGGTTCGTAGAAATGCCAGTTGTCGATCATGGATGGTCACCGAAAGGGAGTGCGAATGGAAGCCGGAACGCCGACCGAGCCGGAAAGACCCCGGAAGGGGCCCGGAACCGTCATCCGTCGTCATGGATGGGTGACGCGGGTCTGGCACTGGGTCAATGCGGTCGCGGTGCTGATCCTGCTGGGATCGGGGCTGGGCATCTCCAACGCGCATCCCCGGCTCTATTGGGGACGCTATGGCGCGAATTTCGATCACGCCTGGGCCAGCCTGCCGCATTTCCCCGGCTGGATCACGATTCCCGCGCGCTACAACCTGGCGATCTCGCGCCGCTGGCACCTGTTCTTCGCGCTGGTGCTGGGGTTCGGACTCCTCGTCTATATGATCGGGGGGCTGGCGACCCGGCATTTCCAGCGCGACCTGCGCATCCGGGCGCGCGAGCTACGCGCCGCCGCGATCCGGGCGGACCTGGGGCGGCACCTGGCCTTTCGCTTTCATGACGAAAAGGACCCCCGCGCGTACAACCTGTTCCAGAAGCTCAGCTATGTGCTGGTCCTGTTCGTCGCATTGCCGCTCGCCATCCTGACCGGGATCGCACTGTCGCCGGGCATGAACGCCGCCTGGCCCTGGGTGCTGGAGATATTGGGAGGGCGGCAATCGGCGCGCTCGATCCATTTCATCACCGCCAGCGTGCTGGCGCTGTTCACCATCGTCCATCTCGTGCTGGTCATCCTGGCAGGTGCGGGCAACGAGATGCGTTCGATGATTACCGGCCACTGGAGGGTTCCCGAATGAGCGCACTGATTCGTCGCCGGGCGATCCTGACCGGCGGGGCCGGGCTGTTGCTGGCCGGATGCGACCGGATCATCGAGCAGCCGACCGCGCGCAAGATCCTGTTCGCGGGCGAGGATATGCAAAAGGGGTTGCAGCGGGCGCTGATGGACCGGGGCGCGCTGGCGCCGGAATATCGCCGCGACCAGATGTCGCCCTATTTCCGCACCAACGGCACGCGCGATCCGGGGACGCCCGAATATGCCGCGCTGGTGGCGAATCGCTTTCAGGACTGGCGGCTGAAGGTCGGCGGACTGGTCGGCACCCCCCTCTCGCTCTCGCTGCGCCAGATCGGCGAGTTTCCGGCCCGCCGCCAGATCACCCGCCATGATTGCGTCGAGGGCTGGAGCGCGATCGGCGAGTGGATGGGGCCGATGCTGGGCAATGTGCTGAAGGCGGCGAATATCAGCGACCGGGCGCGCTACGTCGTCTTCACCTGCGCCGATCTCTATGGCGGCCAGCCCTATTACGAATCGCTCGACCTGATCGACGCCTTTCACCCGCAGACCATCCTGGCCTGGGGCATGAACGGGCGGATGCTGGACGTCGGGCACGGCGCGCCCTTGCGCCTGCGGGTCGAGCGGCAGCTGGGCTACAAGCACGCCAAATATCTCATGGCGGTCGATGCGGTCGAAAACCTGTCCAACATAGGTTTGGGCAAGGGCGGCTATTGGGAAGACCATGTCGATTATGACTGGTACGCCGGAATTTAAGGCACTAGTCGGTGCCATATGGCGCTGATCGATCTCTTTCTGTCGCGCGCGGTCCGCAAGGGCCGCCTGTCCCTCACCCATCATGACGGCACCGTCCGCGAATTCGGTACGCCCGATCCCGGTTATCCCGACGTCGCGATCCGCTTCACGGACTCGCGGGTGGCGGGGCAGATCGTCCGCAACCCCGCGCTGGCGGCGGGCGAATGTTTCATGGACGGTCGCCTGCTGGTCGAGAAGGGCGATGTCCGCGACCTGGTCGAACTGCTGACCGCCAACGACAAATGGGAAGCGGGCCGGGCCAATCTCAACCCGTCCTGGCTGGTGCGGGCGGCAGGCGCGGTCAAGCACCGGGTCGACCGGATCAATATGGAGCGGCGGTCGAAGAAGAACGTCGCGCATCATTATGACCTGTCGGGCACGCTGTACGAGCTCTTCCTCGACACCGACAAGCAATATAGCTGCGCCTATTTCACCGACCCGCAGAACGACCTGGAGCGGGCCCAGCGCGACAAGAAGGCGCATATCGCCGCCAAGCTGGCGATCGAGCCGGGGATGAAGGTCCTCGACATCGGCTGCGGCTGGGGCGGCATGGCGTTGTACCTGCACCAGAAATGCGGCGCCGAGGTGCTGGGCGTCACCTTGTCCGAGGAACAGCTGAAGGTCGCGCGCGCGCGCGCCGAGGCGCTGGGCGTGTCGGACAAGGTGAAGTTCGAGCTGATCGACTATCGCCGGGTGGAGGGGCGGTTCGACCGCATCGTCTCGGTCGGCATGTTCGAGCATGTCGGCCCGCCGCAATACCTGACTTTCTTCCGCAAGTGCCGCGACCTGCTGACCGAGGACGGGGTGATGCTGCTCCACACCATCGGGCGCTTGAGCGGACCGGGCGTCACCGACGACTGGACGACCAAATATATCTTCCCCGGCGGCTATAATCCGGCCCTGTCCGAGATCGTGCGCGCGCAGGAGGGGATGCGCATGTTCCTGACCGATGTGGAGGTGCTGCGCTGTCATTATGGCTGGACGCTCGACATCTGGTACGAGCGGACGGTGGCGGCGAAGGACCGGATCGTCGATCTGTATGACGAGCGTTTCTACCGCATGTGGCTCTTCTACCTGGCGGGCGCGGGCGCGGCGTTCCGCAACGGGGGCCTGTGCAACTATCAGGTCCAGCTGACGCGCGGCCGCCTGTCGGTGCCGGTCACGCGCGACTACATGTTCGAGGGCGAACGCGCGCTGCGGGACTGAAATCTGGGCGCCCGCCCCCTTCCCAGAAGGGTGTTCGCGTTTTCAAGTGTTAGGTCGAATCGACGTTCAGAATGCGTCTTCTTCCCTCGCCCCTCGCAGAGGGGAGAGGGTTGCGCAGACTTGGCCTTTGCGAGAGCAAAGGCTTAGTCGGAGCTGG